>NZ_BAABEP010000063.1:23455-33583 GCF_039540215.1 Streptomyces tremellae
GCCGCTGGTGGAGACGCGAAGCGGGCGCCGCGCGGTTGCGCGGCGCCGGTGAACCTCTCGTGACCATCGTGGACGGGGGCACTGACCATCTCTCCGCCGGGCGGCCACGGCGGAGGGCCGGGGCGGACCGGGCCCGCCCCGGCGGTCACCAGCGGGTCTGGGCGAACGCCTGGTCCGTGGGGACGATCTCCTTGCCGAGCGGCATCAGCGACAGCGGGATCAGCTTGAAGTTGGCGAGCGCCAGCGGGATGCCGATGATCGTCACGAACAGTGCGATGCCCGTGAAGACATGGCCGAGCGCGAGCCACCAGCCGGCGAGGATCACCCACAGGACGTTGCCGATGAAGGAGCCCGCGCCCGCGGTCGGCCGGTCGACCGCCGTACGGCCGAAGGGCCACAGCGCGTACGCGCCGATCCGGAACGCGGCCACGCCGAACGGGATGCCGATGATCGTGACGCACAGGACGAGACCGGCGGCGAGATAGCCGAGGAACATCCAGAAGCCGCAGAGGACGAGCCAGATGATGTTGAGGATGGTCTTCATGGGCGGCGACCTGCCATCTGTTCGAGCCGGGCGATGCGTTCGGCCATCGGGGGGTGGGTCGAGAACAGCTTGGAGACGCCCTCCCCCGGGCGGAACGGGTTCGCGATCATCATGTGGCTCGCCGTTTCGAGGCGCGGCTCCGGGGGCAGCGGGAGCTGCCTGGTGCCCGCGTCCAGCTTGCGCAGCGCGCTCGCAAGGGCCCCGGGGTCGCCGGTGAGCTGGGCGCCCGAGGCATCCGCCTGGTACTCGCGGGAGCGGCTGACGGCGAGCTGGATGACCGTCGCGGCGAGCGGACCGAGCAGCATGATCAGCAGGAAGCCCGCGATGCCGGGGCCCTCGTCGTCGTCCGACCTGCCGATCGGGATCAGCCAGGCGAAGTTGACCAGGAACATCACCACGGAGGCGAGCGCCCCGGCGACCGACGAGATCAGGATGTCGCGGTTGTAGACATGGCTGAGCTCGTGCCCCAGCACGCCGCGCACCTCGCGCTCGGTGAGGATCTGGAGGATGCCCTCCGTGCAGCACACCGCGGCGTTGCGCGGGTTGCGCCCGGTCGCGAACGCGTTGGGCGCCTGGGTCGGCGAGATGTACAGCCTGGGCATCGGCTGGCGGGCCGCCGTCGACAGCTCGCGGACGATCCGGTAGAGCTCGGGGGCCTCGAACTCGCTGACGGGGCGCGCGCGCATGGCGCGCAGCGCCAGCTTGTCGCTGTTCCAGTACGCGTACGCGTTGGTGCCGAGCGCCACGAGGACAGCGACGATCAGGCCCGTACGGCCGAAGAAGCTGCCGATGACGATGATGAGTGCGGACAGTCCTCCGAGGAGTAGGGCGGTCCTCAGCCCGTTGTGCCGGCGGTGCACGGTAGGCCCTCCAAGTCGTGCGGCAGGGGAACCCTTCGCTTGCTGCTGCTCCACTTCACTACAAGTGGACCCTTCCGTACTGGTCAACGCCAGACGGGGGGATCCGGTTCCCGGCCTCCCCGGCCGGGAACCGGGCGCGGTTTCCGGCCCCGCCCCCGGTGTCGCGGCCCCGGTGGCTGACACGGCTCCCGGTCAGAAAAGGTTCATGCCGGTGAACCTCAGGACGAGCTGCGGTGCGCCCGACAGGGCGACGCCCGCGACGGCGGCGAGGGCGACCGCGGCCACCACGGGCCCGGGGGCACGGGGTGCCGCGGGCCGCGCGGGGGCCGCGGCCGTGCCGGAGACGGCGGCGCCCGGCCCGGGGGCCGTCCCCGGCTCGGCGCGGAACAGGAGCGCCGTCCAGCGCAGGTAGTAGTAGAGCGCGCAGGCGACGTTGGCGCCCATCACGACCGCGAGCCAGCCGAGGCCCGCGTCGACGGCCGAGGAGAAGACCGTGACCTTGGCGAAGAGGCCGATCACGCCGGGCGGCAGGCCGGCCAGGCAGAGCAGGAAGAAGGCGAGCGCGAGCGCCGCGGCGGGGCGGCGCGCGTACAGGCCGCGGTAGTCGGCGAGCCGGTTGAGCGGGCTCGTACGGGCCACCAGCGCGGCCACCCCGAAGGCGCCGAGGTTCACGGCCGCGTACATCAGGGCGTACGCGACGGTCGAGCCGACGGCCCGCTGCCCGGCGTATCCGGCGGCGGCGATCGGCACGAGCAGATAACCGGCCTGGGCGACGGACGACCAGGCCAGCAGGCGTACGGCGCCGCGGGCGCGGTCGTGCGACTGGCGCAGCGCGGCGACGTTGCCCACGGACATGGTGAGGGCGGCGAGCACCGCGAGGGCGGGCGCCCACAGGTGCGCGTACGGCGGGAAGGCGACGACCGCGACGAGGATCAGGCCGGAGAAGCCGACGGCCTTGCTGACGACCGAGAGGTACGCGGCGATCGGCAGCGGCGCGCCGACATAGGTGTCGGGGACCCAGAAGTGGAACGGCGCCGCCGCCGTCTTGAAGGCGAAGCCGACGAGGGTGAGCAGCACGCCGGTCTTCGCGAGCACCTGGAGTCGGCCCGGCACGTGCGGGAGGGCGTCGGCGACGGCGGTGAGGTGGAGCGTGCCGGTCGCCGCGTAGACGAAGCTCACGCCGAGCAGCATCACGGCGGTCGCGGTGACGGAGGAGAGGAAGAACTTGAGCGCGGCCTCGGCCGACAGCCGGTCGCCGCGCCGGATGCCGACGAGGGCGAACGCGGGCAGCGAGGCGACCTCAAGGGCGACGACGAGCGTCGCGAGGTCGCGGGACGCGGGCAGCAGGGCCGCGCCGGAGGCGGACGCGAGCAGCAGGAACCAGTACTCGCCCGGCAGTCCGTCCTGCCCGGGGGCGTGCGGGGCCCGGCCGGGCATGGAGAGCAGCGCCGTGAGGAGCGCGCCGCCGAGGACCAGCAGCTGGACGACGAGGGTGAAGTGGTCGGCGGTGTAGCTGCACACGCGGCCCTGGCCCGCGCCGCCCGCCAGGCAGAACGTGCTGCGGTCGCCCGCGCGCAGCGGCAGCAGCGACAGCAGCGCGAGCGCGAGTCCCGCCACCGAGACGGCGCCGAGCAGCGGCCTCCGGCGCTCCCCGAGGAAGAGGTCGGCGACGAGGACGGCGAGCGCGGCGGCCGCGGTGATCGCGGGCGGCGCGACGGCGAGCCAGTCGACGGACTGGACGAGGTGTCCCGCGGTCATGACGCGCCTTTCGCGAGGAGCCGGTGGACGGCCGGGTCGGACAGGCCGAGCAGTACGGCGGGCCACAGCCCGGCGAGCACGGTCAGGGCGACGAGCGGGCTCCAGGCAGCGAGCTCGTAGCCGTGCGCGTCGGGCAGGTGCGGCACCGGGGCGCCGACCGCGCCGCCGGGCGCGCCCTCCGCGTGCCGTGCGCCCATGCAGACCCGCCGCACGACGGACAGCAGGTACGCGGCGGTCAGCAGTGTGCCGAACGCGGCGAGGGACATGAAGACGAGGAACGTGGGGCGGCTGAGCCCGGCGGCGGGCCGGAACGCACCGAACATCGTGAGCATCTCGCCCCAGAACCCGGCGAGTCCTGGCAGCCCGAGGGAGGCCACTGCGGCGAAGGCGAGGAGGCCGCCGAGGCGGGGCGCGCGGCCGTAGAGCGCGGCGCCCGTGGCCCCGGCGAGGGTGTCGAGGTCGGCGGTGCCGTAGCGGTCCTTCACCGCGCCGACCAGGAAGAACAGCAGGCCGGTGATGAGGCCGTGGGCGATGTTCGCGAACAGCGCGCCGTTGACGCCCGTGGGGGTCATGGAGGCGATGCCGAGGAGCACGAAGCCCATGTGGCCGACGGACGAGTAGGCGATCAGGCGTTTCAGGTCGCCGCCCGCGCCCTGCCGTACGAGGGCGAGGCAGGCGAGCGAGCCGTAGACGACGCCGACGGCGCCGAACGCGGCCAGGTAGGGCGCGAAGGTGTGCATGCCGTGCGGGGCGACCGGCAGGACGATCCGCACGAAGCCGTACGTGCCCATCTTCAGCAGCACGCCCGCGAGGAGCACGGAGCCGACGGTCGGGGCCGCGGTGTGGGCGTCGGGCAGCCAGCTGTGCAGCGGCCACATCGGAGTCTTCACCGCGAGGCCGAGCCCGATCGCCAAAGCGGCGATGACCTGCGTGGAGGTGCTGAGGCCCCGGCCGTTGTCAGTGGCGAGTGCCACCATGTCGAACGTGCCTGCCCGCAGTCCGATCAGCAGCAGGCCGAGCAGCATGACGACCGAGCCGAGGACGGTGTAGAGGACGAACTTCCAGGCGGCCGCCTGCCGGCCCCCGGCCACGCCCTCGTCGCCGCCCCAGCGGGCGATCAGGAAGTACATGGGGACGAGCACCGTCTCGAAGGCGAGGAAGAAGAGGATCAGGTCGAGGACGGCGAAGGTCGCGAGGGTGCCGGACTCCAGGAGCAGGAGGAGGGCGACGAAGCCCTTCGCACCGGGGCCTTTCGGGGGCCGGTGGTAGCTGTAGAGGGCGCAGAGGAAGGTCAGCAGGGCGGTCAGCACCAGAAGGGGGAGGGAGATGCCGTCGATACCGAGGTGGATGCGGACGTTCATCGCCGCGATCCAGCTGACGTCCGTCGTGGCCTGCATGGTCGAGGCGTGGTGCCGGTCGAAGCCGAGGGCGAGGGCGATCGCGGCGGCCAGGACGGCGCCGGTGACGATCACGCCGTGGCGCAGCACGGCCTTCTCCGGGCCTGGGCCGCGCAGCCCGGGGGGCGCGGGCAGGAGCGCGGCGCCCGCGCCGACGAGGGGTCCCGCCACGACGACGGCGAGCAGGATCTTCATCACGGATTCGTTGATATCGAGCACGGCTCACGCTCCCGCTGCGACGAGTACGGCGGCGATCGCCAGCACGACGGAGCCCGCGATCAGCGCGCTCAGGTAGGACTGCACGTTGCCCGTCTGCGTTTTGCGCACGGCGGCGCCGAGCCTGCGCGGCGCGCCGCCCGCGCCCCGTACGTACGTGTCGACGACCTCCCGGTCGAGGAAGCGGACGAGCACGGCGCCGGCCCTGACGGTCCGCACGAGGGCGAGGTCGTAGAGCGCGTCGAGGTGGAAGCCCGCGGCGGCGTGCCGGTGCAGCGGCCCGAGCAGCAGCCGGCCCGGGTCTGCCGGGTCGGGGGCGTCGGCGATGTCGCCGTAGGCGAGGGGGTGGGCGGCGATCGCCTCGGCCTCGGAGAGCGCGGGCTCGGCCTCGGGGTGGGCGGCGACGGCGCCGAGCGGGGTCGCGGCGGTGCGCGGGGCGGTGCGGCGCCAGGCGGCGAGGAGGGCGCCCGCGCCGACGAGGGCGACGCCGGTCGCGAGGACGGAGGTGTTGAGTGCGGGGGTGAGCCGCTGCCCGTCGAACCAGCCGCCGAGATGCCGGGCGAGGACGCCGAAGCCGACGGTCGGCACGGCGAGGACCCACAGCACGGCGTTCATCACGGTGGGCCCCTGGCCGTGGTCGGGGGCGGGGGCGCCCCGGCCGCGGAAGGCGAGCAGCCAGAGGCGGGCCGCGTAGGCGCCGGTCAGCAGGGCGGTGGCGAGCCCGGCGAGCAGGACGGTCCAGCCGATCGCGGTGGACGCGGCGTGGCCGATCGCCGGCGCGGCGGACACGCCGTGGCCTGCGGAGACGGAGGAGGCGGGCGCCGAGCCGCCGAGCGCGGCGTTCTCCGCGGCGCCGAGGACCGACTCCTTGGAGAAGAAGCCCGCGAAAGGCGGAATGGCGGCGAGGGCGAGCAGGCCGAGCGTCATGGTCCAGAAGGCGTCGGGGATGCGGCGGGCGAGGCCGCCCATGCGGGACATGGCGGCGAGCGAGTTGGTGCCCGCCGCGTGGATGACGACGCCCGCGCCGAGGAAGAGGAGCGCCTTGAAGGCGGCGTGCGACAGGAGGTGGAAGACGGCGGCGTCCCGGTCGCCGAGGGCGAGGGCGCCGGACATGTAGCCGAGCTGGCCGACCGTCGAGTACGCGAGGACGCGCTTGATGTCGTCCTGGGCGAGCGCGGCGAGCGCCGAGCCGGTCATCGTGACGGCGGCGACGACGGCGAGCACGACGAGCGCGGCGGTGGAGGCCGTGAAGACGGGGAGGAGCCGGGCCACGAGGTAGACGCCCGCGGCCACCATGGTCGCGGCGTGGATCAGCGCGGAGACGGGCGTGGGGCCCGCCATCGCGTCGGGCAGCCAGGTGTGCAGGGGGAACTGGGCGGACTTGCCCGCGACCCCGGCGAGGAGGAGCAGCGCCGCCAGGGTGGGGTGGTGCAGGCCGCCGTGGGTGGCCGTGTCGAGGATCCGGGTGATGCGGAAGCTGCCCGCGTCGTCCGCGACGAGGAAGAGGCCGATGAGGAAGGGGACGTCGCCGAGCTTCGTGACGAGGAACGCCTTGATCGACGCGGCCCGCGCCTCGGGCGTCTCCCAGTAGTGGCCGACGAGGAAGTACGAGCAGACGCCCATCACCTCCCAGCCGACCAGCAGCACCATGAGGTCGCCCGAGTAGACGACGAGGAGCATCGCGGAGGTGAAGAGGGAGACGAGCGCGGCGTAGGAGGGGTAGCGGGGATCGTCGCGCAGGTAGCCGGTCGAGTAGAGCTGCACGCAGGTCGCGACGACGCCGACCAGGACGGCGACGAGCGCGGCGAAGCCGTCGATGTGCAGGGACAGGTCGACGGGCACGGAGCCGGTGGGCGTGAGCCGGGTGGCCGCGTCGAGCGGCGGCACCCCGGCGCCCGCGCCGCCGCCGAGGCGGGCCGCGACGAGGACGGCGAGGACGGCAGCGAGCAGCGTCGGCAGCACGGCGAGCGGCCGGGCGAAGCCGGGCGCGGCCCGGCCGGTGAGGAGGCCGAGCGCGGCGCCGAGGAACGGGAGGAGGGGGACGAGTACGGCCAGGGTCGTGGTGCTCACGCGGGGGCCTCGGCATTCGTCGCCGCGGGTCCGGCGGGGTCGTCTGGGTCGACTGGGTGCGCGGGTGCCGTGCCGCCCGCCCCGGCGGGCGCGGGGCGGCCGGTGCCGTCCGGGTCGTGGTCCATCGCGGGCTCCGAGGTGTCGCGGAGCCGGTCGACGTCCGCGGTGCCGCGGGCCCGGTACACCATCAGCACGATGGCGAGGCCGATGCCGATCTCGGCCGCGGCGACGGCGATGACGAAGAGGGTGAGCGCCTGGCCCGCGTGGAGGGTGTCGCGCAGCCAGGCGTCGAAGGCGACGAGGTTGAGGTTGACGGCGTTGAGCATGAGCTCGACGGACATCAGGACGAGGATCGCGTTGCGCCGGGCGAGTACGCCGTACACGCCGGTGCAGAACAGGAGGACCGCGAGGACGGCCGGATAGACGAGATGCATCAGCGCTGCCGCTCCCCCGTGTCCGGCCCGGACGCGGGCCTGCCCTGCGCGCGGCCACGTGCGGCGCCGGGGGCGATGCCTCGGGCGCCCTGTGTGTCGTGCGTCCCTGCGGGGGCGCCGCCTTGGGCGCCGGGTGTCCCGCCGTCCGGCCGTGTGCCGGGGGCCGCTTCCGGGGGGGCGGGGCGGGGGCCGGCCGGGTCCTGGGGGGCGCGTCTGCGGGAGAGGACGATGGCGCCGACCAGGGCGGCGAGCAGCAGCACGGAGAGCGCCTCGAAGGGCAGGACCCAGTGCTGGAAGAGGGCCTGGCCCGTCACCTCGGTGGAGCCGCCCGCGGCGCCGAGGTCGATCCAGGTGGCGCGGAAGGCGTCCGTGACGACCCAGACCAGGGTGGCCGCGGCGGCCACGGCGACGATCAGGGCGCCGACGCGGTTGCCCGAGTCGGCGTCGGGCGAGCGGCCGATGGGCGCCTTGGTGAGCATCAGGCCGAAGAGGAGGAGGACGACGACGGATCCGAGGTAGATCAGGACCTGCACCCAGGCGATGAACTCGGCGGTGAGGAGGAGGTACTCGACGGCGAGGCCGCCGAGCGCGACCACCAGCCAGAGCGCGGCGTGCACGAGCTGGCGGGTGGTGACGGTCACCAGCGCCGCGCCGAGGGTGACGACGCCCACGAGGAGGAACACCACCTCGACCCCGGTCGGGGAGAGGAAGCCGTGGGCCGCGCGGGACCCGGCGGCGAGCGCGGCGGGGGCCGCGGTTGCGAGCGGGTTCACGCGCCGTCCCCCTCACCGCGCGGGGCGTCCCCGGGGGCCGGGGCGTCCCCGGGGGCCGGAGTGTCCCCGGGGGCCGGAGTGTCCCCAGGGGCCGGAGTGTCCCCAGGGGCCGGAGTGTCCCCAGGGGCCGGAGTGTCCCCAGGGGCCGGGGCGTCCCCAGGGGCCGGGGCGTCCCCAGGGGCCGGGGCGTCGTCGGCGCGGGCGGCGGCCTCCTGCTGGGCGAGGCGGTCTGCGGCCTTGCGCGCGGCGGCGAGTTCCTTGGGCTCCTCGCCGTGCGGGTCGAGCACGGGCGGCTCCGGCACGGTCCACATCCACTCGCGGAGCTTGTCGCGCTCGTGGGTCAGCTCGCGGATGTCGGTCTCCGCGTACTCGAACTCCGGGGACCAGAACAGCGCGTCGAAGGGGCACACCTCGATGCAGATGCCGCAGTACATGCACAGGGCGAAGTCGATGGCGAAGCGGTCGAGGACGTTCCTGCTGCGCTCGCGGCCGCCGGGCGCGGCGGGCGGCACCGTCTCCTTGTGGGAGTCGATGTAGATGCACCAGTCGGGGCACTCGCGCGCGCAGAGCATGCACACGGTGCAGTTCTCCTCGAAGAGGCCGATGACGCCCCGGCTGCGGGGCGGCAGTTCGGGCAGCGCCTCGGGGTACTGCTCGGTGACCGTCCTGCGGGTCATCGTGCGGAGGGTGACGGCGAGGCCCTTGGCGAGCCCGCTGCCGGGGATCGGGGACATCAGCTGATCACGACCTTGACGACGCCGGTGAGGGCGATCTGAGCGAGGGCGAGCGGGATGAGGACGGTCCAGGCCAGCTTCTGGAGCTGGTCCTCGCGCAGCCGCGGGTAGCTGACGCGCAGCCAGATGACGACGAACGCGAGCACGGCGGTCTTCAGCAGGGTCCACACCCAGCCGAGCCCGTCCGCGCCGAACGGGCCGTGCCAGCCGCCGAGGAAGAGGACGGCGGTCAGCCCGGAGAGCACGACGATGCCCGCGTACTCGGCGAGCAGGAACAGCGCGAAGCGCAGCCCCGTGTACTCGGTGTACGCGCCGAAGATGATCTCCGAGTCGGCGACGGGCATGTCGAAGGGCGGGCGCTGGAGCTCCGCGAGCCCCGACACGAAGAAGACGAGCCCGCCGACGATCTGCCAGGGCACCCACCACCAGTGGAAGGCGTCGAGCACGCCCGTCAGCGAGACCGTGCCGGCCGCCATCGCCACGGAGGCGGCGGCGAGCAGCATCGGCACCTCGTAGGCGAGGAGCTGCGCGGCGGTGCGCAAGCCGCCGAGCAGGGAGAACTTGTTGGCGGAAGCCCAGCCGGCCATCAGCGAGCCGAGCACGCCGACGCCCATGACGGCGAGGACGAAGAAGAGGCCGGCGTCGACCGCCTGTCCCACGGCGTTCGCGCCGGGCCCGACCGGGATCACCAGCAGGACGAGGAGGTAAGGCAGCAGCGCGACGGCGGGCGCGAGCTGGAAGATCCGCCGGTCGGCCTCGGCCGGTACGATGTCCTCCTTCTGCGCGAACTTCACGCCGTCCGCGACCAGTTGGGCCCATCCGTGGAAGCCGCCCGCGTGCATGGGGCCGAGGCGGCCCTGCATGTGGGCCATCACCTTGTGCTCGGCCTGGCCGACGAGGAGCGGAAGCACGAGGAAGGCCACGAAGACGGCGACCAGCCGCAGCACGATGTCGAGCGCGTCACTCACCCGGCCTCACCACCCCGGCCACCGTCGCCCTGACCGTCGCCCGCACCGCCCTGACCGTCGCGCGGCTCCCGGCCGCTTCCGGCGCCGGACCCGTCTCCGGCGCCCCGACGGTCCCCGGCATCCCGGCCGTCGCCTGCGTCACGTTCGTCGCCCCGCCCCTCAGGGTTGTCGCCCCTGTCGTCGGCCGGGGCGCGGCGCTCGTCCGCCGCCTCGGCGTTCGCCTCCGGGCCGACGTGGCGGTGCCAGGGCGCGTCGCCGCCGGTGCGCTGGGAGGCTGAGCCGCCCGCGGCGGAGCGCGCACGCCGCGGGGCGCGCTCGCCGGCGGGCGCGTCGGCGTCCGGCCCGGTCGGGGCGTCCGGCCCGGTCGCAGCACT
>NZ_BAABEP010000064.1:0-33580 GCF_039540215.1 Streptomyces tremellae
GCACCCGCACCCCGGTCACGCCGCCCGCGCGGCGCTGCGCGAGACCCGGCGCCCGGCAGGTGCCCGGCCGCGGCACCTGGCGCTGCCGGGCACCGGTGCGCTCGGGGCGGTAAGGGGGCCGGGGCGGGGTGGGCACGGGATACCTCCGCGGGGACTTCGGCGGGCGGCGCGGTCCGCGGGGCGGACCGCCGGCCGGCCGGGCGGCGGACAGGGCAGGACCAGCGGAACGGTAGGCCCATACGATCAGCGGCACCCGCGCGCGGGTGGGCGGCACGCCTCCCGTTCCCCCGTTCGCGGTAACGTGACGCCCGCACCCCGCGCTCCTGACCTCGCGCCCCGCGCGGCCGAGGTCCCGCATCAGGACCCGAAGGACCCCATGTCTGACCACTCGCCCGCAGTCTCCGTGATCATGCCGGTGCTCGACGAGGAACGTCATCTGCGCGACTCCGTCCGGCACATCCTGGAGCAGGATTACGACGGTGAGATGGAGGTGGTGATCGCCCTCGGCCCGTCCAGGGACCGCACCGACGAGATCGCCGCCGAACTCGTGCGGGAGACCGCGGCGGACGGCCGCGGCCGCCGCGTGCAGACCGTCCCCAACCCCTCGGGCCGCACCCCCGCCGGGCTCAACGCGGCCATCAGGGCGTCCAAGAACCCCGTCGTCGTCCGCGTCGACGGCCACGGCATGCTCTCGCCGAACTACATCGCCACCGCCGTGCGGCTGCTTGAGGAGACCGGCGCGCAGAACGTGGGCGGCATCATGCACGCCGAGGGCGAGACGCCCTGGGAGGAGGCCGTCGCCGCCGCCATGACGTCGCGGATCGGCGTGGGCAACGCGGTCTTCCACACCGGCGGCGAGGCGGGCCCTGCGGAGACGGTGTACCTCGGTGTGTTCCGCCGCGAGGCGTTGGAGCAACAGGGCGGCTACAACGAGGAGTTCATCCGCGCCCAGGACTGGGAGCTGAACTTCCGCATCCGCGAGGCGGGCGGCGCCATCTGGTTCTCGCCCGAGCTGCGCGTCCAGTACAGGCCCCGCCCCTCCGTGCGCGCCCTCGCCAAGCAGTACAAGGACTACGGTCGTTGGCGCCACGTCGTCGCCCGCTACCACGCGGGCTCCATCAACCTGCGCTATCTGGCGCCGCCGGTCGCGGTGTGCGCGATCGCCGCGGGCATCGTCGTCGGCGCGGCCGTCACCCCGTGGGCGTTCGTGGTGCCGGGGGCGTACGTCCTCGCCATCGCCGCGGGTTCCGTGCCCGCGGGCAAGGGACTGCCGGCGCGCTCCCGCGTGCGGATCCCCGTCGCCCTCGCCACCATGCACATGGCCTGGGGCTACGGCTTCCTGACGAGCCCGCGCTCCCTCGCCAGGCGCGTCATCGCCAGCCGCAGGCCGGCCGTGCCGAAGGACCCGGCCGCCGTCTGAGGCGCCGGGCCGTGGTGGGGCGGACGCGCCGCCGCCTCACCACCGGTAGGGCTGGTAGACCTCCATGCACGCGCTCTTGTCGTCGCCGTGCACCGCGTCCGCGCTGACCGGGACGGAACCCGCCGCGGGCTTCACGTGCTTCGGGTACGCGCCGCCCTGCCGCCAGTCGGCGCCCACCACCAGCACCACCCCCGACACGTCCGCCGAGCGCCGCACCGCGTCCGACGGGAGGCCGAGCGCCTTCGCCACGCCCCGCGCGTCGCCTTCGAGACCCGCGCTCGGGTACAGCACCGACGTGGTGTCCATCGGCATCTGCTCGCGGTCGGCCGCGGCCCGCGCGTACCCCTGGTCCGCGAGCAGCCCGGCGACCTCGCCCGCGCGGCCGGAGACCGGGGCCTGGTCGCCGCCGGTGCCGTTGCGCACGCTCACGGCCGTCCGCGCGGGCGCGTCGGCCGGCGCGGGCGCGTCCGGCGACGCCGGGGACGGGGGAGCCGAGGGAGACGAGGGAGAAGCGGCCTTGCCGTGCGTGTCGAACGGCACGTCGTCCCGCAGCAGGGACCACAGCTGCTGCGCGTCCGCGGTGTTCACCACGAGGTGGTTGGCCGGGGACCGCGGGTCGGGGACCGTCGGCATGGTCACCATCGTCATGCGGTCCACCGGTACGTTCTTCAGCTGCATGCCCAGGTCGAACAGCTTCTTCACGGAGCCGATCTCCTGGGACACCTCAAGTGCCTTCGTGCCCGCCTCCGCGAGGCCCGTCAGCTTCGACGGGCCGGCGAAGTAGTTCTGCGACTTCAGCGTCCTGAACATCGAGCTGAGGTACAGGTGCTGGGCCTTGCTGCGGCCCAGGTCACTCTCGAAGGCGTGCCGGGTGCGCAGCCACTGGAGCGCCTGTTCGCCCTTGACGTCGGTGGTGCCCGCCCTCAGCTTCAGGCCCGAGCCGCCGGGCGCCGCGGGCGTCGGCCGGTCCCACACGTTCTCCCGTACGCACACCGGCACGCCGCCCACCGCGTCCGCCATCCGCACGACGCCCGCGAAGTCGATGGTCATCCAGTGGTCGATGTAGACGCCGGTCAGCTTCTCCCAGGTGGAGAGGGTGCAGCCGGGGCCGCCGCGGGCCAGGGTCGTGTTGATGATGGCGTTGGTCGGCGGGTACGCGCGGCCGGTCTTCGCGTCCTTGCACGCCGGTATGTCGACGCGGGTGTCGCGGGGGACCGAGACCATCGAGGCGTTCTTCCGGTCGGCCGAGACGTGCAGCAGCATCTGCACGTCGGCGAGCGGCGGGTCGGCGCGCAGGTTCCTCCCGCCGCCGAGCTTCACGTTGGCGTCGCTCGCCCGGCTGTCGGAGCCGATGAGCAGGATGTTCAGCGGGGTCTGCCCGGCCGCGTTGGCCTTGGGCCTTTCCACCCCGGAGTCCGAGCCGGCGCGCGAGTCGCTGCGGAGGTTGCCGTCGAGGTGCCGGTAGTAGAGGTAGCCCGCGCCCGCCGTGCCCAGGATCAGCAGCGAGAGCACCCCGGAGACCCAGCGCAGCGCGCGGAATCTCCGGCGCTTGGTGCGCTTCCCCTGGCCGCCGCCGCGCCTGCCGCCGGGCGGACCGGACGCGGGGCCGCCGCCGTCCTGCTGACCGGGCACGGCCGCCGTGCCTGACGCGGAGGCGTTGCCTGCCCGCTCGTAGAGGCTGTCGTCCCAGCCGAGTTCCCGTGCCCGCGCGGCCCCCGGACCCGCGCGCCGCGTCGTACCGCCCTGACCCATCCGTCCCCCTCGGTTCAGGACCCGTCCGCGTGCCGCCGTACGGGCGTCACTTGGCGCAGACCTGCTTGTCGGCTTCCACCTTCTGCACGTTGGGCGACACCTGCGCGGGACCGGAGAGCGGCACGCCCGCGCCCTTGAAGTCCTTGCCGAGCGTCAGCTTCATCGCCTGGAGCCCGACCGCGTCCTTGGCGCCCTCCTTCAGGGCAGACGCCGAGAGGCCCATCCAGGCGGCGACGGTGCGCGCCTGGTCGGCCTGGTTCGGCGCGTACTCCAGCGTGGTCTTGGCCTCCTCCGCGCCCGCGTCGCCCTTGTTCGTCGTCTTCGGCGCCTGCTTGTCGTTCTGGAACCAGGAGAGCGTCGCCTGCGCGGCCCCGTCGGGCGCCCCGCCGTTGTAGACGTCCACCCGCACGTCGTCGGCGTCCGCCTTCGGGCCCTTGAGCACCTTGTCGTCCGAGGCCGACTTCTTCTTCTTGACCTCGGTGAGCGAGGTGTCGTTCTGGAGGTCGCTGAAGAGGGGGTCGGCCAGCGCGTCGTTCACCACGACCGTCGCGTGCACTATCTCGTCGGGGTTGTCGACCACGGGCAGGGTGGCGAAGGTGATGTTCTTCGGGTCGACCTTCGCGATCTCCTCGCCGAGGCTGCTCAGCTTCTTGATCGACCCGATGCCGGTGTCCACCGTCAGCGCCTTCGTGCCGGCCTCCGCGAGGCTCGCCAGCTTCGTCGGGCTGCTCAGCGTGTCCTTCGACTTCAGCTTGCGCAGCAGCGCGCTGAGGAACTGCTGCTGCACCTGGATGCGGCTGAGGTCGCTGCCGGTGCCGAAGCTGTGCCTCGTCCGTACGAACGCGAGGGCCTGCTCGCCCTCGACGGTGTGCTCGCCCGCCGACAGGTGCAGGTGCGACTTGGGGTCGTCCACCGCGTGCGCGACGCAGATCGGCACGCCGCCGACCGCGGTGGACAGCGTCTTCACCGCGTTGAAGTCGGCCATCATGAAGTGGTCGACCTTGACGCCCGTCAGCTCCTCCACGGTGCGCATGGCGCAGCCCGGGTCGCGGCCGTCCTGGCCGAGGCTGGTGTTGAAGCGGGTGTCGGGCGTGCCGGGGATGACCTTCGTCTGCCCGTCCGACTCCTTGGTCTCGCAGTCCGGGATGTCGGTGATCAGGTCGCGCGGGATCGACAGGGCCGTCGCGTTGGTCCGGTCGGCGGAGACGTGCAGCAGGATGTTGGTGTCGGCGTGCCCGACGCTGCCCGAGTCGCCGTAGCCCTCGTTGCCCTTGCCGGTCCGCCTGTCGGTGCCCATCAGGAGGATGTTGATGGGCTTGCCCGAGTCGAAGCTGCTCTGGCTGCCGGCCCCGCCCACGTCGACGGTGGAGATGTTGCCGTTCAGGTGCTGGTAGTAGGCGTACGCGCCGCCGCTGGTGGCGAGGACCAGGAAGCCCAGCACACCGCTGGTCCACAGCAGTGCCTTCTTCTTCCCTGACTTCTTCGCGCCCTTGCCCTTGCGGCGGCTCGGCGGCGGGGCCGGCTGCGCTCCCCTGCGCCGGCTGCGCTGGCCCGGCACGTCGGGTCCTGCGGGCGGCCCGCCGGCCTGCGCTCCCCCGCGGCCCGCGCGGCCCGCTGGGGGCTCGGCTGCGGTGGCGCGCCCGCCCTGCCTGCGCGCGGCGCGCCCGGCGTCGGCCGGCTGGTGCGAGCGGGGGGACACGTCACGGCCCGAGGGCGCTTCAGCGGTGCGGGGGGAGGGCGGCTGCGGTGCGGGGTTGTCCAGTCGCAGCTCGTAGTTGCCTGTCTCCGGGTTGAGGACCCACTGGTCGGCGGGGTCGATGTCGCCCTGCCCACTGTTCTGTGCATCCACGGTTGCCTGAATCCTCCGTCGGTGCCACGTGAAGCGCCTCCCCCTCGGGCGCCAGGCCTTCGATCCGGCGGCGCGCGGCGGCGGCCGAAAGCGCCGGATCGCGACACACTATCCGCCCCGTTCGCCGTCGAGCGACGGCGGTGCCGGACCCCTGTGTTCTTACAAGCGGGCAATCCACCCAATCGTCATGCGCCCCGGTGCCCTCCGCCGTCACGGTTCGCACACAGGGTTCACGCACACAGGCCGACACTCGCATTGGTTCCTGTGAACGTCGGGGCCGGTGACGCCGAGGGCGATCCGCCCGTCCCCGCGTCCGGGACGGCCGGGGCCGACCCGCGCGCGGGACCGTCCGTCGAATTGCCGGAGTCTTTACCGGTCGCCCCGGGGGACGGGCTTTTCGCGCCGGGGTCCGTGGGCGAACCGGAGGTCCGCACCGTGACGGGGGCGTCGTCCCGCAGCTGCGCGAACAGGGTGTCGGCGGCCGGCTGCACCAGCTCGTCCCTGTTCGGGTCGGGTGTGTACGGGCGCTGCGGCACTGTGAGGAACTGCACCTTGTCGGTGGGCACGTTCCGCGTGGAGTGGGCCAGGTTGTAGAGATCTCGCAAACTGCTCAGACCCGGGTCCGTGGTGATCGCCTTGGTGGCCGCGTCGAGCACCGGATAGAGCCGGGTCGGGTTGAGCAGCACCCCGTCGCTCTGCAACTTCGTGAACAGCGCGCCGAGGAACCCCTGCTGGCGCTGGATGCGCTGGGTGTCGCTGCCGTCGCCGATGCCGTGCCGCGCCCGGACGAAGCCGAGGGCCTGCTCGCCCTTCACGGTCGACCTGCCCGCGGGCAGGTCGAGGTGGGCGTCGGTGTCGTGGACCGGTTCCGCGAGGCACACCTGCACTCCGCCCACCGCGTCCACCATGTCCTTGAAGCCGCTGAAGTCGATGACCATCTCGTGGTCGATCCGCACCCCGGTCAGCTGTTCCACGGTGCGGGTCGTGCAGGCCGTGCCGCCGAACTCGAAGGCCCAGTTGAACTGGGCGAACTGCGCCTTCGTGGTGGTACCGCCCGGCTTGCCGCAACTCGGTATGTGCACCATCAGGTCGCGCGGTATCGACACCGCGGTGGCGCTCTGCCGGTCGGCGGCGAGGTGCAGCAGGATCGTGGTGTCCGAGCGCGCCGTCCCGCCCTCGTCGTGCCCGTACTTCGCGTTGTCCTTGCCCGACCGGCTGTCGGAGCCGATGAGCAGGATGTTCAGCGCGTCGAGCGCGACCGGCGCGGGCCGCTCCTTGGCATACGTCTGGAGCTGCGCCGCCGCCTCGGTGTCGGTGGTGATGTTGCCGTCGAGCTTCTCGTAGAACCACCAGCCGGTGCCCGCGGTCGCCAGCACGGCCACACCGACGCCCACCGCGACCCACCGCAGCCACGGCCGCCGCCTGCGCGGCCGCGGGGCGCCCTCGGGCTCCCCGGTGTGATTCCCGCCACGCCCCGCCCGCCCGGCGGCAGTTGGGGCGTCCGTGGCCACGGCGGCGGCGTCTTCCGCGGCGGTGTCGGTGCCGATGTCGTCGCCGGGCGCGTCGGCGGCGGGGACGGCGCTGCCCCGGCCGGTGGCAGAACCGCCACCGGCCGCGGGTATGGCATCGATGTCAGAGCCCTCGTCCGGGCCGTCGCCCGCGCCGCGGGACACGGCCCCGCGCTCGCCGGTCCCCTCGTCGCCCGCTGCGCCGCGTACGGCGTCTGAGGCCCTCTCGGTCACGTCTGCGTCCGTCCTTCGGTGCTTCGGTGCTTCGGTGCTTCGGTGGCGTGAGGCGCCCCCGGTCCTCGGTCGTGCCCGCGTCGTCGCGCTGTCCGCCCGGAGGGCGGGGCGACCCGGCGGCCTCTCCCTACGGGTAGACGGCCGATAGCCGCGGTTGGTTGTGTCCTCGTATGCGCCGGTCTCCATGCCGATCGCCTCCCGTGCGGCCGTCTGCCGGCCGTCCGCGGTGGCCGCGTGATCTGCCTGCCCGCCCACGCCCGCCCCATGCCGTACTGCCGCGGCGTGCCACGCCCCGCGAGGGCGGCGGCTCACTCGGCCCGGTGGGTGACCCGCTCGCTCGCCGTGCGCTGCGCGAGGTCCTCGGCGGACAGCTTGTCCAGGTTCCGGCAGAGCACCACGGAACCGCCCGCAGCGAGCGGCGCGTACAGGCCGGCGGACAGGCCCTCCCAGGTGTCGTACCCCAGCCCCGACAGCAGTCGCGCCCCGGGGCCGAGCCCGCGCCGCTCCGCGTCGGCCACCGCGCGCCCGACGAGCGCGCCCGCCGTCAGCTCCGTACCGCCGTCCCCGTCGGCGACGCGCAGCGCGATCCCCGCCGGGTCCACCGGCGCGTAGGGGACGAACCGGTCGCCGTGCGAAGGGACTTCGACGGCGTAGTCGGCGAAGCCCGCGGGCGGCTCGGGGAACCGGCCGCCGAGCGGGCGCAGCGCGAGCGCCACCCGCTCACCGCCGCAGGCGCGCGCCGCGTCCAGGGTGTCGGGGCCGCTGACCACGACGTCCGCGTCCGCGGGGTCGCCCCCGATCTCGGCGGTCACGCCCACGGACGCGCAGGCGAGCAGCCACACCGCGGTCTGCCAGTGCGCGGGCAGCAGCAGCGCGAGCCGGTCGCCCGGGCCCGCCGACAGGTCGTCCTGGAGGAGGTTGGCGGTCTTGGCGACCCAGTTGGCGAAGGTCGCGACGGACAGCTCGACCCGCTCCCCGGTGGCGTCGTCGTAGAAGGTGACCAGGGGCCTCGCCGGGTCCGCGGCGAGCGCGGAGCGCAGCAGGTCGGCCGGAGTGTGTTCGCTGGCGTTCACGCCGGACAGCGTACTTCGCGGCGTCCGAAACGCCTGATGAGGTGATCCGGTGATCGCGGCGACGGGTACCGGTGTACGAATGGAACGCCCCAAGACGACGGCAACACATGGCAAACACGGCCATGGCCGACCCCCATGGCCGGAGACGACCCCGGCAGGAAGCGGAGACGACAGGTGACTGAGGCGATCCTCCTCGTCGGAGGCAAGGGCACCCGGCTGCGGCCGCTCACCGTGCACACGCCGAAACCGATGGTCCCCGCGGCGGGAGTGCCGTTCCTCACCCACCAGTTGGCCCGCGCGCGGGCCGCGGGAGTCGACCACGTGGTGCTCGCGACCTCCTACCTGGCCGAGGTCTTCGAGCCCTACTTCGGCGACGGCGCCGCCCTCGGCCTGCGCCTGGAGTACGTCACCGAGGCCGACCCGCTCGGCACCGGCGGCGCGATCCGCAACGTCGCCGACCGGCTGCACTCGGCGCCCGACGACCCGGTGCTCATCTTCAACGGCGACATCCTCACGGGCCTCGACATCCCCGCCCTCGTGGACACCCACAGGGACACGGGCGCCGACGTCTCCCTGCACCTCACGCGCGTGCCCGACCCGCGCGCCTTCGGCCTGGTGCCGACCGACGGGACGGGCAGGGTGACGGCGTTCCTCGAGAAGCCGCAGACGCCGGAGGAGATCGTCACCGACCAGATCAACGCGGGCGCCTACGTCTTCCGCAGGTCGGTCATCGACACGATCCCGGCAGGGCGGCCGGTCTCCGTGGAACGCGAGACGTTCCCCGGCCTGCTCGCGGACGGCGCGCACCTCCAGGGCATGGTGGACTCCACGTACTGGCTCGACCTCGGTACCCCGCAGGCGTTCGTGCGCGGCTCGGCCGACCTGGTGCTCGGCCGGGCGCCGTCGCCCGCCGTGCCCGGCAGGTGCGGCGAGCGGCTCGTGCTGCCCGCGGCCGAGGTGGCGCCGGACGCCAAGCTGACCGGGGGCACGGTGATCGGCGCGGGCGCCGTCGTCGGCGACGGCGCCCGCATCGCCGGTTCCACGGTCCTCGACCGCGCCGTCGTCGAGCCGGGCGCCGTCGTCACCGACTCGATGATCGGCGAGGGCGCGCGGATCGGCGCCCGCACGGTGGTCGAGGGCGTCGTGATCGGCGACGGCGCGCACGTCGGCGCGGACAACGAACTGCGCGAAGGCGTGCGGGTCTGGTGTGGCGCCACGCTGCCGCCGGCCGCGATCCGCTTCTCCTCGGACGAGTAGCGCCCCGAGCGGGGGGCGGCACCCGCGTACGGGCCGCCCCCCGTCCACCCCGTACGCTCGGTACGGCCGCGCGCGGCTGCCCGCCCGCGGCCTCCGCCCGGGCGCGCCCAGCCCGCCCGCCCCGAACACCCCGTACAGCCCGACGCTTCCGACTTCCCCGAGGACCGATGGCCGGCCGCTTCGCCCCACGCCCCAGGTCGGCCGTGCACGTGCGCGCCGCCGCCGAGCCGGGCATCCGCGCGTGCTGGACGCCGCCCGAGGGCCCCTACGACCTCGGCCTCGTGCTCGGCCCGCTGCGCCGCGGCCCCGCCGACCCGACGTTCCGCCAGACCCCGGACGGCGTCGTGTGGCGGGCCGGCAGGACCCCTCAGGGCCCCGCGACGCTCCGGCTCGCGCAGCGCGCGGACGGCACGGTCGAGGCGGAGGCGTGGGGTCCCGGCGCCGGCTGGATGCTGGCGCGCCTGCCGCACCTGCTGGGGGAGCACGACGACCCGGCGGCCTTCGTGCCGCGCCATCGCGCGGTGCTCGCGGCGGGCCGCGGCAGGCCGGGGCTGCGGCTGTGCGCCACCGGCCTGGTGCTGGAGTCGCTGATCCCCTCGATCCTTGAGCAGAAGGTCACGACCGTGGGCGCCTACCGGTCGTGGCGCGCGCTCGTGCGGAAGTACGGCGAGCCCGCGCCGGGGCCCGTCGAGGGCCTGCACGTGATGCCCGAGCCCCGCACCTGGGCGCGCATCCCGTCCTGGGAGTGGCACAGGGCGAACGTCGAGGAGAAGCGCTCGTCCACCGTGCTGCGCGCCGTGCGGGTCGCGCCGCGTCTCGAAGAGGCTGCGGCGATGGAGCCCGAGGCCGCGGCGGCCCGCCTGCGCCTGATCACGGGCATCGGCCCGTGGACGGCGGCCGAGGTCGTCCAGCGCACCCATGGCGCCCCCGACGCGGTCACGGTCGGCGACCTCCACCTGCCGGGCATCGTCGGCCATGTCCTCGCGGGCGAACGCGACGCCGACGACGCCCGCATGCTGGAGCTCCTCACGCCCTACGCGGGCCAGCGCCACCGGGCCGTCCGCCTGATCCTCCTCAGCGGCCGCCTCCCGGCGCGCCGCGCCCCGCGCATGGCGGTCGGCGAGATCGCGTCCCGGTAGACCGTGTCCGTACTGTCCGTACTGTCCGTACTGTCCGTACCGTCCGTACCGTCCGTACCGTCGCGTCCTGCGCGCGGCGCCGGGCCCGCGCGTCCCCGCACCCCGCCCTGCGGGTGCTCCCACCGGGCTGCGGCCGGGCGGGACCCCGGCACCGGAGGCCACGGGCCCCGCCCCCCTCGGGAGGGCGACGCGACGTCGCGCCCGGTGGGGCGGGGGCCCGCACGGCGGGGCCGCGGGTTCAGCGGACCGTGACGAAGTCCTCCACCGGCCGGTCGGGCCGCGGCGGCGCCTGGCGCGCGGGACGGCCCACCGCGACCGCGCCCATGGGGTCCCAGTGCGCGGGCAGCGACAGCGTCTCGCGCACCACGTCGCGGCAGAACATCGTCGACGACACCCATGCCGAGCCCAACTGCTCGCCCGCGAGCGCCACCAGGAAGTTCTGCACGCCGGCGCCCGCGGCCACCACGAACATCTCGCGCTCCGCCGCGTCCCGCCGCGGGTCGCCGTACGCGTGCGCGCCGTCCGCCACCAGGCACGGCACCACCAGGTACGGCGCCCGGCGCAGCACCTCGCCCCTGCGTACCCGCTTGGCGACCGACTCCTTTGACCTGCCGTCCCGCCGCAGGTCCGCGATCCACGCGTCCCGCATCGCGTCGAGCAGCCGCGTCCGCGACGCGGCGGACTCCAGCAGCACGAACCGCCACGGCGCCGTGTGGTGCGGCGCGGGCGCCGTCAGCGCCGCGGCGACCGCCCGCCTGACCGCGCCAGGGTCGACCGGCTCGTCGGTGAACTCCCGTACGGTGCGCCGCAGCGCGACCGCCTCGCGCACCGCCTCCGACGTGCCGAGTCTGAACATGTCGTCGGCCGCGGTGCGCACCAGCTCACGCGCGCCGCTCTCCGGCACGTCCCGCTCCGGGGCGACCAGGTGGGCGAGGCCGCTGACGACCGCGACCGGCATTCCCGAGGCCTTGCCCTTGACCAGGTCGCCCGCCGCCGCCAGTTCGTCGGCGAGCGCCACCACCGTCGCGGACATCGGATTGCCGTGCGCGTCCCGCTCGCCGCGCAGGTCCTTGAGGACCCGCACCCCGGCCGCGCCGATCGCCACGTCCGTCAGGCCGTTGCGCCACGGCCGCCCGAAGGTGTCCGTGACGATCACGCCCACGTCCACCCCGAGGTCGGCGCGCAGCCGTTCGCGGATCGCGCGCGCCGACGCGTCGGGGTCCTCGGGCAGCAGCAGCACCGTGCCCGCGGGTGTGTTGGACGCGTCGACCCCGGCGGCCGCCATCACCAGGCCCTGGCGGTTCTCCACGATCCGCAGCGTCCCGCGCCGCGCCACCACCCGGACGGTCTCCGCGTCGATCGCCGCCTCGCGGTCGTCGGCCTCGACGACCCGGCCCTCCGCCTTGGAGACGATCTTCGAGGTGACCAGGAGGATGTCGCCGTCGGCGAGCGCGGGCGCCGCCGCGGCGGCGATCAGCTTCGCCAGGTCGTCGCCCGGCCGCACCTCGGGGAAGTCGGCGCCGAGGCCCCGTACCGCGTAGGCCGCGGGGCCCGCGCCGCTCACGCCCTGACCTCCTCGGCCAGCGCGAGCGCCTCGTGGGCCATCGCGGCGGCGGCGCCGGTGTCCGTCATCATCAGCGGCACGGCGCGCGCCCTGATGCCCGCGGACTCGATCTCCTGGACCGCTGCCGCGTCCACCGTGTCGACCAGCCAGCCGTCGAGCAGCCCGGAGCCGTAGTGCCCCGCGACCGCGGCCGCGGTCGACTCGACGCCGATCGCGGCGAGCACCTTGTCGGCCATGCCGCGCACCGGCGCGTCCCCGACGATGGGGGAGAGCCCGACGACCGGCACCCCGGCGTCCGCGATGGCCTCGCGGATCCCGGGCACCGCGAGGATCGTGCCGATGCTGACCACCGGGTTGGACGGCGGGAAGAGGACCACGTCGGCCGCGGCGATCGCCTCGAGCACACCCGGCGCGGGCTTGGCCTGTTCCGCGCCCACCGGCACGACGGCCTGCGCGTCAACGGCGGCGCGCATCCGCACCCAGTACTCCTGGAAGTGCACGGCCTTGCGCTCCCCGTCGACGTCGACGGCCACATGCGTCTCCACGCGGTCGTCCGACATCGGCAGCAGCCGCACGCCGGGCTGCCACCTGGCGCACAGCGCCTCGGTGACCGCGCTCAGCGGATATCCGGCGGCGAGCATCTGCGTGCGGACGATGTGGGTGGCGAAGTCGCGGTCCCCGAGTCCGAACCACTCGGGGCCCACCCCGTACGCCGCGAGCTCACCCTTGACCGCGAACGTCTCGTCCGTGCGCCCCCAGCCCTGTTCCTCGTTGATGCCACCGCCGAGGGTGTACATCACGGTGTCGAGGTCCGGGCAGATCTTCAGCCCGAACAGATGGATGTCGTCTCCGGTGTTGCCGATCACCGTGACGTCCGCGTCGGGCGCGGCCTGCTTCAGGCCACGCAGGAAACGGGCGCCGCCGATGCCGCCGGCCAGAACCACAATGCGCATGCGCCAAGTGTGTCAGCCGGGCAGGACGGGCGAGCCGGGACCCGGAACCCCGGCCCGTACGGGTGCCGCCACCGGCGTCGCCGACTCCGCGGGCGCACCCTGTGCCGCGGCCGGGGCCGCGGGCGCGGCCATCGGCATCTCGGTGAGGCCCGGGTAGTACACGTGCAGGCTCACGGCGGGCTCGAGCGAGGCGTTGACGACCTCGTGCGCGAAGCCCGGCGGGTAGACGCGCTGCGCGCCGGCGGCGAGCGGGCGCCCGCCGTGCCGCGTACGCTCCGTCAGCTCGCCCGCGAGGACGGTGAGCACGCCCGCTGACCTGCCGTGGCCGTGCGGTCCGCTGCCCTGCCCCGGCACCCAGGACAGCAGCCAGACCTCGTAGCCGGGCCCGGTGCGCAGCCGGTGGTACCAGCGGGTGGTCGCGTCGTACCTGACGAGGGGTTCCCATCCGGCCCGGTCGGCGGCGAGCGAGCGGGCGAGACCGGCGAACTCCGCCACCGTCTCGGGGTGCTCACGCGGGGGCTGGAGCAGGTGCTCGACCTCGAAGAGATCTCCGGCGATCTGGAGGTCGCTGTCGCTGTTCATCGGGTGCGCGGTCCCTCGGTAAGGAAACAGACAGAACGTGTGCAGAAAATCGTCAGAAAGAGAAAGCAAGGGCGGCGTTCGAATCCCCGCGCGAGCCCCGAATCACCGCGGGGCGGTTACGGGCGCGGGCCGGTCGGGCCGCGTCGGAACGGAGCAGAACGCAGGAAAACCAGTCGGCGGCGTGCGGCATCCGGTTCGCGGGCGCGGTGGCCGCCGTTCGGTGATACGGAAGGCGTCCGGCAGTACGCCGGGCGCCCGCCGCCGGTCCTTCAGCGGCCTGCGAAGCCGCCGTGCCTGCGGGAAAGGCGACAACAACAGTCGACCTGGGCAGCGCTGCGGTGTCCACGGAGGTGGGTCGCGGGATGCGCGGAGGTCGCTGGCATGCCCCAAAGGTGGCGAATCGGCTCCCCGGATGTCAACTCGATGACCGGTTTGGCCCCATTGGTTCACCTCATCCGGTCGCTCGTGCCGGGCCGAGGTTTGCATGTGGCCAGGTCGGGACACATGGCGCAGCAGTCATGCGGGTAAACGCCGGGACGCGTCCGTGATCACGTTGTGATCTCGATCGCTTTGTCGGTCGGATTTCAACCAAACCGGCGTCAGTCGCGTGTCTGTGGAGAGAAGCAGTCGCTGCCGGGGTGTGCGGTACGGGCCAGTGGCATGTGTCAGATTTTTGGTGATTTGAACACTTTCCGCATAGCCTTGGTTCCGCAGAGTGAATACCAGGTCCAATAGCAGATCTGAGCTTGACGGCCCTGGAGCTACACACTTGTAATTTCACCCGTGTCGTTCGACCGGAAAAGGCCGTCGGCCAGACCACGGGGACGCTAAGACAGACGAGGGGCGCACATGACCGAGCTGTTCCAGCAACTGCTGGTCGAGGACGCGGACGCGGAAGAGGAACTCGGCTGGCAGGAGCGCGCGTTGTGCGCCCAGACCGACCCCGAGTCCTTCTTCCCCGAGAAGGGCGGATCGACGCGCGAGGCCAAGAAGGTCTGCCTCGCCTGCGAAGTCCGCTCCGAATGCCTTGAGTACGCCCTCGCCAACGACGAACGCTTCGGCATCTGGGGTGGATTGTCCGAGCGGGAGCGCCGCCGCCTGAAGAAGGCCGCGATCTGAACCGCCGCGGCGCGCCGGAGCGCAGGCACCCGCCGTCAGGCCCGTACCCCCGGGCCGGCGCCCCTCGCCGTCACCGGCCGTTGCCCCAGAACAGGCCCACGACCCACGGTCCGCCCCCGCCGCCCAGCGCGCGGGAGGCGGACCTTCGTCATGTACGGGGCCTGGCCAGCGGACCGCACGCCCCCGCGGCCGACGCCGTGGAGCCCGCTCCCCCTTACCGCACCGGTCCCCGGCAGGCGGTCTCATCCGGCGCTCGGCGCACCGCATTTGTCCCTACCGTTAGTGTGGTGGCCCGTCCCTGACGCTCAGCGCCCCCTGGAGGGCGGAACCCCCGGCCGGAGGGCCTTTCACCTCGATGTCCGCCACCACCGCAGCGTTCGTCCCCGCCACCGATGGCGGTCCCGCGCCCACCGCACCGCCCGAGTACCCGCGCCACGTCGTGACCGCGGTCCTCGTCTCGCACGACGGTGCGCGCTGGCTGCCCGACGCCCTCACGGGCCTGCTGGGCCAGGAGCGGCCCGTACAGAACGCCGTCGCCGCCGACACCGGCAGCGCGGACAACTCCGCGCAGCTGCTGGCCGAGGCGTTCGGCGCCGACCGCGTCCTGCACCTCGCCCGCAGGTCCGGCTTCGGCACCGCCGTCGAGGAGGCCGTGCGCACCGCGCCCGCCCTCACCCCCGACGACCTGCCCTACCTGCGGCGGCCGAGCGGCTGGGACCCGGTCACGCGCACCTGGCGCGACGAGGCGTACGAGATGCCGGAACTGCCGTACGGCGAACCGGTGCAGTGGCTCTGGCTCCTCCACGACGACTGCGCGCCCGCACCCGACGCGCTCGCCGAACTCCTGCGCGTCGCCGACTCCGACGAGCACGCCGCGATCGTCGGACCCAAGCTGCGCGGCTGGTACGACCGCAGGCAGCTCCTCGAAGTCGGCGTCTCCATCGCCAACAGCGGCCGCCGCTGGACCGGACTCGACCGGCGCGAACAGGACCAGGGCCAGCACGACCAGGTCCGCACCGTCCTCTCCGTCTCCAGCGCCGGCATGCTCATCCGCCGCGACGTGTGGGAGGAACTCGGCGGCTTCGACCGCGGCCTGCCCCTCATGCGCGACGACGTCGACCTCTGCTGGCGCGCCCACGCGGCAGGCCACCGCGTCCTCGTCGCCCCCGACGCCGTGCTGCGGCACGCGGAGGCCTCGGCCCGCGAGCGCCGCACCGTCGACTGCGTCGGCCGCTCCGCCACCAGCCCGCACCGTGTCGACAAGGCGGGCGCCGCCTACACGATGCTCGTCAACGCCCGCGGCGCCGCGCTCCCGTGGGTGCTGCTGCGGCTCGTCGTCGGCACCCTCCTGCGCACCCTCGGCTATCTGCTCGCCAAGGCGCCGGGACAGGCCGTCGACGAGGTCACAGGACTTTCCGCCACCCTGCTGCGGCCCGGCAGGATCCTCGCGGGCCGCCGCGCACGCGCCGGCGCGTCCACCGACTTCGCCGAGCTGCGGCCCCTCTTCCCGCCGCCGGGCGCCACCATCCGCGCCACCGTCGAACAGGCCGCGGCGAGCCTCGGCGCAGGCGGCGCGACCGACGCCGAGACCGGCGGCTCCCGCCACGGCGTCGTCGAGTCGGGCCCTGGCGGCGACGACGCGGACTACCTGGAGATCGAGCAGTTCGCGCGGCTGAAGAAGCTCGCGCGCAGGCCGGGACCCGTACTCTTCGCGGTCCTCCTCGTCTTCTCCCTCATCGCCTGCCGCGCCCTGCTCAGCGGCGGCTCCCTCGCGGGCGGCGCCCTGCTGCCCGCCCCCGAGCACGTCTTCGAGCTGTGGGACCGCTACGCGGACAGCTGGCACGCCGTCGGCACGGGCGGCACCGAGACGGCACCCCCGTACCTGGCGGTCCTCGCCACGCTCTCCGTGCTGTTCCTCGGCTCGACCGGCCTCGCGCTGACCGTGCTGCTGGTGTGCTCGGTCCCACTCGCGGGCGTCAGCGCCTACTTCGCCTCGCGCTCCCTCGTCCCCTCGCGGCTGCTGCGGGCCTGGGCCGCCGTCGTCTACGCCTTCCTGCCCGCCACCACCGGCGCGCTCGCCACCGGGCGGCTGGGCACCGCCGTCCTCGCGATCCTGCTGCCGGTCGCCGCGCGCGCCGCGGTCTCCGCGTACGGACTGCGCGGCGGCGCGCGCGGCACCTGGCGCGCGACCTGGGCCTACACCTTCCTGCTCACCGCCACCACCGCGTTCACGCCCGTCGTGTGGCCGCTCTCGCTGGTGCTCGGACTCGGCGTGCTGGTGCTGCGCCGCCGCGAACTCGGCGCGTACGGGCTCCGCGTGCTGGCCGCCGCCGTCACCCCGCTCGTGCTGCTCGCACCCTGGTCCCTGACGCTGCTCACCAGCCCCGGGGACTTCCTGCGCGAGGCCGGGCTCGACTACGGCTCAGGCGCCGCGTCCGCGCTCGACCTGCTCGGCATGGACCCCGGCGGCCCCAAGGCAGTCGGCGGCGTACTGATGCTCGGCGTCGTCCTCGCGGCGCTCGCCGCGCTGCTGCGCACCGAGCGGACCTTCGCCGTGCGGACCGCGTGGGCCGCCGCCCTGGTCGCCCTCGTCTTCGCCGCGGCCGCCGACCACGCGGGCTGGGCGGGCCCCGCCACCCTGGTCTACGCGGTCGCGCTGCTCGCCGCCGCCCTCGTCGGCGCGGACGGCGCGCGGCTGCGCGTCGCCGAGCTGAGCTTCGGCTGGCGGCAGCCGCTCGCCGCGCTCATCGCGGTGCTCGCCGCGGTCGCGCCGCTGGTCGCCGCGTTCAGCTGGATGGTCACCGGGGCGGCCGGGCCGCTCCAGCGCACCGACCCCGTGCAGGTTCCCGCCTTCGTCGCCGAGGAGTCGACCACCTCGGACCAGCCCCGCACGCTGGTGCTCAGCGGCACCTCGCCAGGATCGGTCGCGTACAGCCTGGTGCGCGGCGAGGGCGCCAGGCTCGGCGACGCCGAGCTGACCAGGGCGGCGGGCGACGATCCACGGCTCGACAAGGTCGTCGCCAACCTCGTCGCGGGCTCCGGCGCCGACCAGACGGCCCAGCTGCGCGGCTTCGCCATCCGCTACGTCCTGCTGCGCGACGGCGCGCCGCGCCAGATGAGCCGCGTCCTCGACGCCACCCCGGGCCTCAGCAGGCTCAGCCAGCTGGACGGCAGCGAGCTGTGGCGCATCGACCAGCAGGTCTCCCGCGTCATGATCGTCCCCCCGCCGTCCGCGGGAGCGGCCGCGGGCACGGGCGACACCGCGCCGCCCGTCTCCGTGCCCGCTTCCCCGGTCGACGCGCACACCACCATTCCCGCAGGACCCGCGGGCCGTGTCCTGCGGCTCGCCGACTCGGCCTCGGACGGCTGGCAGGCCACGCTCGACGGCAAGCCGCTCACCAAGGCCACCGTCGACGGCTGGGCGCAGGGCTTCCAGCTGCCCGCACAGGGCGGCAGGCTCGACCTGACCTACGACGAGCCGTTCACCCACACCGCGTGGGTGTGGCTCCAGGGCCTGCTCGGGCTCGTCCTGCTCGTCCTCGCGCTGCCCGGCGGCCGCCGGGACGTCGACGACGACCTGCCTGATGAGGCGCTGGCCGCGGTCCCGCCCGAGGCGCTCGAAGGCGAGGGCCGCAGGGCCCGCAGGCTGCGCGCGGCGGCCGAGGTCGAAGCGGTGGACGCGGCGGCCGCGGCGGCCGAGGAGGCGGTGCGCTCCGGCGCCGTCTACGACCCGTACGAGGCACCGGGGACCGCGGAGCAGTACGCGGCCGAGCCGCCGTACGGCACGGACGCGTACGGCACCCCCGCCCCCGAGCCGCAGGGCGAAGAACCCGAAGAGGCCGACGTCTTCACCCCGCGGCAGCGGTTGCCCCAGGAGGCCGCGGCCCAGGACACCGGGCCCCGGGAGGGCCCGGCCGAGGCGGATCCGTACGCCGCCGTGCCGCACCAGCAGCAGCCGTACGGCGCCTGGGAGGCGACGGGCCGGGAGGGTTACGAGGCCGAGGGCGGCGAGTACCCGCAGCAGGCCGGCTACCAGGCCGGTTACCCCCAGCAGGGCGGCTACGCGGACGGGCAGGAGCAGTACGGCACCGGCGACCCCTACCAGGGCGGCGGCCAGTACGCGGACCCCCAGCAGTACGCCCCCTACGGCGACCAGCAGCAGTACGCGCAGCAGCAGTGGGGCTACGGCGCCTACCAGGACCCGGCGCAGCAGGGCTACGACCCCGCGCAGTACGACCCGTACGGCTACGGCGGACAGGTCCCGTACCAGCAGCAGGGCCACGAGCAGGCGCAGGGCCGGGGCCGGCAGTACGGCGACGACCAGGACCACCAGGACCAGCAGTACGGCGACGACCAGGACGGCGCCCGGCGGGCGCAGCACCCGGACGGGAGCGGCAACCAGTGAACCGTACGACTCTCTCCCTGGGCGCGGCCGTGGTCGCGCTCGCGGCGGTCACCGGGATCGCCTCCGCGACCTCGGGCGGCGACGGCGCAGCAGCCGCCGCGTCGTCCCCCGCGCGGCTGCCGGTCGAGCGGTCGAGCGCGCTGTGCCCCTCGCCCGGCGACTCGCAGACCGCCGACACCACGTACACCTCCGTCACGCCGAAGGGGACGGGCGTGGCGCCGGACGGCGACAGCGCGGCCGCCCTCGTGCCGGCCGCGACCGGCGACGGCCCGGGTGCCGGGCCGTCCGCGTCGAGCAAGAAGAAGTCGAGCAAGAAGAACACGACCGGCAAGGGCGGCAAGGCGACCGCCTCGGCGTCCCCCTCGGCCTCCGGCACCAAGCCCCTGCTCTCCCTGAAGCAGCCCGGCACCCCCGTCACCGCGACCGCGGGCGACGACCCGGCCGCGCTCGTCGGCACCGCGACCGGCGCCCTCGCCCCCGGCTGGACGACCCAGGAGACCACCACGGACGACGTCGGCGACGGCCGCGGCGTCGCGGGCCTCACCTGCACCGCCCCCGACACCGACTTCTGGCTGCCGGGCGCGAGCACCGCCAAGGACCGCGAGGACTACGTCCACCTCACCAACCCCGACGACTCCACCGCCGTCGTCGACCTGCGGCTCTATGGCAAGAACGGCGCCCTCAAGTCCGACACGGCGGACGGCCTGCCCGTACCCGCGCACTCCAGCGTGCCCGTCCTGCTGTCGACGCTGACCTCGCAGGCCGAGGACGACGTGACCGTCCACGTCACCACGCGCAGCGGCCGGGTCGGGGCGGCGCTGCGCGCCTCGGAGGGCGACACCGGCGTCGACTGGCTCGCGCCGTCGGCCGACCCGGCGCCCTCCCTCGTCCTGCCAGGCATCCCCGCCGACGCCTCCGACGTGCGGCTCGTCGTCTTCGCGCCCGGCCAGAACGACGCGGACCTCAACCTGGAACTGTCAGGACCGACCGGCGGCATCGTCCCGGCAGGACACGAGTCGCTGCACGTCAGGTCGGGGATGACGGCATCCGTCGACCTGAAGGACGTGACGCGGGGTGAGGCCGGCTCGCTGCTGCTCACCCCCTCGTCGGGCGACCGTCCCACGCCGGTCGTCGCGGCGCTCCAGGTGGTGCGCGGCAAGGGCGACGACCGCGAGATGGCGTTCATCCCCGCCACCGCGCCCGTGACGGCCCGCGCGACCGCCGCGGACAACCGAGCCAAGGGCTCCACCCTGTCGCTGACCGCGCCCCGCGGCGCCGCCGAGGTGGCGGTCACCGCGTCCGCCGGCACCGGCGGCGGGACGCCCGCGACGAAGACGTACACGGTCAAGGCGGGCACCACCCTCGCGGTGACCCCGCCGGTCCCCGCCGGGCTCAAGGGCTCCTACGCGCTGACGGTGGAGCCGAAGTCCGGTGGCCCCGTGTACGCGGCGCGGACACTGGCCCTGCCGAAGGACGGTGTTCCGATGTTCACGGTGCAGACGCTGCCCGACGACCGCGGCACGGTCTCCGTGCCCGCGGCCAGGCAGGACCTGTCGATCCTCACGTCCGAGGACTGACGGCCCGGGGGCGGCCCCGCCCCGGCGGGCGCGCCTCAGTCCTGCCCGTAGCGGGGGTCCACGGACTCGGGGGAGAGGCCGAGCAGCTCGGCGACCTGCTCGACCACGACCTCGTGGACGAGCAGGGCCCGCTCGTCGCGGCTCTTGGTCCTGATCTCCACCGGCCTGCGGTAGACGAGGATGCGCGCGGGCTGCTGCTTGCCCGCCGGCACGGAACGGCCGAGCGGCACCGAGTCCTCCTCGCGCCCCGGCACGTCCATCACCATGAACTCCACGTCGGCCAGCTGCGGCCATCGGCGTTCCAGCCGGTCCACGGAGTCCCGCACGAGATCCTGGAAGGTCTCGGCGCGGCTGGCGGAGAGCGGCACCTGCGGCGGGGCGACGGGGCCGCGCATCCCCCGGCCGTGGCGGTCGCGGCGGCGCGGCCTCGGCTCGGCCCGGGGCGGCGGCGGTACGGAGCTGTCCATCACTGACGCAGGGTACTTCGCGGGGCCCGCGCGGGCCCGTCACCGGCGGCCCCGCGGGCCGCCGGGGCCCGGAACGCCGCCCCGCGCGGCCCGCCGCGAGCGCTCAGGGTCACCGAACAGCTGACAGAGAGTCAGCTGTGCCGGATCTCACAGGGCGACACGGGCGGGTGACGTGCAGCTGAGTCGTCGCGGGCCGCTCAAGAGTGCGGTACCGTCCAACATCGTGAGCCCTGTACGTCGCTGTTCGCGCACCGCTTGCGGCCGTCCCGCCGTGGCGACGCTGACGTACGTCTACGCCGACTCGACCGCCGTCCTCGGCCCGCTCGCCACCTACGCGGAACCCCACTGCTACGACCTGTGCGCCGAGCACAGCGAGCGCCTGACCGCGCCGCGCGGCTGGGAGGTCGTACGGCTGACGGACGCCTCCGCGCCCTCCCGCCCCAGCGGCGACGACCTGGAGGCCCTGGCCAACGCCGTCCGCGAGGCGGCACGCCCCCAGGAGCGCACGGCCGAGGCAGGCGGCAAGGGCGCCCCTGGCGCCGACCCCGTCGAGGTCGGGCGCAGGGGCCACCTCCGGGTCCTGCGCAGCCCCGACTCCTGACCCGTACCGCCGCCTGACCTCCGGGAGCGCCGTCCGCGCGCCGGCCCCTGCGGGTACGGTGAGCCGACTGCCCGTGCGAACGACTCAGGAGACACCCGGTGGCCGACGCGGACCTGTCCCAGCTCGTGAAGGCGTACGACGTGCGCGGCGTCTACCCCGACCAGCTCGACGAAGGGCTCGCCGAACTCTTCGGCGCCGCGTTCGCCGAGGTGACGGCGGCCCGCGAGATCGTCGTCGGCCACGACATGCGCCCGTCGAGCCCCGCGCTCTCCGCGGCCTTCGCGCGCGGCGCCACCGCGCGCGGCGCCGACGCCGTCCTCATCGGGCTCTGCTCCACCGACCAGCTGTACTACGCGTCGGGCTCGCTCGGCCTGCCGGGCGCCATGTTCACCGCCTCCCACAACCCGGCCCGCTACAACGGCATCAAGATGTGCAGGGCGGGCGCCGCGCCGGTCGGCCAGGACACCGGCCTCGCCGACATCAGGGCCCGCGTCGAGGAGGCCCTCGGCACCGGACTGCCCGCGTCCCGCACCGGGCGGATCACCACGCGGGACACGCTGGCCTCCTACGCCGCCTACCTGCGCGGCCTCGTCGACCTCGGCTCCATCCGCCCGCTGAAGGTCGTGGTCGACGCGGGCAACGGCATGGCCGGCCACACCGTGCCCACCGTCTTCGAGGGCCTGCCGGTCGATCTCGTACCGCTCTACTTCGAGCTCGACGGCACCTTCCCGAACCACGAGGCGAACCCGCTCGACCCGAAGAACCTGGTCGACCTCCAGGCCAGGGTGCGCGCCGAGGGCGCCGACCTCGGCCTCGCCTTCGACGGCGACGCGGACCGCTGCTTCGTGGTGGACGAGCGCGGCGAGGGCGTCTCCCCGTCCGCCGTCACCGGCCTGGTCGCGGCCCGCGAGCTGGCCAGGCACCCGGGTGCCACCGTCATCCACAACCTGATCACCTCCTGGGCCGTGCCCGAGGTCGTGCGCGAGCACGGCGGCACCCCCGTCCGCACGCGCGTGGGCCACTCCTTCATCAAGCAGGAGATGGCGCGCACCGGCGCGGTCTTCGGCGGCGAGCACTCGGCGCACTACTACTTCAAGGACTTCTGGAACGCCGACACCGGCATGCTCGCCGCGCTGCACGTGCTCGCCGCCCTCGGCGCCACCGACCGGCCGCTGTCCGAGCTGCTCGGTGCGTACCAGCGCTACACCGGCTCAGGCGAGATCAACTCGACCGTCGCCGACCAGCCGGGGCGCACGGCCGCGGTGCGCGCCCGCTACGCGGACCGCGACGACGTGGCCTTCGACGAGCTCGACGGCCTGACCGTGACCTCCAAGGACTGGTGGCTGAACGTCCGCGCCTCCAACACCGAGCCGCTGCTGCGCCTGAACGTCGAGGCCAGGGACGCGGCCACCATGGCGGCCGTCAGGGACGAGGCGCTCGCGGTCATCAGGGCCGACGCCCCGGCCTGACCCCTCAGGGCGCCGTCCGCGCCGCACCCTCCGCAGGCACGAGCGCGGCGCGGCGCGGCAGCAGCAGCGGCGTCGCGAGCAGCAGCAGACCGGCGGTCGCGAGCGCGGCGCGCGGCCCGACCGCGGAGGCGAGCAGCCCCCACAGCGCGGTCATGGCCGCGATGGACGCCTTGGAGGTGACCGACCAGGCGGAGAGCGTCCGCGCCACCCGGTGGCGCGGGGCCTGTTCGAGCCGGTACGCGGCGAACACCGGGTTGAACACGCCCGCGCAGCAGATCAGCCCCAGCTCGACGCCCATGACCAGGGCGAGGCCGCCAGGACCCGGCCGCACGAACGCCAGCCACGGCAGCCAGCACGCCCGCAGCGCCCCCGCCGTGCGCAGCACCCGGTCCCTGCCGAACCGCGCCACGAGCCGGGGCGCGGCACGCGACCCCGCGAGCCCGCCGAGGCACGGCACCGCGAACGCCAGCCCGTACTGCCAGGGCGCGAAGCCGAGCGGGCCGAGCATCAACAGCGCGAGCAGCGGCGCCGTCGCCATGATCAGTCCATTGACCAGGACCGAGTTGAAGAACAGCGGGCGCAGCGCCGGATGGGCCAGCACGCAGCGCCACCCGTCGAGCAGGTCGGCGGCCCTGCGGGGCGCCACCGCGGGAGCCGGCGCGGTCGAGGGCTCCTCCCGTACGCCCATCGCGCGCAGCGCGCCCGCCGAGAGGAGGTAGCTGACCGCGTCGGCGACCACCGTCGCCACCGGGCCGAACAGCCCGATCATGGCGCCGCCGAGCGGTGGCCCCAGCACGCTCGCCGTCCACTGCGTCGACTCGAACCTGCCGTTCGCCGCCAGCAGGTCCGCGGGCCGCACCAGCGTCTTGACCAGGGCGCCCGAGGCGGCGGTGAAGGTGATGTCGGCCGCCGCGACCGCGACCGACACCGCGAGCAGCTGGCCGAACCCCAGCACGCCGAACAGATGGGCGACCGGCAGGCTCAGCACGGCCGCGCACCGGGCGAGGTCCATCGCCACCATCACGGGACGCTTCTCGCGGAAGTCCGTCCACGGGCCGAGCGGCACCGCCACGAGCGCCCCCACCGCGGGCCCCACGGCCGCGAGCGCCGAGACCCCGGCGGGCCCCGAGTGCAGCACCAGGATCGCGATCATGGGGAGGGCGTCGAAGGCCAGCCAGGTGCCGAAGGTGCTGACCGCGTACGCCGCCCAGAGCCAGGCGAAGGGCCGGCCGAGCCCCGGGTGCCGCCCGCCGGTGCCGCCCTCGTCCCCTGCCGCCGCCGGCCGGCTGCCGTGCATCGTCGCCCCTCCCGTCCGGCCGCGCGCGGCCCAGGGCGGTCCCCGGGGGGCCTCGGTGCGGCAGGAGGCGATCCAACCCGGCCCGGCGGGCGGCAGGCAAACGGCGCCCAGGCGGCCGGCCACACCCCGCGGTGGCGCGGGGCCGCCGACCTGCCGGGCCCGGCTGGGCCTGCGGGCAGCCGGACGCCCGCGCGCCGGACGTGGCGGGCCGTGCCCGTACGAGGGCGGCGGGCCGCGCCCGTACCGCACGCCGGGCCGCCCGCCACCGGCGGTACGCTGACGAGGCCAGACACCCACCCCGAAGGGACCCCGCCCATGCCGCTCGAAGCCGGTCTCCTGGAGATCCTCGCCTGCCCGGCCTGCCGTGCGCCGCTCAGCGACCGGACCGCGGCGGACACCCCGGAACTGGTGTGCACGAACGAGGAGTGCGGGCTCGCGTACCCGGTGCGGGACGAGATCCCCGTCCTGCTCGTCGACGAGGCCCGCCGCCCGGCGTAGCCGGCGCCCGCCGCGTACCGAAGGACCCGGAGGGGCCCACACATGCTCGACGAGTCCATGCTCGACGCCCCGGACGAACTCGCCCGCGCCGACCACCGCGCCCTCCTGCGCGGCGCCGCAGAGGCGGGCGCCCACGTGCGGACCGCGCTGCGCAACGCGGACGAGGCCGGGCTCGCCGCGCTCACCCCCGAGGGCAGGCCGCGCACCGTCATGGTCGCGGGCTCGGGCGCGGCGGCCGCCGCCGTCGCCGACCTCGTCGGCGCGCTCGCCGGCGCCGTCGCCCCGGTGGTCAGGCTCCGCCCCACCGGCGTCGCGCTCGCCGCGGGCGCCCTGCGCTGGTCGCTGCCCGGCTGGACCGGCACGGTCGACCTGCTGCTGATCGTCACCACCGACGGCGGCGAACCCGGCCTCGGCCTCCTCGCCGAGCAGGCGTACCGGCGCGGCTGCACCGTCGTCGGCGTCGCGCCGCGCGGCTCCCTGCTCACGGAGACCGTCGACGGCGTACGAGGCCTGCTGATCCCGATGGCCACGGCCCCCGGACAGCTGTACGCGGCGCCCTACGACCCCTCGGGGGCGTCCTACGGCCCCGCCCGCGGTGAGGACCCCGCGCCGCCGGCGCCCGAGCAGGTGCCCGCGAGCCCCGGCGCGCTCTGGGCGCTGCTCACCCCGCTCCTCGTCCTGCTCGACCGCATCGGCCTCGCCGCCGCGCCGCCCGAGGCGCTCGCCCGCCTCGCCGACCGGCTCGACCGGGTCGCCGAGCGGTGCGGCCCCGCGGTCGCCACCTACAGCAACCCCGCCAAGACACTCGCCGTCGAACTCGCGGAGAGCCTCCCGCTGATCTGGACCGAGGGCACGGCCGCCGGACCCGCGGGCCGCAGGTTCGCGGCCGTGCTCGCCGAGCTCACCGGCAGGCCCGCGCTCGCCGCCGAGCTCCCCGAGGCGCTCGGCGCGCACGGCGCCCTGCTGCGCGGCGCCCTCGCGGGCGGCGGCGACCCCGACGACTTCTTCCGCGACCGCGTCGAGGAACCTGAGGCGCTGCGGGCCCGGATCGTGCTGCTGCGCGACCGCCCCACCGGCGCGCTCTCCGCGGCCCCGGCGGCCCGCGAGGCGGCCGCCGAGCACGGCGCGCCCCTCAGCGAACTGGAGCCGCCGGAGGCGGAGGGGAGCGGCCCGGACGGTGGAGACGGCGGTTCCGGTGAGAACGGCGGCAGCGGCGGAACCTTCGGCAGCGGCGGGACCTTCGACAACGCCGGAACCTTCGGCAGCGGCGGGAACGGCACGGATGCCCCGGGCGCGCCCGGCAGCGTGCTCGAAGCTCTCGCGGAGCTCGTCGCCGTCACCGACTTCGCCGCCGCGTACCTGGCCCTGGCGGGTCCGGGTTCCTGACCGCGACCCGGCGACGCGCCGGGTACCGCCGGACGCGGACCCGCCCGCGAACCGGTCGGCCCCGCCCAGGCGCACGACCGGTCCGCGCCCCGAGGCGGGGGAGACGGCCCGCCGCACCGGGGCCCGCAGCCCACGTTCCGGAGCCGGGCGGTCCGAGTCCCGGAGCGTACGGCCCGCAGCTCACGGCCCGGGGCCCGCAGCTCACGGCCCAGAGCCTGCGGCCGAAGCCTGCGGGCCGAGGTCCCGGAAGGCGGACACCTCCCCAGCCCCGAGAGCCCCCACTCCAGGAGCCGTCAGATCGAAGCCCGGAGGTGTGATCCGAAGCCGAGCCCCGAGTCCCGGAACGCGGACACCTCCCCAGCACCGACAGCCCTTGAGCCCCCGGCCCGAAGCCGCCGCTCCGAGTCCCGGTGCTGCGGGAACCCCGCAGCACCGAAAGCGCAGAAAGTCCAGAAGGCCCCAGCGAGCCGAGACTCCCAGAACGCCCCGCAAGCCGGGGCCCCGGGAACGCCCAGCAAGCCGAAACCCCGAGAAGGAAGCCCGCACCATGGACCGCCTCTCCAACCCCGTGCGCCCCTACGCCTGGGGCTCCACGACCGCCATCCCCGAACTGCTCGGCACCGAGCCCACCGGCGAGCCGCAGGCCGAGGTGTGGATGGGCGCCCACCCGGGCGACCCGTCCCGTGTCGTCCGTACGGCCGCGGACGGCACCGCGCGCGAAATCCCCCTCTCCGACGTGATCGCCGCCGATCCCGAGGGCGAACTCGGCGCCGCGGCCGTCGCGAAGTTCGGCCCGCGCCTCCCGTTCCTCCTCAAGCTCCTCGCCGCGGGCTCCCCGCTCTCCCTCCAGGTCCACCCCGACCTCGCCCAGGCCAAGGAGGGCTACGCGGACGAGGAGCGCAGGGGCGTTCCGCTCGACGCGCCCGAGCGCAACTACAAGGACGCCAACCACAAGCCCGAACTGATCTGCGCCCTCACGCCCTTCGAGGGGCTCTGCGGCTTCCGACCCGCCGCCGAGGCCGCCGCCGTGCTGGAGGCGCTGGACGTCGACTCGCTCAAGCCGTACGTGGACCTCCTGCGCGCACGGCCCGAGGAGGCCGCCCTGCGCGAGGTCCTCACCGCGGTCCTCACCGGCGACCCCGCCGCGACCGCCGCCACCGTGGCGGAGTCCGCTGCCGCCGCCGAGCGCCTCGGCGGCCCGTACACCGCGTACGCGTCGATCGCCCGCCACTACCCCGGCGACCCCGGCGTCATCGCCGCGATGCTGCTCAACCTCGTCACCCTCGCACCGGGCGAGGCGATGTTCCTCGGCGCGGGCGTCCCGCACGCCTACCTCAGCGGCCTCGGCGTCGAGATCATGGCCAACTCCGACAACGTCCTGCGCTGCGGCCTCACCCCCAAACACATCGACGTGCCGGAACTGCTGCGCATCGTCCGCTTCGAGGCGAAGGACCCGGGCGTGCTGCGCCCCGCGCCGGACGCGGAAGGCGCCGAGGTGTACGCCACCCCGATCGACGAGTTCCGCCTCTCCCGGTACGTCCTGCCGGAGGGCGGTGCCTCTCGCGACCTGACGGCACCGTCGGCCCCGCAGATCCTGCTCTGCACGGCCGGCACGCCCCGCGCCGGCGACCTGGACCTCAAGCCGGGCGACGCCGTCTTCACCGCCGCGGGGGAGCGCGCCGAACTGTCCGGCCCCGGCACGGTGTTCCGCGCCACGGTGGCGATCTGACCGGCGGCCGGGCACGGCGGGGCCCTGTACCTCGTACCCCGTACCCCGTACCCCGGCCCGCCGCGCCCGGCCGAACCGGACCGCGGCCCGGCCGGCCCGGCCCGTACCGCTCCGGCCGCCCCGCGCGGCTGCAACAATGACCGGCCGTACGGGCGGCGCACGCCGGCCCGCGCGACGACAACCCGGGACCACACCCACCGCGAGAAGGGACACCGCGCACCTCATGAGCGCGCAAGGCGGAACCAAGGCGATCGTGGCGGCGCTCGGCGCCAACCTCTCGATCGCGGCAGCCAAGTTCGTGGCGTTCCTGTTCAGCGGGTCGTCCTCGATGCTCGCCGAGGCCGTGCACTCGGTCGCCGATTCGGGCAACCAGGGGCTGCTGCTGCTCGGCGGCAAGCGCGCCCAGCGCGCCGCCACCGAGGAACACCCCTTCGGCTACGGCCGCGAGCGCTACATCTACGGCTTCCTCGTCTCGATCGTGCTGTTCTCCGTCGGCGGGATGTTCGCCGTCTACGAGGGCTTCGAGAAGATCAAGGACCCGCACCCGCTGGACGACTGGTACTGGCCGGTCGGTGTGCTGGTCTTCTCCGTCGTCGCCGAGGGCTTCTCCTTCCGCACGGCGATGAAGGAGTCGAACGCCACCCGCGGATCCATGTCGTGGACAGAGTTCATCCGCCGCGCCAAGGCCCCCGAGCTGCCCGTCGTCCTGCTGGAGGACTTCGGCGCGCTCATCGGCCTCGTTCTGGCCCTCGGCGGCGTCGGCCTCGCTCTCGGCACCCACAACGGCGTCTGGGACGGCATCGGCACTCTCTGCATCGGCACGCTGCTGATCGTCATCGCGCTGGTGCTCGCCGTCGAGACCAAGTCGCTCCTGCTGGGCGAGTCCGCGGGCGCGGAACAGGTCGCGAAGATCCGGGAGGCCGCCGTCGACGGCGACACCGTGACCCGCGTCATCCACATGCGCACCCAGCACCTCGGCCCCGAGGAACTGCTCGTCGCCGCCAAGATCGCCGTACGGCACGACGACACCGCCGCGGAGGTCGCGGCGGCCATCGACGCGGCCGAGGCGCGCATCCGCGAGGCCGTGCCCATCGCGCGCGCCATCTACCTCGAACCCGACATCTACAGCGAGACCGCGGCGACCGCCGGCGACGACCCCGCCGCGACCCCCGGTGGCCCGGGGCCGGCCCCCGCGTCCCACTGACCCACGCCCCGGGCCCCGCCCGGACACCCGGTCGCCCCGGGGCCCCCGCCGAGTCCGCCGGTCCACTGCGGCGGCCCGGGGCGACCGTGTAGATTCGTAAGGAAGCCAGACGTCGCTGCTGATGGCGGTCGGCCAGGCCCGCGCCGCGGACCTGGCCGAGGGAGAGAGGGGCCCGACGGACGGTGCCGCGTAGGCTCGGGCATTCGTATGCCCGTGCCGACAGAGCCAGCCGTACGAAAACCACCCTCGACCCTTACGAGGAGCAGCCCGAAATGACGACTGTCGCCAACCGACAGGACTTCAAGGTCGCCGACCTCTCGCTCGCCGAGTTCGGCCGCAAGGAGATCACGCTCGCCGAGCACGAGATGCCCGGCCTGATGGCGATCCGCAAGGAGTACGCCGAGGCCAAGCCGCTCGCCGGCGCCCGCATCACCGGCTCCCTGCACATGACCGTGCAGACGGCCGTGCTGATCGAGACCCTCGTCGCGCTCGGCGCCGACGTGCGCTGGGCCTCCTGCAACATCTTCTCCACCCAGGACCACGCCGCCGCGGCCATCGCCGTCGGCCCGGACGGCACCCCTGACAACCCGCAGGGCGTGCCCGTCTTCGCCTGGAAGGGCGAGAGCCTCGCCGAGTACTGGTGGTGCACCGAGCAGGCCCTCACGTGGCCCAACTCGCCCACCGGCGGCCCGAACATGATCCTCGACGACGGTGGCGACGCCACCCTCCTCGTGCACAAGGGCGTCGAGTTCGAGAAGGCCGGCGAGGCGCCCGCTCCGGAGACCGCGGACAGCGAGGAGTTCCGCGAGATCCTCACCCTCCTGAACCGCACCCTCGGCGAGAGCCCGCAGAAGTGGACCAAGCTCGCCTCCGAGATCCGCGGCGTCACCGAGGAGACCACCACCGGTGTCCACCGCCTGTACGAGATGCAGCGCGACGGCGACCTCCTCTTCCCCGCGATCAACGTGAACGACGCGGTCACCAAGTCGAAGTTCGACAACAAGTACGGCTGCCGCCACTCCCTGATCGACGGCATCAACCGCGCCACCGACGTCCTGATCGGCGGCAAGGTCGCCGTCGTCTGCGGCTACGGCGACGTCGGCAAGGGCTGCGCCGAGTCCCTGCGCGGCCAGGGCGCCCGCGTGATCGTCACCGAGATCGACCCGATCTGCGCGCTCCAGGCGGCGATGGACGGCTTCCAGGTCTCGACCCTCGACGACGTCATCGGTACGGCCGACATCTTCGTCACCACCACCGGCAACCGCGACATCATCATGGCCTCGGACATGGCCAAGATGAAGCACCAGGCGATCGTCGGCAACATCGGCCACTTCGACAACGAGATCGACATGGCCGGCCTCGCCAAGATCGACGGCATCGTCAAGTCCGAGGTGAAGCCCCAGGTGCACACCTGGACCTTCCCCGACGGCAAGACGATCATCGTCCTCTCCGAGGGCCGCCTGCTGAACCTGGGCAACGCGACGGGCCACCCGTCCTTCGTGATGTCCAACTCCTTCGCGGACCAGACGCTGGCCCAGATCGAGCTGTTCACCAAGCCGGAGGAGTACCCGATCGGGGTCTACGTGCTGCCGAAGCACCTCGACGAGAAGGTCGCGCGCCTCCACCTCGACGCGCTGGGCGTGAAGCTCACGACCCTCCGCCCGGAGCAGGCCTCGTACATCGGCGTCGACGTCAACGGCCCGTACAAGCCGGACCACTACCGCTACTGACCCGGCCGGCGGCGGGCCGCCGAGCGACCCGCCGCCCCGTGACCCGTCAGGCCCCCGCGCCCCGGCCGGGGGCCTGACCGCGCGGTACGCACCGGGACGGCCGGTGCCCGTACGAGGAATGGGCACGGGCACGACATGCGGCGTCGGCCGGGCAGCCGGCCCGCGGAGCGGGAGCCCGCCGGGCCGGCAGGCCGGTGTCCGGCAGCACGCAGCCCGCCCGCCCCGCCCGGCGGCCCGGAACAGCACCGCCCTCCCGGACCTGCCGCCCGGCGCCCTCCCCCTCCCCGGCCGCCGGCTCGGCCTCCGCCCGAGGACCCGCCGGGTGCCCGCCCGCACCACGGTCCACCCACCGCACGAACCCCAGGACCAACGCCATGCCCCGCGGCCGGTATTCGCTCCATGACCCGCACGACCACACCCCTCTCGCCCACGAGCACTTCCACTGCGCGCCCGGCCCCTCCGGCTGGCGCTACGTCGCCGAGCGGACGACCCCAGGGGGCGACCACGCGGGCTCCGTCGACCTGACCCTCGACGAACTCGGCCGGCCCGTCCGCCTCGAACTCCACGCGGGCGCCTGGCAGGTGCGTGGCGCGGCACTCGACGGCGTCACCTGGGTACGTACCGACCCCACCGGCGCCCACGCCACCGAGGGCAACGTACGCGCCCATGCCTTCACAGCCGCCTCCCCGGCGTTCCTCGTGGCCACCGCACTGCTCCTGCGCCTCACCCCCGGTTCCCCCGCGACGCGCGTACGCCTGGTCGCCCTCACGGACCCCGTCCTCGCCCCCCGCACCGTCGACCAGTCCTGGGCCCTGCTGAACAGTGAAGCGCACGCCACTGACAACGGGCCCCTGATCGTGGACGAATATGAGGTCAGCGAGCTTGACACGGGGGAGCAGCACGCTGTGCACCTGGCCGGCGACGTGGTCCTCTCCGCCCCCGGCATCGAACTCGAAGACCTCAGCGACCCGCCCTCCGCCTTCCGCGACCGCTGAGGCCCCCCGGGCCGCGGTGCGCGCCCTCAGGCCGGCGGCACGAACCCGGTCGCGGGCCCCAGCAGGAGCCGGGCGTTCGGCCTGTTCAGCGGGCGGCATGCGTGCGGCGGGCGGCATGGAGGCGGCCGACCGCGCGGCCCTCGCGGGTGACCCGGCGCCGCCTGTGACGGCGGTCGCCCCGGCCGTGCCCGCCCCTGAGGCACCCGTTCCGGTCGTACCGGCCCCGGCCGCACCCGGCGCGGCCCACCTCGACGGCCCGGCGGCATCCCGCACGGCCGGCCAGGAAGCGGACACCCCCACGGGTCCGCCCCCGCTCCCGCCACGCGCGCCCCCGCCTCCGCCGAACGCGCGGCGCGCCCCACGTGCCTGTCGCTCCTGGAGCACCGCGGCCAGATACGCGTCCGGCGCCACGCCCCCCGGCGCCGGAGCGCCCGTACGCGCCGCCGCCTCGTCCGCGAGCCGCGGCGCCACCGACCGGCTCACTGCGGTGGGGCCGCCGCCTCACCCGCCTCGTCGCCGCCGCGCGCGCCACGGTCACCGGGGTACGCGCGGCGGGCCTGCGGAACGTGGTCCCCTTCCTGACCGGGGGGTTCCCCGCCGCGGTCTACCGCGCACGTCGTTGGCGGGTCCCGACCGCTCTGGTGTCCGTACTGCTCACCGCCCTGATGGGCTGGTGGATCGCCCACCACCCCGAGGTGCGGTCCGCGCTCGGTGGCCCGGCCGAGCCCCGCAGCATGGCCCGCCCGGGTGGGGAGTACGAGACGCACTACCCCAGCCACCCCGAAGCTTCCTTCGCCGCCCAGGTCTGGACGAACAACGCCGAGGCCGCGGGCCTGCGCCTGGTGCACGGTGCGTTTCTCTGCCTCCCGTTCCTCTGCCTCCCGGTCCTTTGGATCCTCTTCTTCACCAACGTCCTGAACCTGGCGCCGGGCGTCGGCCTCATGGCGTCCGCCGGGCGGCTGGACACGTTCCTCGGGCTCGTCCTGCGGCACGGACCGCTCGAACTCACCGCCGTGTTCCTCACCGCCGTGTTCGTCGCCACCGGAACCGGCCCGCGTCTCGGCTGGGCCGTGGTCGACCCCGGCCCGCTTCCGCGCAGGACGGCCCTGGCGCGAGAAGGCGCGGCAGCGGTCGGCATGGCGATCGGCCTCATCCTGGTACTGCTCGCGTCAGGCGCGATCGAAGGGTTCGTCACGCCCTCAGGCCTGCCGACCTGGGCCCGCATCGCCACCGGCGTCGCCGCCGAAGTCGCCTTCCCGGCCTACGTGTACGTGCTCGGGGGCCCGCGGTCCGCGCAGGCGAGACGGGCGACGTGGAGGCCGACGGCCGCAGCGCGGAACTGTGCCGAGCAGCCTGATGTGCACGCCACCTCCGCGACCTGTTAGGCTCGTCCGCACCCCAGGAAAACCGTTGACCCGGTCGCATGGGGACAGTAGATTCGTGTGGTTGCCGGGGCCGCTTGGACGGTCAGCAGGACAGGCGCTAACATCTACGAGGCTCACAGCCGGGAATTGAATTCCGGGCGAGCCCTTCTGATTCGAACTCAGAGCAGCACGGATACCGGGAAATCGGTACTCCACTGGTCTGCTACGATCAGGAAAGCGGAAAGCGGAAAGAGAAACGCGAAAACGTTCATCTGGAAGCAACCCCCTCTGACGGGGAATCGGACGGGAAACAGAGTCTGATAGAGTCGGAAACGCAAGACAGCAAGACAGCGCAACAGAAACACCGAAGGGAAAGCCCGGAGGAGCCCTGGGAGGGGGTCCGATGGA
>NZ_BAABEP010000065.1:0-33017 GCF_039540215.1 Streptomyces tremellae
GGCCCCGCCGGCTCATCGGCCCGGCCCGGCGGGGCCGAGGGCGGCTCGGGCGGCGCCTGCGGCGCGGACGGCGGCGGGGTCGGGGCGAGGTCGACCGCGGTCGCGCCGTGCGGCCGCGGCATGGCGCGCACCGCCTGCTCGTGCGCGTACGACCGCAGGTAGCCGACCACCGTGTTAATGACCGCGACCAGCGGCACGGCCACCACGGCGCCGCCGATGCCCGCGATCAGGCTGCCCGCCGCGACGGAGAGCACCACCGCGAGCGGGTGCACCCGTACCGCGCGGCCCAGGATGAACGGCTGGAGGATGTGCCCCTCGATCTGCTGCACGGCGAGCACCACGAGCAGCACGATCAGGGCGGTGAACACGCCCTGGGTGACGAGCGCGACGACCACCGCGAGCGCCCCGGAGACCACCGCGCCGACCAGCGGCACGAACGCGCCCAGGAAGATGATCACGCCGAGCGGCACGGCGAGCGGCACCCCGAGGAAGAAGACCCCGAGCCCGATGAAGATCGCGTCGATCATCGCGACTATCACCGTGCCGCGCACGTACGCCGTGAGGGTGTGCCAGGCGCGCGGGCCCGCGCCCGCGACGCCCTCCCGCGCCTGCGCGGGCACGAGCTTGAGCGCCCACTGCCAGATCCTGGCACCGTCGTAGAGCAGGAAGATCGTGGAGAAGAAGGCAAGGAAGGCGCCCGTCAGCAGCTCCACGATGACGGTGACGCCCTGGAGCCCCGCCGAGGTGATCTCGTTGGTGTTGGTGCCGATCGCCTTGCTGAGGTTCGCCGCGATGTCGTTGATCTGCTTGTCCGTCACATGGAACGGACTCTTCAGCAGGTAGTGCTTGAACTCGTTGATGCCGTCGGTGAGCCGGTCGGAGAGGTCGCCGATGTTCTCGGAGACCTGCCAGACCACGAACCAGCCGATCAGGCCGAGGATCACGAAGCCGGCGAGGGTGGTGAGCGCGGTCGCCAGCCCGCGCGGCACCCCGTGCCGCTTGAGCCTGGCCACGGTCGGCTGGAGCAGCGCCGTGATCAGCAGGGCGGCGACGAACGCGAGCACCACGAGGCGGACCGCGCTGACGACCCGCATCAGCACCCACACGGTCGCGGCCAGGACCAGCAGCCGCCACGCGGCCTCGACCGCCACCCGGATGCCCCAGGGGATCGCCGCGACCGGGTCGGGCCTCGCCGGGACGGCGGGCGCGTAGGACGGCGGGGGCGGGACACGGGACGGTTCTGGCGGCTCGACGACGGGAGGGGCGTGCTGCGCCTCCGCCTCGGCTCTGCGCTGGTCCAACTTCTGGCCGAGGCGGGTCAGTTCCCCGCCCATCCGGCCAAGCCACGAAGGCGCTCTCGACATGTGGTTCCTTCTTTCCCCCGGCCGTCTCCCCACTCGCTCCCCCGGGAGCCGTTCGGGACCGACCGTACACGGGCGGAGCCCCCCACCGAAGGACGGTGGAGGGCTCCGCGGAGTCGAGCGGGGGAAGGGACCCGTGCCGGGCGGTCTTCCCCGCGGCTCAGTACCAGCTGTGGGCCTGCCAGAAGGACCAGGCACCGCACGGGCTGCCGTAGCGGCTGTCCATGTAGTTGAGGCCCCACTTGATCTGGGTCGCCGGGTTGGTCTGCCAGTCGGCGCCTGCCGACGCCATCTTCGAGCCGGGCAGCGCCTGCACCAGGCCGTACGCGCCGGAACCGGCGTTCGTGGCCGTGTAGTTCCAGCCGGACTCGCGGGTGACGATGTTGCTGAAGCACTGGAACTGGTCGGCCGGCATCATCTGCCGGGCCATGGCCTGCACCGCGGAGACCGAGTACGAGCTCTGCACGGCGAACGCCGAGGCGGACTTGATGGCGTTCTGCGCCGCCTTGGCCTTCTTGGCCTCCTCCGCCTTCCTCGCGGCCTCGGCCTTGTCGTCCGCCGCCTGCTTCTTGGCCTTGGCGTCGTGGGCGGCCTGGATGCGCGCCGCCTCCTCGGCGGACTTCTGGGCGGCCTGGTCGGCGGCCGCCGACTGGGCGCTTGCCTGCTGCGCGAGCGACACGGTCTGCACCTGTGCCTGCTCGCCGGAGGGGATGTCCGCCAACAGCGTGGCGTCCGAAGCGGTCGTCTCAAGGTTGTCGGCCGAGGCGTGCTGGGGGTCGCCCGAGGCGACACCCACGACGGCGCCGACGGTGGTGACCGCGGTGGCCGATGCCACTGCGAATCCCCGGACCGAGATCCGGCTCACACGGTTTCCTTCCAGCATCGCCCGCACAGGTGACCCCGCGGGCGCGATCGTGCCCCTGGCACTGGCCTCCGCACTGCTGGGTCACGGGAGACACGGGCCCGGTGGACAGTCCCTTGCGGGACTGCCGCGTGGTACTCGGGCGGCATGCGGCGGCTGTTGTGGAGTTGTGGGGGCGCCGGAGCGCCTGGTGTTGGTGTGCCGCATGCGGGGCCTGACGGAAGCAAGACTCTGCCGGAAGGCGACGCCGCAGAGCAATTCCCCGTTGCGTGGGAAAGCTCACACCCCGTTTGCCCCAACGGATTTGTGGAAATACCGCACAGCGCGACGCCGCCCGGCTAAGCTGCTTGGCTCTGCCGGGCGGCGCGGTGCTTTTCTGGCGCGATTCCTCAGATTTGTCCGTCTTCCAGCATCTCCGTCACCAAGGCGGCGATCTGGGAGCGTTCGGAGCGCGTCAGCGTGACATGCGCGAACAGCGGATGCCCCTTCAGCTTCTCCACGACGGCGACGACGCCGTCGTACCGGCCGACCCGGAGATTGTCGCGCTGCGCCACGTCGTGGGTGAGCACGACGCGCGAGCCGGACCCGATCCGGGACAACACCGTCAGCAGGACGTTGCGTTCGAGCGACTGCGCCTCGTCGACGATCACGAACGCGTCGTGCAGCGAGCGGCCCCTGATGTGGGTGAGCGGCAGGACTTCGAGCATCCCGCGCCCCAGCACCTCCTCGATGACCTCGCGGCCCGCGAACGACGACAGCGTGTCGAACACGGCCTGCGCCCACGGGCTCATCTTCTCGGCCTCGGTGCCCGGCAGGTAGCCGAGCTCCTGCCCGCCCACCGCGTACAGCGGCCTGAAGACCATCACCTTCTGGTGCTGGCGCCGTTCGAGCACCGCCTCGAGGCCCGCGCACAGCGCGAGCGCCGACTTGCCGGTGCCCGCCCTGCCGCCCATCGAGACGATCCCGACGTCCGGGTCGAGGAGCAGGTCGAGCGCGATGCGCTGCTCGGCGCTGCGCCCGCGGATGCCGAACGCCTCCCGGTCGCCGCGCACCAGCCGCACGTTGCCCTCCGCGGTCACCCGGCCGAGCGCCTTGCCGCGCTCCGACTGGAGCACGAGGCCCGTGTGGACCGGCAGCTCCGCCGCCTCCGGCACGTACAGGCTCTCCTCGGAGAAGAGGAGGTCGACCTGCTCGCCGGAGAGCGTGAGCTCGCTCATGCCCGTCCAGCCCGAGTCGGTGATCGCCAGCTCGGCCCGGTACTCCTCGGCGAGCAGGCCCACCGAGGACGCCTTGATCCGCAGCGGCAGGTCCTTGGAGACGACCGTGACGTCGTACCCCTCGGCCTGGAGGTTGCGGGCGACCGCGAGGATCCGCGAGTCGTTGTCGCCGAGCCGGAAGCCGGCGGGCAGGATGCCCGGGTCCGAGTGGTTGAGCTCGACACGCAGGGTGCCGCCCATGTCCCCGATCGGCAGGGGCGCGTCGAGGCGCCCGTACCTGATGCGGAAGTCGTCGAGCAGCCGCAGCGCCTGCCGGGCGAAATACCCGAGCTCCGGATGGTGCCGCTTGGCCTCGAGCTCCGTGATCACCACGATCGGGAGCACGACCTCGTGCTCGTCGAAGCGGGACATGGCGGCTGGGTCGGCCAGCAGGACGCTGGTGTCGAGTACGTACGTGCGCCGGTCGGAGCGGCGCTTCGAGCTGGTCACCACGGAAGGACGAACCCCCTCGGATGAGGTCGGGGATGCGACGGCGTCGCGGGCGGGTGGACCGGGCTCCTGGCCCCTGCGCGGGCCGAGCGCCGGCCCTCCACGTCGCCCGTACGACTCACCGTACGGTCGTCCTGGTGCAAAGGGCCTCCCGGGCGGACGGCAGCCTGCCGACCGCTGGAAACGATGCCCGCCGGCCTGCCCGCGAGGGACCGGCCAGTACGTTCCGGACATCGACCTGGACGGTGTATGCCCAGTTCCGTCCCGCGCCATGCCTTGGCATATGACGCACAGCCCGTGAACGGCGGGTGTCGGCGGGCAGTCCCCGGCCGCTCGCGCCGCGCCGCCGCAGGACCCGCGCTCCCCCGTGCTCAGGCCCCGTAGCGGCGGTGCCGGGCCGCGTAGTCGCGCAGCGCGCGCAGGAAGTCGACCTTGCGGAAGGCCGGCCAGAAGACGTCGCAGAAGTAGTACTCCGAATGGGCGCTCTGCCACAGCATGAAGCCGGAGAGCCGCTGCTCGCCGCTGGTGCGGATCACCAGGTCGGGGTCGGGCTGGCCGCGGGTGTACAGGTGCGAGGAGATCATGTCGATGTCGACGATCTCCGCGAGGTCCTCGTACGAGGTCCCGCGTTCGGCGTGGTCCTGGAGCAGGGAGCGCACGGCGTCCGCGATCTCCTGCCGGCCGCCGTAGCCCACGGCGACGTTGACGAGTATCCCGCTGTTGCCGACGGTGGCCTGCTCGGCTTCCTTCAGCACCAGTTGGGTGGGGCCCGGCAGCAGGTCCATCGTGCCGACGTGGTGGACCCGCCAGCGGCCGTCCGCCGCGAGGTCGCGCACGGCGTCCTCGATGATGCCGAGGAGCGGTGTGAGTTCCTCCTCGGGCCGGTCGAAGTTGTCGGTGGACAGCAGCCAGAGCGTGACGACTTCCACATTGGTCTCGGAGCACCAGCCGAGGAGCTCCTGGATCTTGCTGGCGCCCGCCTTGTGTCCCTGCTCCGTGGTGCCGCCCGACGCCTTCGCCCAGCGCCGGTTCCCGTCGAGGATGACGCCGATGTGCTTGGGGCCCTGGGCGAGGTCGAGGCGCCTTTCCACCCGGTGGGCGTACAGCCGGTACACAAGGTCGCGCAGGTTCACTGGGTCCACCTCATCCGTCGTGTGGGGATCGCCCGCGAGCCGCGACAGCTCCATGGCCAGCGCGCCGGAGCACAGGGCCGCGGCGGGGCCCCGAAGCCGTCACACTACTGCGCGCACGGCACGGGCACCCAACTCGGTCTGTCACAAGTCCGTGATAAGGAAAGACGTGTGACTGATTCTTCCCTGTATCTGGCCGCCGACGAGCGGTACGACTCGATGGAGTACCGCCGTACGGGCCGCAGCGGGCTCAAGCTGCCGGCGATCTCCCTCGGCCTGTGGCACAACTTCGGCGACGACTTCGCGCTGGAGAACCAGCGCGCGATCCTGCGCCGCGCCTTCGACCTGGGCGTCACCCACTTCGACCTGGCGAACAACTACGGGCCGCCGCCCGGCTCCGCCGAGCTGAACTTCGGCAAGCTCTTCTCCCAGGACTTCGCCCCGTACCGGGACGAGCTGATCATCTCGACCAAGGCGGGCTACCGGATGACGCCGGGCCCGTACGGCGAGTGGGGCTCCCGCAAGTACCTGCTGTCGTCGCTCGACGCCTCCTTGAAGCGGATGGGCCTCGACTACGTCGACATCTTCTACTCGCACCGGCCCGACCCCGAGACCCCGCTGGAGGAGACGATGGGCGCGCTGGCGTCCGCCGTCCAGCAGGGCAAGGCGCTCTACGTCGGCGTCTCCTCCTACAACGCGGAGACGACGGCGCAGGCCGCGGCCATCCTCAAGGACATGGGGGTGCCCGCGCTGATCCACCAGCCGTCCTACTCGATGATCAACCGCTGGATCGAGGACGACGGCCTGCTGGACACCCTGGAGAGCGCGGGCATGGGCTGCATCTCCTTCGTGCCGCTCGCGCAGGGCCTGCTCACGGACAAGTACCTCAACGGCATCCCCGAGGGCTCGCGGGCCTCCCAGGGCAAGTCCCTCGACCCGAAGCTCCTCGACGAGGAGGTCACCCGGCGGCTCAACGGGCTCAACGAGATCGCCCTGCGCCGCGGCCAGTCCCTGGCGCAGCTTGCCCTGCTGTGGGTGCTGCGCGACCCGCGCATGACGTCGGCGCTGATCGGCGCGTCGAAGGTGAAGCAGGTCGAGCAGAACGTGGCCGCGCTCGCGGCGGCCCCGCTGACCGACGAGGAACTGGCGGAGATCGACGCCTTCGCCGTGGACACCGAGGGCACGAACATCTGGGCCGGCCGGAGCTGAAGCGGCCGACCGGGGACGCCGCCCCTGGCACTCCCTGGTGCCCCGCGGCGCTTCGTGGCGCTTCGTGGCGCTTCCTGATGTGCGGACGGCTGTGCGGGCGGCGCGGGGCCGTGCGCGCACAGAAAACGGGCCGGTCCGTGGGGGGATACGGACCGGCCCGAGGGGGGGTTTCCAGCCTAACCCTTCGTGAGGGCGGGCGGGACCCGTGTCGCCGAAGGATGACGCTCCGCAGGCGGCCGACTGCCCCGTGTGGCCTCGGAATTCCGGCCTCCGGGTGCTTTTGGTGAGGTGCCGGGCGGGCGCGGCGCCCCGGGTGTGTCGTAACCCTCAGGAGCGACGGCCGCTCCGGGCGCCGGCTTGACGCCGCGGCGTCAAGCCGGTCCGGCGGACGGCTTGCGCGCCTCGATGAGGAAACGTGTGGTCGTCGCGGTGGAGGAACCCTCGCGGCGGATCGCGGTGTGCAGCCGCGCGAGCCGGTCACGGCACCGCTCCACGGTGAAGTCCGGCACCTTCCACACCACCGTGCGCAGGAAGTACACGACGGCGCCGATGTCGTGGAAGGCGGTGTGCAGCGCGGCCGTCCGCAGCCCCACCACGTCGAGGCCGGCCGCCTCGGCCGCCGCCCGCGCGGCCTCGGGGTCCCGCGCCGAGCGCACCGCGGGCGGCCGGGGCCCGAGGAAGTACTCCACGAGCCCGAAGACGGAGGCGGGCCCGACCTCCTGCGAGAGGTACGTACCGCCGGGGCGCAGCAGCCGCGCGATCTCGTCCCACCGCGCCCGTACCGGGTGCCGGCTGACGGCCAGGCCGAAGGCGCCGTCCCCGAACGGCAGCGGCCCGCCGGCCCCGGTCGCGACGACCACGGCGCCGCGCGGGTACAGGCGCTCGGTGGCGCGGGCGACGTTCGGCGGCCAGGACTCGGTGGCGGCGGTCAGCGGCGGCAGTACGGGCATGCCCGCGAGGACCTCGCCGCCGCCTGTCTCGATGTCCACGGCCGCGCGAGCGCGGGCCATCCGCTCGGCGACGGTCCGCGCGTACCGCCAGGGCGGCCGTTCCTCCGTGGCGCGCCCGTCCAGCCACGAGAAGTCCCACCCGTCGACGGAAACGGCGGCCGCTTCGGCGACCAGTTCGTCGAAGCCACGAGGGACGCGGTGGCCGCCGGCGCGGGAATCGCCGTGGGCCGGGGCGGCGGCCGGTGCGGGGGGCGGGAGACGGGGTGCGGGAGACGGGGTGCGGGCGGGGGCCGGCATGGGGCGGGGGCGGGGCCAGTGGTTTGTGCGGGGCGGCGGGCGCGTGAGGGGGAGGCGGCGGGGGCGCAGGCCGGGGTGCGGGGTGCGGGCCGGCGGGGGCGCGCGGGGTTCGGAGGTGCGCGGGTCAGGGGTGCGGGCGTCTGTCAGGTGTGCGCGCGTCAGGTGGTGAGGGCGCCTGCCAGGAGACCCGCGTAGGCTCCGGCGATCATGAAGGGGCCGAAGGGGACGGCCGTCGAGCGGCCGGCGCGGCGCAGCGCCATCAGGGCCAGGCCGTAGAGCGCGCCGAGGAGGAACCCGGCGAACGCGCCGAGAAAGAGGACGGGCCAGCCGTACCAGCCCAGCGCGCAGCCGAGCGGCAGGGCGAGCTTGACGTCGCCGAAGCCGAGGCCGCGCGGGTTGAGGAGGAAGAGGGCGGTGTACGCGCCGCCGAGTGCGAGGCCGCCGAGCAGCGCGGTGGGCCACGAGCCGCCGTGCCCCGGCACCAGCGCGGCGGCGCCGAGCAGCAGCGGGGTCGCGGCGGCGAGCGGCAGGGTCAGCGGGTCGGGCAGCCGCCGCACCGCCAGGTCCACGGTGGCGAGGAGCGCGGCGGCCGGGGCGAGGAGGAGCCACACCACGAGCTCGGGGCGCGGCCCGCAGACGGCCGCGAGCAGACCGGTTGCGACGGCCGTGACGGCGGTGGCGGCACGGCTCCCCGCGGGGCGGCGCGGGCAGCGGGGGCAGGGCGCCCGGCCGACCCAGCCGGCCGGGCCGGCGGGCAGCGGGTGCCCCTCGGGGCAGGCCGTGCGCCGGGGCTCGCCCGGCTCGACGGCGAGCCGGTACGCGGCCCGTGGCAGCCACCGCGCCGACAGCGCGCCCCACAGCAGCGCCGCGGCGGTCGTCAGCGGTCCTGGATCCACGCAACCGACCCTAGCCCCGGCCGGGTTGGCGCGGTGCACGCGCCGCTGCCGGAGCCGGGTCCGCGTTACCCTCGGGCCCCATGGGCCAGTGGCATGACGGCAGTGGGACGTTGACGGTCGAGCCGGACGGGGGCGCCGCGGCCGGGGTTGCCGTACCGCTGGAGATCGCGGCGTCGTACGGGACCCGGCGGCGCGGGCTGCTGGGGCGGGACGGGGTGGCGGGGGCACTGCTGCTGAGCCCGTGCGGGAGCGTCCACACCTTCGGCATGCGGTTCGCGATCGACGTGGCGTACCTCGACCGGCGGCTGCGGGTCCTCACGGTCCAGACGCTGCGCCCCGGCCGCCTGCCGCGACCCCGGCTGCGCGCCCGGCACGTCCTGGAGGCCGAGGCGGGCGCGATGGCGGGGTGGGGGCTGCGGGCGGGGGCGGTGGTGCGGGTCGAGGCCGGGAGCGTGGCCGAGCGCGGGTAGAAGGGCGCCGCGCAGGAGACCGCCACGGGCCTCAACTGCCCACGGTGGGGCCGGCGTCGTCCGAGTTCGTGGTCGTGCCGGTGCCGGTGGCGGCCCCCGTGTCCGGGGCCGCTCCCGCGCCTGAGCCCGTGCCTCCGTCCGTGCCTCCGCTCCCGGCGTCCGTGCGGGGGAACGAGACCTCGACGCGGCGGTTCTTCTTGCGGCCGTCCTCCGTGCTGTTGTCGGCGATCGGGAACTCCTCGCCGTAGCCCCGGATTTCGTAGGTGATCCCGGCATCGGACAGCCGCTGTTCCAGCAGGCTGTGCACGGCCTCCGCGCGCTGCTTGGACAGGACGAGGCCGTGCGCGGACGTGCCGAGGTTGTCGGTGAAGCCGAAGACGCGGACGTTGCTCGCGTGCTGCCGCTCGATCTCGTCGGCGATCGCGGAGATGCGCGAACTGGCGTCGGGCGAGAGCTTGGCGCTGTCCTTGGAGAAGAGGACCTCGGCCTGGAGGGCGAACGTCACGGAGTCGGGGGTGTCGGAGCGCCGCTCCTCGCCGCCCTGCGACTCCACGACGGACACGATGTCGAGCACGCGGGCGGGCGCGAGGGTGGCGCCGGCCCGCAGCTTGAGGCCGGAGGCGTGGCCGTCGACGGCGGGCGGCGGCGAGGAGGCAGCCGCGCCGGGCGGCCCGACGGGCTCGTCGTCCGCGGACGCGGGGGCCGCGGGCAGCACGAGGGCGAACTGTGCGACGACGGTCACCAGTACACCGGCCCCGAGGGCGAGAGCACGCGGTCTGCCGACGGGACGCGGGGCCCGGGGGCGCTGGGAGGCGGGCATCAGGAGATCGCAATCGTCGCGGTGTTCATCGTCGGCAGGTCCACCCCGACCTGCTTCGTCGACGCGGGAGGCGCGGGGAACTGCGCGTAGAACGGCTGGGACTGGCCGGCCGGGAAGTTGAACTCGCCCATGGTGGTGAGCGGGTACCCGTCGGTGTCCCGCAGCACGTAATACCGCTTCTTCCCCTGGGAGTCGACCAGCGTCATCCCGCCGAGCGACAGCCCCTTCTGCTTGACCTGCGTCTCGTCGCCCGCCCACTGGATGGGCGCGAGCTGCGGCGAGTTGGAGGTGTTCTTGATGACGCCTGAGAGGGTCAGGAAGCCGCCCTGGTCGCGCACCGCAGACTGGATGACGAGTTCGAGTCCGTTCGTGCCTTGCAGAGTCCCGAGTGTCTGCGGGGACGAGGGGGACGGGTCCCCCCCGTCCGCCGGGGCCTGCGGCGCCGAGGACGACACCGCGGGCCCGGACGGGCCTGTCCCATCGTTCTTGCCGTCGCCGCCGCTGCCGCACGCGGCAAGGGCCACCGTCAGGGCGACGGTGACCGACGCTCCCCCTACCGCACGGCGCAGGCCGTCGTCTTGCCACGTCATCCTCACTGCGATTCCCTCATCGTTCGCTCGCGGTCATCGGTCGGCCAGTCGGACAGTGAACAGGTCGGACATGTCAGGAAGGAGATCAAGGTGACCGGGGTCCACGCTGATGTCCCCGCCGGGGCACCTGAGGTCACCGGGCGAGACCTGCCCGAGGGGTTGCCGGCCGTCGCCCTGCGGCCCCGACGAGGCGGCAGGCGGCGAGGCGGGCACCGAGGCTCCCGGTGCGGCGTCGAATCCGCACCGCGGCACCACGACAGCGGTGGCGTGCGTCCGGGCCCTGGTGTTCTCCGTCCCGGGCACGACGCTTTTGCCGACCGTGTTCTGGGTGACGACATCCACGGAGAAGCCCCACCGCCCGTCTCCGAGCGGGGAGCAGGCCACCACGTCCGCACTGTTCGCGTTCGCGAATTCGGTGGCTGCCCCGCACGCGTCGCCGGCGGGGCCGGCGAAGGATCCGTCGAAGATGCGCTCCAAGTAGTCGGGGTCCGCGAGGTTCTTGAGGAACGCCGCCTTGAAGTCGTCTCTGGACTGCTGGGCGGCGGCCAGGGCCGCGGCGTCCGCCGCCGACTGGCCGCCGTTGCGGGTGGCACCCGCCTGACCGACGACGAAGAAGGCGAGCGCGGCGAAGAGGACACCCGCGATCATCACGATGTACAGCGCCGCGGCCTGTCCTGAGTCGTCGCGGCGCGCCGTCAGCCGCCGGCGCCCGTGACCTTGTTGACGGCGCTGCGCAGCGCGTTGGCGATCGTATCGTCGATCCCCGTCGCCACCACCGCCACGATGATCAGGGCCACCAGGATGATGATGCCCAGGTACTCGATGGAGCCCTGGCCGCGGTCGGGGTGGCGGGTGAGGGACCGGGTCGCGGTGCGGACCCAGGTGCCGACGTGTACCCGCGCTCTGGCCGCGGGCCGTGGCGTCGTGTCCTTCATGGTTCTCGCCTCCGTCGCTGTCATCGCCGGTCACCGCCTCCGTACGGTCGGTGACACAGGTGACGTCGGTACCGTACGGCGGTGGCGGAGCGCAGGGCGTGGGCCCGGGGGCCCAACGGTGGGCCCAGTGACGGTCAGCCATGGGTGCCGGGCCCCCTTCGCGCGGTGCCGTGCCAGCGGGCGATGGCCTCGCCCCTGCTGGCGGCGCCGACTTTGGTGAAGATGCGGTTGATGTGGTTCTTGACCGTCTTCTGGCTGATGAAGCAGGCGACGGCGATCTGCTGGTTCGTCATCCCGGACGCGATCAGCTCCATGATCTCCGCCTCCCGCCTGCTCAGCCCAGACGAATGTCCCACGTGCAGTTGCTGTTGCAAAGACCCTGGGGGGTTGTTCACCGGGTTCTCTTGCGGGCCCGGCGCGGCGGGGGCGCCTGGCCAGGTGGCGCGGAGGGCGTCGAGGACCGCGGTGGAAGCCGTGGGAGTGAGGTGGGGGCGGCCACGGGCCACGTCGTGGACGGCGGCGGTGAGCTGGTCCGCGGTGAACTCGCCGTGGACCAGGTAGCCGCCTGCCCCGGCGCGCAACGCCTGCCGCACGGTGTCGGGTTCGCCGCTGTACGTCAGCATCAGGACGGCCGCGTGCGGCACCAGCAGCGGCAGGGCGGCGAGGCCGTCGAGGCGGGGCATGCGGACGTCGAGCAGCACCGCGTCGGGGCGGGTGCGCAGGGTGGCCTCGTACGCCTCGTGGCCGTCGGAGGCGGTGGCGACGACCTCGATGCCGCCGTCGTTCGACAGCAGGGAGGCGAGGCCCGCGCGGACGACGGGGTTGTCGTCGGCGACGAGGACCCGCAGCACGGGGGCGGTGCCGGGTTCAGCCACGGGTGCGTGCCTCCTCCCCCACCACCGGCCGGACGAGGGGGAGTTCGAGGCGGACCTCGGTGCCTCGGGCGGCGCTCCCTCTGCCGACCCTGATACGCGCGCCGATGGCCGCCGCGCGCTCCACCATGCCGACGAGCCCGAAGTGGCCTGTCCTGCGCAGGCCTTCGAGGGTAGTACCGGGCGGCAGGCCGCGGCCGTCGTCGTGGACGCTGACGCGCAGGACGTCTTCCGGGGTGAGCCCGGCGGTGAGGGCGACGCGGCTGCCGCCGCCGTGGCGTACGGCGTTCTCCATCGCCTCCGCGACGATCGTCAGCACCTGGCGGCCGACCGGGTGGGGCAGCGGGGGCGCGGGCCGGGCGCCGGCGGGCTGCGCGAAGGTCGCGCGTACGCCGGTGCGCTGCTCGCATTCCCGTGCGCGCTCCGCGAGTTCGGCGGCGAGGTCGATACGGTCTGTGGCGCGGGCGACCCGGACGCGGCGCAGGTCGGAGAGGAGTGCGCGGGACTCGGCGGCGGCCCGACGCGCGGAGCGCGCGACCAGCTCGGCCCTGCGCCGCACGGCGTCGGGGTCCGCGGTGTCCACGGACGCGGCGAGACCGTCGGCGGCCAGGGCGAGGCCGTGCAGGGTCTTGGCGACGGAGTCGTGCATCTCGCGGGCGAGCCTGGCGCGTTCCTCGTCGACGGCGCCCGCGGCGGCGAGCCGGGACCGTGCCTCGCTCAGGGCCTGGCCCGCCTCGCCGAGGTCGAGCAGGAAGGTGCGCAGGGAGCTGCCGATCGCGCCCGCCGCGACGCACAGGCCGGTCAGCAGGAGCGGGGTGAACCCGCCGTGCCGTGCGCCGCCTCCCGTGACCGCGTACGCGCCGGCGAGCAGCAGCGCCTGGAGCACGGCGAACACCGCAGCGCCGCGCCAGCCGTAGACGAGCCCGGCGAGCAGGGGCGTGCAGAGGGTGACGTAGGCGAGGGTGGAGTCGGGGGAGGCGGTGATCAGCAGCAGTCCGCCGATCAGCATGTCGGCGGCGAGGACCGGCGGGTGGCGCAGGAGCACGGGCCCGAACCGCTCCCAGTCGCGCACCAGCGCGTACGACACCATGAAGGTGACCAGCACGGCCCCGCCGGTCAGGACGAGCGGCAGGCCGCGCGCGGTGCCGCGCAGCGCGAACGGCGCCGCGAGCACGATCATCGCCATCCGGAAACCGAAGACCTGGCGGCACAGCGCCTGCAGGGCGTTGACCTGGAGGGGCAGCGGGGGGACATGGCGCGGCGCGCGGGCGCGGGCGGCGCCCACCGTGCGCCGCAGGGCGGTGCCGGCCCCACGCCGCAGGGCGGAGCCGGTCCCCCGGCGCAGGCCGGCGCGGGCCGCCTCCGCCGCGGTCGAGGCACGCAGCAGGGCGGTACGGATCGCCGCCGCAGCGCGGTCGGGGAGGGGCCCGCCTCCCCCGGGGACCGCGGCAGCGGGGGGCGCACCGGCGGTCGCGCCCGCCCGCGCGCCCTCCTCGTCGCGCGAAGCCGCGCGCGTGTCCGTGTGTGCCGCGTCCCGCATGGTGCCTCCTCTCCTGCCCTGGGGCCGTGTCCTCGTGGTGCCTCGGCTCAGCCGCCGAGGAGTTCGCCGAAGTCCACCCCCGAGCCGTAGTAGAAGCTCATCGCGATCAGCAGCAGCGTCGCGGGGAGCATCACCAGGGTGACGACGAGGGTGGTCTTCGGGACGGCGCGGGCCGCGGCGCGGCGGGCGTTCTGGGCGTCGGTGCGGCGCATGTCCTCGGCGAGCTGGATCAGGGTGTCGACGATCGGGGCGCCCAGCTCCTCGCCCTGCTGGAGCGCGGTGACGAAGGTCGAGACCTGTTCGCTGTCGTTGCGCCTGCGGAGCTGTTCGAAGGCTTCTCTGCGGGAGACGCCCAGGTCCATCTGGCGGATCGTGATGCGCAGTTCGTCGGCCCAGGGGCCCCGGTAGCTCTCCGCGACCCGTTCGAGCGCCTGCCGGAAGCCGAGACCGGCGGAGACGACGACGGCGAGGACGTCGAGGAAGTCCGGGAGGGTGCGCTCGATGTCGTTGCGGCGCCTGCGGGTCGCGGCGCGGATGATCACGTCGGTCCAGACGAGGCCGAAGACCAGGGCGGCGACGCCCAGCGGGAACTGGCCGCGCGCGCTCAGGGCGAGGAACGCGAGGATGCCGAGCCCGCCGAAGACGGCGCGCCGCGCGGCGTAGCGGTCCACGGTGAGGCCGCCGGGGTTGCCCGCGCGGTCGAGTCGCCTGCGCAGCGCGTCCACGCGCCGGGGGCCCATGAGTCGCAGCACGGCGGGCGCGTACCGCATGCCGACGCGGTCGATCCCGGAGCCGACCGCGGAGGTGCGGGTGGCGCCGACCTCCAGGGCGACACTGAGGTCGCTGGGGAGTCTGGCGTCCGCGCGGTACATGCGGATGCCGTGGAAGATCCCGTACACCGAGAGTCCGAAGAGGACGGCGAGCGGCAGGGCGAGTGCGGTCACGGCCTGCCCGCCTCCTCTGCTCCGGTGTCCGCCGCCCGGCGGTCCACGAATACGGTGCCTGCCGCCTGGAATTTCATGGGTGCGCTCCTCTCCGCCCGGTCAGACCCGGACCGTCGACATGCGGCGGATCAGGAACAGCCCCGCGCCGTACAGGAGGAACGCCACGACGGTGGCGAACCGGCCCGGGCCCGAGGAGGTCATGCGGTCGAGCGCGCCGGGCGTCGCCTGGTTGATCAGCAGGAGGAAGGCGAGGCCGAGCGCGGGGACGGCGACGGCGGTGACCTTGATCTGGGACAGCATGGTGGTGACCTCCCTGCGGGTCTCCTTGCGCTCCTCCAGGGTCCTGGTGAGGTTGCGCAGCGAGCTGACGACCTGGCCGCCCGCGCGGTTGGACAGGACGAGGGTGGTGACGAGGACGACGAGTTCCCTGGAGGGCAGCCGCCGCGCGAGCTCGTCGAGGGCGTCCTCGAAGGAGTGCCCGACGGCGAGCCGGTCGGAGACCCGGCGCAGCTCCTCGCCCGCCGGGTCGTCGAGTTCGTCCGCGGCCATCGACAGGGCGGTGCGCATCGCGAGGCCCGCCTGGGTGGCGTTGGCGAGGACCCGGGTGAGTTCGGGGAGCTGGTTGATGAACGCCTCGGTGCGCTTGACGCGCTGCCAGTTGAGGAAGGCATGGGCGCCCCAGAGCCCGGCGAGCGCCGCGAGCAGCCCGAAGAAGGGCGCGAGGAACGCGCCGACGAAGAAGTAGACGGCGAGCAGGCCCGCGACCGTGGCGAGAGCGAACTCGCCCGGGGTGAGGGAGAGTCCGGTGACGGCGATCTTGCCTTCGAGGTACCGGCCGAGGCGGGTGCGGCGGAGCCTGCGGTCCACGCCGGGGAAGCGGGGGCGCCTGCCCCCGGTGTCGGCCTCCGGCGGCGGCGTCTCGGTCATCCGCGCGATGAGCGCCCGCCGCCCAGCCCGCCCCGCCGCGTACGCCTGCACGCCGACGACGGCGAAAAGCAGCGCCAGCAGCGTGGCGCCGAGCGTCAGCAGCGAGAGGTTCGTCTTGTCCATGGTGTGGGCCTCGGGGACGTGGGTGGGGCGTTGTCGGTGGGCGGGCGCGTCAGGCGGGGGTGTCGGGCGGCGGGCCGTGCGGGACGTGCGCGGCGCCGTTGGGGGGGCGGGTGCCGTGCGGCGGCACGGGGGCGCCGGGGCCTGGGGGCGGCGGTGCGCCGTGGGACGCCGGCCCGGGGCCGTACGGCGGCTGCTGCGGCACGCCCCCGTACGGCCCCTGCGCGGCGCCCGGCGGCAGCGAGGCGGACGGCGGCGTGCGCCAGGCGGTGGAGCGGCGGGTGGCGAGTTGGTCGTCGGACTGGGCGACGCCGAACGCGGCGGGGATGCTCTCGCCCTTCATGTACAGGCGCTCGGCGACCCGGCGCGGCAGCGGGTAGTACGCGAACTGCCCGTGGACGCGGGCGTCGGCGGTCAGGGGCTGGGCGAGGAAGCGGCAGACGGAGACGATCCGGTAGTCCTCGTGCCCGTACGAGTCGACGACGGCGATCTCGGTGATGCGGCGCGAGCCGTCCGCGTGCCGGGTGAGCTGCACGATCACGTCGACGGCGCTGTTGATCTGGTCCTTGATCGCGCCGAACGGGATCTCGACCTCCGACATGGACGACAGGGTCTGGAGCCGCATGAGCGCGTCCTCCGCGCTGTTGGCGTGCACGGTCGCGAGCGAGCCGTCGTGCCCGGTGGACATGGCCTGGAGCATGTCGAGGGTCTCGCCGCCGCGCACCTCGCCGACGATGATGCGGTCGGGCCGCATGCGCAGGGAGTTGCGCACCAGGTCGCGGATGGTGATCTCGCCCTTGCCCTCGACGTTGGCGGGGCGGCTCTCCAGGGTGATGACGTGCTGCTGCTGGAGCTGGAGTTCCGCGGAGTCCTCGATGGTGACGATGCGCTCGCCGTCGGGGACCATCGCGGACAGGGCGTTGAGCAGGGTGGTCTTGCCTGTGCCGGTGGCGCCGGAGACGATCACGTTGAACTTGGCGCGTACCAGGCCCGCGAGGAGGAGCATCATCTGTTCGTCGAGGGAGCCGAGTTCGATGAGTTCGGCGAGGGTGAAGGAGCGCGGGAAGCGCCGGATGGTGAGGACGGGTCCTGTCAGGGAGAGCGGCGGGATGATGACGTTGACCCGCTCCCCCGAGGGCAGGCGGGCGTCGACCATCGGATTGGCCTCGTCCACACGGCGGTTGACGGTGGAGACGATGCGCTCGATGGTCTGCATCAGCTGTTCGTCGGAGCTGAAGCGCAGCGGCAGGCGCTCGATCCTGCCGGCGCGCTCCACATAGACCTGGTCGGCGCCGTTGACCATGATCTCGCTGATGGAGGCGTCTTCGAGGAGGGGTTCGAGGATGCCGAGGCCGAGGGCCTCGTCCACGACGCGGCGGATCAGCTGGGAGCGCTCGGCGGAGGACAGGACGGGGCCCTCGCGGCTGATGATGTGCCCGAGGACGCGTTCGAGGCGCGCTCTGCGCTCGGTCGCGGCGAGCGCGGACATCTCGGCGAGGTCGATCTCCTGGAGGAGCTTGGTGCGGTAGGCGCCGACGAGGAGGGACTCCTGGCTCTGGCCGCCGGCCGGCTCGCGCGGGGTGATGCGGGAGCGCAGGCTCATGGGGTGCCTCCTGGGCTTCCTTCGGGCAGGCGGTCGCGTGGCATGGTGACGCTGCGGGTGGCGTCGCCGAGGTCGAGCAGCGGGACGATGGCGGGGATGCGGACGCGGGCGGTGACGGTGACGCCGGTGCCGCCGCCGTTCTCGGAGAAGCGGGCCCCGTCGGCGAGCCAGCCGCTCATGGCGGCACGGCCTGCGGCCTGGTAGTCGTCCCCCTCGGTCTCGCGGTAGGTGGCGGTACGGGCGGCGGCCCGCGCCCCGGTGCCGGCCTGCTGCACGGCGTATCCGGCGATGCCCAGTTGGAGGGCGGCGACGGCGACGAACAGCAGCAGCGCGACGACGCCCGCGTATTCGAGCGCGGCCTGGCCGCGGTCCCGCGCGTCCGCACGGGCCGCACGGGCCGCACGGGCCGCACGAACGACACGGAACGCACGGACCGCACAGGCCGCACGAACGACACGGACCACACGGACCACACAGGCCGCAGGGACCGCACAGGCCGCACGAACGACACGGAACGCACGGACCGCACGGGCCGGACGGACGCCACGGGCCGCACGTGCGCCGGGCCTCGCGGCCACGGCGGCCCCGGGGTCCTGGACTGTGAGGCCCACGCGAGGTCCTGGCGCGGTGCGCGCGCCGGCGCCGTCATACGTCGCCATGCTGGTCCTCCCGTACGGCCGCGGCGTGGCCCGTCACGTCGACGGGGATGTTGAAGCCGGGGAAGAACACCGGGATCTCGACGTGGACTTCCGCGGTGGTGACGGGCCCCGTGCCGCCGCCGCAGCTGGGTTCCGCGTGGAAGGCCCCGGGCATGACGCGCTGGGCCGCGGCGGCGCAGTCCCCGCCGAGGGCGGCGGCGTGGGCCGCCTCGTCCGCCGCGTCGCCCGCGAGGGAGAAGGCGTAGCCGACGAGGGCGGCCTGCCACATGAGGGCGAGGGTGGCGAGGATGACGGGGACCATCCCGGTGAACTCAAGGGCCGCCTGACCCCTGTCGTCCCGCAGGGCCCGCACCAGCGCGGCGCGCAGGGGCCGCCTCAGCGGCAGCGCGCGCAGGGGCCGTTCAGCCGCGGCCCGCCGCCGCGCCCGTGCGGGCGGGGCGCCGGGCGGCGCCGCCTGCTGCCGTGCCGTTCGCTGCGTCCTCATCGCTCACCGCGCCCCCTCGGTACCGGTTGTGGCGCCCGGCCCGGTCGTGTTCATGACGTCGGGCGTCCGCGCCGCGCGGCGACCGGTCCGCGGTCGCTCCGCAGCAGCCCGCCCCTGCCGGTCCTCGCGCCCTTCGCGCCGCGTCCGCTCCTGACAGCTTCCTCCCCCTCGGGCGCCCCGACGATGCCGAGTTCGGCCGCGAGGCCCCACAGGGCCTGCCTGACCGTGGACTTGGCCTCAAGGTCCTGCATACGGCCGGCGTCCACGGCCGCCTGGAGCTCCTTGAAGTGCGCGGGGACGACGGTCTTCGCGACGCGGGTGCCGGTGATCCGCTCGACCAGCGGCGGCTGGATCTCGGCGCTGCGCACATGGCGGTTGACGACGGTGACGGTCTCCTCGGCCTTGCGGATCTGGAGCCGGTCCCAGAGGCGGACCATGCGCCGGGCCGCGCGCACCGAGACGACGTCGGGCGTGGTCAGCAGCAGCGTCGTGTCGGCCATCTCGACGGCGGCGGCGTTCGCGCTGTTCATCTGGGTGCCGCAGTCGAGGACGACGATCTCGTAGCGGGTGCGCAGGGCGCTGACGATCTGCCGCACCGACCGGTCGTTGACCTCCTCGCCGCGCTCGCCCTCGGCGGGGGCGAGCAGCAGCCCGATGCCGGTGTCGTGCTGGAAGACCGCGTCCTGGAGGACGCCGGGCGAGATGTCCTGGATGGCGGCGAGGTCGGCGAAGGACCTGCGGAACTGCACGTCGAGGTAGGAGGCGACGTCGCCGGCCTGGAGGTCGAGGTCGGCGAGCGCGGTGGCCCTGCCGGACGCTGCCGCGGCGAGGGCGAGTTGGACGGCGACGAGGGTGGTGCCGACGCCGCCCTTGGCGCCGCTGACGGTGACGACCCGGCCGCCGGGGCCGCCGTACAGTTCGAGCGCGCCCTGTCCCAGGTGGCGCCGCACGCCGAAGGACCAGGCTGCGGCGGCCTGGACGCGCTGCGCGAGTTCCTCGTACGACAGCGGGAGGGCGATCAGGCCGCGGGCTCCCGCGTCCATCGCGGCCGCGAACAGGCCGGGGCCCGGCTCCGAGGTGATGAGCACGACCGCGACGGCCGGGAAGCGCAGGGTGACCTCGCGGACCAGTTCGAGCGCGGGCACCGGGCCGATCCGCTCGTGGACGAGGACGACCTCGGGCAGTGCGGCGACCGACTCGGCCGCGAGCCGCGCGAGGGTGTCGACGAGCGCGGTGGAGTCGGCGACCGGCGCGGCGGGTTCGGTGTCGGGAAGCTGGCCGAGCAGGGTGGTGAGGGCGCGGGCCGCGTCGGGGTGGGCGACGGCGGGGAGGATTCTGGTGCTCATGCCGCGCTCACTTGTCCCCTTCCAGGGTGTACGTGTCCTGGCCCGGCGAGGGGGTGACGGCCTTGCCGTCGGGCAGCAGCGCGAGGCGTACGTGGTCGGCGAAGGACTCGGCGTACGCGACGCGCTGGGCGTCCTCGGTCTTCAGCGCGAACGTGATGGGCACGGCCTGCTCGGTGCCGAGCGCGCGGTCGTCGGTGTTCTTGGGCTGGAGCGCGGTGATGCGGCCGACGTCGAGGACGCGGGCGTCGCTGACGATGATGCGGGACTCGTCGGTGGTGGCCTTGCCGCCCCGCTGACCGCCGGCGAAGGTCGCGAAGATGTTCACCCGGGAGCCGGGGGTGATCTTGCCCGCGACGCCGGTCTCCGCGTCGATCATGATCGCGATCTCCTCCTCGTCGGGGGCGAGCGCGGGCTTGGGCACGAGCATGTCGCTCTGGAGCAGCGAGCCCTTCTTCAGCCGGGTGGCCGCGGTCTTGCCCTCCACCTCGGACAGGTCGGTGACGGCGTTCGGCGAGAGCCACCGCTTCGGCATGCTGACCCTGGTGAACTGCCCTGCCTGGAGGGGGGTGTACGGGGCGACGTCCTGCGCCAGCTCGTAGGCGGTCACCTCGGGGCCGACCTTGGAGTCGACGTCGCTGATCACCAGCAGCACGCCGGCGAACGCGGCGAGCGCGCAGACGAGGGAGACGAGCAGCAGCAGGATGCCGCGGCGCTGGCGTGAGTTCATGTGGGGTTTCCTCGGGTCAGGGCACCCGCGACGCGCCGGGGGTGCTCGTCCGGGGGTGTGACGGCGGCCGAGCAGAAGCCGCAGCGGTCCCCGATGAGGTCGATCCCGCACCAGGTGCACACCTCCCGCCGGACGGACGAGACGAGTTGGTAGAGGACGGTGATGTCGGGGAGGTACGCGGCGAACTCCACGGCGCGCGGCGTGCCCCACCAGGCGGGCGAGGACGCGGGCAGCGGGCACTCCCCCACCTGCCGCACGCCCCAGGCGGGGGCGAGTGCCGCGGTGGGCCAGTCGGTGGCCAGCTGGCCCCTGGCGACGAGGAGTTCGGTGGCGAAGTCGGGCCCCGGGAGCCGGTCCGCGTCGCCGCCGCGCGCGCCGGTCCCGCCCTCCTCGCCCGTCCTGCCGTCCCTGCCCGTCCTGCCGTCCTTGGCCGAGCCGAGGCGCACGAGCGCGGGGCGCGGCGCGGCGAGGACCGCGAACTGGGAGCCAGGCACCCAGGACTTGGCGTGCGACCTCAGGCCGACCGGCACGTGGTCGAGCCGGGCGACGGAGCCGAGCACGGCGCCCGCGTACAGGTAGTGCGAGAGCAGGCGGGCGGCCGAGGCGACGACACCGGGGCCGAAGTCGCAGACGGACAGCTGCCGCAGCTGGCGCACGAGGACGCCGAGCGCGAGCGGCGGCAGGTCGCTGCGCAGCAGCGCGACCCGGTCGGTCTCCAGCAGCGCGCGCACGGTGTGCAGCCGGCGCCGGTGGGCGGCGGGCAGGGTGGCGGGGTGCAGCACCACCACGTACCCGTGCTGGTCGAGCAGGAGCTGGACGGCGGACAGGGCGTCGCCCAACGGCTGATCGTGTGGCGGCGGGAGGACAGCGGCGGTCGGGGTCTGCCGGTCGGTGGGCGGTAACACCAGATCAGGGCTGGTGACGGCGATGGCGGTCGGCACGGTGCTTCCCCGTTCGGCTCCGGACGCCGGGGCCCCGGCTGTCGCAGCTCAACTCAGTCCCTGCTGGTGTCGTAGGTGTGCGCTCCTGTCCCAGCACTTTATCCGCGACCAGCGGCCCAGTGAACACTTTTCGGAGCGCGGGTGCCACCGTCCGTACATGAACACCCGCCCGCAATCGGGGCGTTTCGCCCACCGGCACGCCACGGTCCGGTGCGGGGGCGGCTGTTGCGGCCCCCTCGCGGCCCGGCCTTCCGCGCACGAAGCCTTGACAGCGGGCATTGGTCCGGACCAGGTTGGAAGAAGATTCCCCCCACACGCATCTCCCTCTCCCCCCACGGAGGCAATGCAGTGCATCTCATGTCCCTTCCGCCGTCCCTGCGGCGCAGAGCGGCCCTCGCGGTGGCCTCGCTCGCCACGGCCGCCGCGGCGTTCGCCCTGCCGGGCTCGGCCCAGGCGGCGCCCGCCGCCTCTCCGCATGCCGTGCCGGCGCACGCGGTCACCGGCTACTGGCAGGACTTCGACAACGGCGCGAAGGTCCAGAAGCTGGCGGACGTGCCGGACCAGTACGACATCATCGCGGTGGCGTTCGCCAGCGCCACCTCCACACCAGGACAGCTGTCGTTCAGCCTGGACCCCGCCGTGGGCTACAGCTCGGACGACCAGTTCAAGGCGGACATCGCGGCCAAGCAGGCCGAGGGCAAGTCCGTGGTGCTCTCCGTCGGCGGCCAGAACGGCACGGTGTCCGTCGACGACGCCGCGTCCGCCTCGGCGTTCGCCGACTCGGCGTACTCGCTGATGCAGAAGTACGGGTTCGACGGGATCGACATCGACCTGGAGAACGGGCTCAACTCCACCTACATGGCGCAGGCCCTGCACCAGCTCGCGGACAAGGCCGGGTCGGGCTTCGTGCTGACGATGGCGCCGCAGACGATCGACATGCAGTCGACGTCTGCCGAGTACTTCAAGACGGCGCTCGCCGTGAAGGACATCCTCACGGTCGTCAACATGCAGTACTACAACAGCGGTTCCATGCTGGGCTGCGACGGCAACGTCTACGCGCAGGGCACGGTCGACTTCATCACCGCGCTCGCCTGCATCCAGCTCCAGGGCGGGCTCGACCCGTCGCAGGTCGGCATCGGCGTCCCCGCCTCGTCGAGCGCGGCGGGCAGCGGCTACGTGGACCCGTCGGTGGTGAACGACGCGCTCGACTGCCTGACGAAGGGCACGGGCTGCGGCTCCTTCAAGCCCCCGACGACCTGGCCCGGCCTGCGGGGCGCCATGGCCTGGTCGACCAACTGGGACGCCTCGGCCGGCAACGCCTGGTCGGACTCGGTGGGCGCGCACGTGCACGCGCTCTGACCCGTACACACCCCCAACCGGAACGCCGTCCGCAGCCGCGGGCGGCGTTTCCGGTTTTCCGCGCGCGGGCCCGCGCCCGCCGTCGCCCAACACCCCCCGGCTCCCCCGGGATCCGCCGCGACGTCTTGACAAGCACATTGGTCTGGACCATTTTTACGGGGCAGGCGGTGGCCACCGTTTCCCTCTCCGCACCTCCATCCCACCCATCCGGAGGCAGCAAGTGGAACGCACCCGACACAGATCCTGGCTCCGCAGGGCCGCGGGCGGCGCGGTCGCCGCCCTCGCGGCCGGCGCGCTGGGCCTGGCCGGCCTCGCCGGCACGGCGCACGCCGCCGACATCAACGTGGCGAAGAACGGCGGCTTCGAGTCCGGGCTCGCCGGCTGGTCCTGCGCGGCGGGCACCACCGCCGTGGTCTCCTCCCCCGCGCACGGCGGCTCGGCCGCGCTGCGCGGCACCCCCGCGGGCCAGGACTTCGCGCAGTGCGCGCAGAGCGTCGCCGTGGCCCCCGACTCCTCGTACACGCTGAGCGCCTGGGTCCAGGGCGGGTACACCTACCTGGGCGCGACCGGCACCGGCACGAGCGACCCGCAGACCTGGACGCCCGGCAGCTCCGGCTGGACGCAGCTGAGGACGACCTTCACGACGGGCCCGGCCACGAAGTCCGTCAGCGTCTACACCCACGGCTGGTACGGGCAGTCCGCGTACGTCGTGGACGACCTCACGCTCGTAGGACCTGACGGCGGCGGGGGCGGCGACCCGGGCCCGCAGGCGCCCGGCACCCCCGGCGGGCTGACCGCGAGCGGCGCGACCGCCTCGTCGGTGAACCTCAGCTGGGGCGCGGTCTCCGGCGCCACCGGCTACAACGTCTACCGCGGCGGCACGAAGGTCCAGTCCGCCTCGGGCACGTCCGCCACGGTCACCGGGCTCAGCGCGAACACCACGTACCAGTTCCAGGTCAGTGCCGCCAACGCGGCGGGCGAGTCCGCGAAGTCGGCCGCCGTCAGCGTCACCACGCCCTCGGGCGGCAGCACCCCGCCCGGCGGGAGCCCTGCCGTGCCGGGGCACGCCCTGACCGGCTACTGGCAGGACTTCGACAACGGCGCCGCCGTGCAGAAACTGCGGGACGTGCCGTCGCAGTACGACATCATCGCGGTGGCGTTCGCCGACGCGACGAGCACGCCGGGGCAGCTCGCCTTCACCCTCGACCCCGCCGTCGGCTACTCCTCCGTCGGCGACTTCACGGCGGACGTCGCGGCGAAGAAGGCCGCGGGCAAGTCCGTGGTCCTCTCGGTCGGCGGCCAGAACGGCACCGTCTCCGTCAACAGTGCCGCCTCCGCGGCCGAGTTCGCGAACTCGGCGTACGCGCTGATGCAGCAGTACGGCTTCAACGGCGTCGACATCGACCTGGAGAACGGCGTCAACTCCACCTACATGGCGCAGGCCCTGCACCAGCTCGCCGCGAAGGCGGGCAGCGGCTTCGTGCTGACGATGGCGCCGCAGACGCTCGACATGCAGTCCACCGGCACCGAGTACTTCAAGCTGGCGCTCGCGGTCAAGGACATCCTGACCGTCGTCAACACCCAGTACTACAACAGCGGTTCGATGCTCGGGTGCGACGGCAAGGTCTACTCGCAGGGCTCCGTCGACTTCATCACCGCGCTCGCCTGCATCCAGCTCCAGGGCGGCCTCGCGCCCTCGCAGGTCGGCATCGGCGTCCCGGCCTCCACCAGCGGCGCGGGCAGCGGCTATGTCTCGCCCTCGGTGGTCGACAACGCGCTCGACTGCCTCGCGAAGGGCACGGGCTGCGGCTCGTTCAAGCCCTCGACGACCTGGCCGGGCCTGCGGGGCGCGATGGCCTGGTCGACCAACTGGGACGCCTCGGCGGGCAACGCGTGGTCCAGCACGGTCGGCCCGCACGTACACGCCCTGCCGTAGCACCGGCACCCGTTCCGGCACCCGGGCACCCGGGCATCCGGAGGCATCCGGGCGTTCGTCCCCACCGGCCGCCACCGGCCCCCACCGGCCCCCCACAGGGCCGACAGCGCCGCCGCGTCCCCCGGGCGGCGCTGTCGCGCGCCCGGGGGTCAGCCGAGGACGGCGAGCGCGTCGATCTCGATCAGCAGGCCGGGCGGCAGGCCCACGTACACGGTGGTGCGGGCGGCCGGCGGCGCCCCCAGGTCCTGCTCGGCGAAGTAGGCGTTGTAGATCTCGTTGAGCTCGGCGAAGTGGCCGACGTCGGTGAGGTAGACGCGCATCATGACCACGTCGTCCCAGCCCGCGCCGCCCTCCTCCAGGATCGCCTTGACGTTGGCGAGGGTCTGGAGTGCCTGTTCGCGCAGCGTGGGGCCGGCGGGCGTCGGGGCCTGGCCCGGCACGGCAGGCAGGAAGCCGACCTGGCCCGCGACCTGCACGATGTTGCCCTTGCGCACGCCGTGCGAGAACTTCGCCGGCGGCTCGGTGTGGGTGGCGGGGGTCAGCGCGGTCTTGTCGCTCATGCTGTCGCTTCCTTGGATGGTGTGGTGCCTGCGTACTCCCTGCTGACCGCGTCCGCCGTGCGGCGGACGTGCGGCAGCAGGCCGAGGAGTTCCTCCGCCGTGACGACGACGTTCGGCGCGGAGACCGACATCGCGGCGACGACCCGCCCGTCGGGGCCCTTGACCGGGGCGCCCACGCAGTTGATGGACTCCTCGTGGCCGCCGAGGTCGGTGGCCCAGCCCTGCTCGCGCACGGTGGCGAGCTCCCTGAGGAACGCGGCCGCGTCGGGCGTCGAACGGGACGTGTAGAGGGGGTAGTCGAGGCGCTCGGCGAGCGCCCGCCGCTCCGGCTCCGGGAGGTCGGCGAGAAGCAGCTTGGCGACGGCAGCGACGGTGATCGGCACGGGTTTGCCGATCCGCGAGTACATGCGCACGGGGTAGCGGCTCTCGACCTTGTCGATGTAGAGCACCTCGCGCTCCTCGTACACCGCGAGGTGCACGGTGTGCCCGCAGCTCTCGTTGAGCGCGACCAGGTGCGGATGGGCCACGTCGCGCACGTCGAGGTTCTCCACGGCCTCCTGCGCGAGGGTGAAGAGGCGGGCGCCGAGGCGGTAGCGCTGGTCGCGCTGGCGGTGCACCAGGCCGTGCTCGTGCAGGGTGCGCAGCAGCCGCAGGGCGGTCGACTTGTGCACGCCGAGCTCGTCGGCGACCGCGCCGAGGTCGGCGGGGCCGCGCGCGAGCAGCGGCAGGATGCTCAGGGCCCGGTCGACGCTCTGGCTCACGGCGTACGCACCCCCTCGGCCGCCGCGTCGCCGTGCGCCCAGCCCGCGGAGAGCCGCAGCGCGGCCCACTCGCGCTCGCCGAGGGCGACGAGCCGGTCGGCGAGCACGCGGTCGGGCGGCGCGCACACGTCGGCCTCGACCGTGAGGACGGCGGCGGCCATCAGATGGCCGTGGCGCAGCCGCTCGGCGGGCGGCAGCCCGCGCAGGGTGGCGGAGAGCACGCCCGCGGCGAAGGCGTCGCCCGCGCCGACCGGCGCGACCACGTCGACCGTGGGCGCGGGCACGGCGACCGCGGTGCCGTCCGTGTAGAGCACGGCGCCCTCCGCGCCCCGCTTGACGACCACCGCCGCGGGCTCGGGCAGGGCCCGCCGTATCGCGTCGGCGCCGTGCACGTCCCACGCCTGTGCCGCCTCGTCCTCGCCGACGAACACCAGGTCGGCGCCGCGCGCGTACTCCAGCAGGACCCGGGCCCCCGCGGGGTCGCGCCACAGGCTGGGCCGGTGGTTGACGTCGAACGAGACCAGCGGGCGGCCGGGCCGGGGCGCGGTGAGGGCCGCCACCAGGGCGCGGCAGTCCGCCGAGAGCGCGGCGGTGATGCCGGACAGGTGCAGCACACGGCAGTCGTCGAGCACGTCGAGCGGCATGGTGGCGGGGGACATCGCGGAGGCGGCGGAGCCCGCGCGGTAGTAGGCGACCTCGTGGGCGGCGGCCGAGCGGTCGTTCGCGGTGCGGAAGTAGATGCCGGTGGGGCGCTCGGGGTCGCGCCGCACGGCGGAGGTGTCGACGCCGTACGCGGCGACCGCCTCGACGAGGTGGTCCCCGAAGCCGTCGGCGCCGACCCGGCTGACCCAGGCGGTGGCGTGGCCAGCGGCGGCCAGCGCGCAGGCCACGTTGGACTCGGCGCCGCCGATGGTGCGGGCGAAGGAGGGCACGTCCGCGAGGCGGCCGGGCCGCGACGGCAGGAACGTGACCATGGACTCGCCCACGCACACAACCTCGGTCACTCGCCGACTCCTCCCGATTGACCCGATGTCGGATCGGATGTTAGACAACGATCAGCATCATGCGCAACGCGCGTTGCATCCCACGCAACACACGCGCGCCGGACGCGGCCCCGCGGACGACGGACCGCAGACCCAACGGACCGCAGACCCAGCAGGCAGCAGATCCAGCAGGCAGGAGCACACCCCCATGGGCCCGAGCACCGAGGAGGCCGTCGCCGGCCTCGCCGGAATCCGCGTCGACCACCGCTTCAAGGGCCTGCCGCCGGACGCCGAGGGGCTGACGGCGGGCGAGCTCGCCGCCCAGCGCCGCTCCCTGTTCACCGGCGGCTTCACCACACCCGTGCTCACGCTCTCCGCCGAGCGCCTTGAACACAACCTCGCCCTGCTGGAGACGTACGCCACCCGGCACGGCCTGGACTTCGCGCCGCACGGCAAGACCTCGATGGCGCCTCAGCTGTTCGCGCGGCAGCTCGCGCACGGCGCCTGGGGCATCACGGCCGCCGTCCCGCACCAGGTGCGGGTCTACCGGGCGTACGGCATCTCCCGGATCTTCCTCGCCAACGAGGTCGTGGACGCGTCCGCGCTGCGCTGGCTCGCCGCCGAGCTGGACGCGGACCCGGACTTCCGCTTCGTCTGCTACGTCGACTCGGTGCGCGGCGTGGAGCTGATGGACGAGGCGCTGCGCGCGGCGGGCGCCCGGCGGCCCCTTGAGGTCGTGGTGGAGCTGGGCGCGGGCGAGGGCGCGCGGACCGGCGCCCGTACGGAGGCGGAGTGCGCGGCCGTCGCGGACGCGGTGGCGGCCGCGCCCTCGCTGCGGCTGACCGGCGTCGCCGGGTACGAGGGCGAGGTGCCGGAGCCGGACGGCGAGCGGGTGCGCGGCTATCTGCGACGGCTGGTGGCGCTCGCGGCGGACTTCGACGCGGCGGGCCGGTTCGCGGACGCCTCGGACATCGTGGTGAGCGCGGGCGGCAGCGCCTGGTTCGACGCGGTGGCCGACGTGTTCGCGCGGATCCCCGGGCTGTCGGCGCCGGTGGTCAAACTGCTGCGGTCGGGTGCGTACGTCTCGCACGACGACGGCCACTACCGGCACCTCACGCCCTTCAAGCGGGTGCCGCAGGAGGGCGCACTCGAACCGGCGTTCCGGCTGTGGGCGCAGGTCGTCTCGCGGCCCACACCGTCGCAGGCGTTCGTCAACGCGGGCAAGCGGGACGCCGCCTACGACCTGGACCTGCCGGAGGCACAGGTCGTGCGCGACGGTCGGACCGGCGAGCTCAGGAACGCGGAGGGCATCGCGGTGACCGGCCTCTCCGACCAGCACGGCTGGCTGACCACGGAGCCCGGCGCCGGCCTGGAGGTCGGGGACTGGGTGGGGATGGGCCTCTCGCACCCCTGCACGTCGTTCGACAAGTGGCAGCTGATCCCGGTGGTCACGGCGGACGGCACCGTCACGGACCTCGTCCGCACGTTCTTCTGAGGGGCGCGCGATGGATCTCGTCATCCGGGGCGCGCGGGTCGTGGACGGCTCGGGCGGCCCCTCGTACCGCGCGGACGTGGCCGTCGACGGCGGCCGGATCGCCGCGGTCGTCGCGGAGGGCGCGGGACGGCGCCCGTCCGCCGCACGCACGCTCGACGCGGCCAGCCTCGCCCTCTCCCCCGGCTTCGTCGACATGCACGCGCACAGCGACCTGGCGCTGCTGCGCGACCCCGAGCACCTGGCGAAGACCGCGCAGGGCGTGACGCTGGAGGTGCTGGGCCAGGACGGCCTCTCGTACGCGCCGGTCGACGACCGGACGCTCGGCGAGGTCCGCCGCACCATCGCCGGGTGGAACGGCGGCGGGCCAGGCGACTCCTCCGTGGACTTCGACTGGCGCACGGTCGGCGGCTATCTGGACCGGCTCGACGGCGCGTTCGGCGGCCGGGGCACCGCGGTCAACGCGGCGTACCTGGTGCCGCAGGGCTCGGTGCGGATGCTCGCGGTCGGCTGGGACGACCGCCCCGCCGCGCCGGGGGAGCTGGAGCGGATGCGGCGGCTGGTCGCCGAGGGCCTGGAGCAGGGCGCGGTCGGCATGTCGTCGGGCCTCACCTACACGCCCGGCATGTACGCCGACGACGCCGAACTGACCGAGCTGTGCCGGGTGGTGGCGCGCCACGGCGCCTACTACTGCCCGCACCACCGCAGTTACGGCGCGGGTGCCCTCACCGCGTACCGGGAGATGGTGGAGCTGTGCCGCAGCGCGGGCTGCGCGCTGCACCTGGCGCACGCCACCATGAACTTCCCGGAGAACGAGGGCCGCGCGCCCGAGCTGCTCGCGCTGCTCGACCGGGCGCTCGCGGACGGCGCGGACATCACGCTCGACACCTATCCGTACACACCGGGCGCGACGACGCTGGCCGCGATGCTGCCGAGCTGGGCGAGCGAGGGCGGGCCCGACGCCACCCTGGCCCGCCTCGCCGACCCTGCGGCGGCCGACCGTATCCGCCGCGACCTGGAGGTCACGGGCTCGGACGGCTGCCACGGCGTGCCCATCGACTGGGAGACCATCGAGATCTCCGGGGTCTCCTCGCCCGGCCTCGCCTCCTACGTCGGCCGGTCGGTGGCCGCGTCGGCGCGCGCGGCGGGCGAGGAGCCGTGGGCGACGGCGCTGCGGCTGCTGACCGGGGACCGGCTGGCGCCGACGATCCTCCAGCACGTGGGCCATGAGGAGAACGTGCGGCGCATCATGCGCCACCGGGTGCACACCGGCGGCAGCGACGGCATCCTGCACGGCAGCAAGCCGCATCCCCGCGCGTACGGCACGTTCCCCCGCTACCTCGGCCACTACGTGCGCGAGCTCGGCGTCCTCTCGCTTGAGGAGTGCGTGGCGCACCTGACGGGCCGGGCGGCGGCCCGGCTGCGCCTCGCCGACCGCGGTCTGGTGCGGGAGGGGTTCCGCGCCGACCTCGTGCTGTTCGACCCGGACACGGTCGCGGCGGGCGCGACCTTCGATGCTCCGACGACCCCGCCCGAGGGGATCCCGTACGTGCTGGTCGACGGCCGCTTCGTGGTGGCGGACGGCCGGCGCACGGACATCCTCGCGGGCCGCTCGGTACGGCGCGGGGCGGACGGCCTGGCGCGCTGAGCGCGCGGGCGGCGGCGAACCGGGCGCGGAAGCGGCGGCGCCCACGGCGCTTCTCTCCGGGCCGAGGCGGCGGCCACCCGGGAGCCGCCCCACAGACAGAAAATCGTACGCACGCTCGATTCGTGGCATAAAACCCTATGAGATTCCTGTGGGGACTGAGCCTCCGCGCCGCTCCGCCCGTCTCTCCCCCCGACACACGGTTGACGGGGCGGGGAAGCGGGGAGCGCGATGAGGCAGGCCGCACGGGTGCGGGGACGGGGCACGGGACACGGAGACGGGCGGCGCGGCGCCCGGGGCGCTGCGCTCGCCGCGGGCGCGGCCACGCTCGCGGCCCTGCTCGCGGGGTGCGCTTCAGGGCACCCGGGGGCGGGCGACAGCGGGGCGTCAGCGCGGCCCGGATCGTCCACGGCCACGCCCGCGCGGCCCCCGGCGCCGCCGCTGCCCGCCGAGACCTCCACGCCCGACCCCGGGCTGCCGCCGCCCGTGGTGTCCATGGACATCGCGCACGCGGTGGCGGGCGGCGGCCGGGCCGTCGCGCTCACCATCGACGACGGGCCGGACCCCACCTGGACGCCGAAGGTGCTCGCCGTGCTGCGGCACAACGGCGTGAAGGCCACGTTCTGCATGATCGGCCCGCAGGCCGCGGCCCACCCCGGCCTGGTGAAGGCGGTGGTGGCGGACGGGCACCGGCTGTGCGACCACAGCGTCCACCACGACGAGTCCATGGACCACGAGGGCCGCGCCTACCAGAGGGCCGAGATCCTCACCGCGGCCGGGCAGATCACCCACGCGTCCGGCGGGGTCGCGCCGCAGTACTACCGGGCGCCGGGCGGCGCGTTCACCCCGTACAGCAGGCAGACCGCCGCGGCGCACGGGCTGCGGCCGCTGGGGTGGAACGTGGACGCGAAGGACTGGGAGCGGCCGGGCACCGCCGCCATCCTGGCCACCGTCAAGGAGGAGCTGGGCAACGGCCCCACGGTCCTCTTCCACGACGGCGGCGGCGACCGGCACCAGACCGTGCAGGCGCTGGAGCAGCTGCTGCCGTGGCTGCGCGCGCACGGCTACCGGTTCGGCTTCCCGGTGCGCTGAGCGGCGGGCCCCCGGGCGGGCGAACGTGGGCAAGACCACGGCGCGGCCCCGGGGCGGCGCCCGTACAGTGGCCGTCATGCAGGTGATCCAGTCGACCAAGCTCGCCAACGTCTGTTACGAGATCCGGGGCCCGGTGCTCGACGAGGCGATGCGCCTTGAGGCGGCCGGCCACCGCATCCTCAAGCTCAACACGGGCAACCCCGCCGCGTTCGGCTTCGAGTGCCCGCCGGAGATCCTTGAGGACATGCTCCGCAACCTCGGCACGGCCCACGGCTACGGCGACGCGAAGGGCCTGCTCGCGGCCCGGCGCGCGGTCATGCAGCACTACCAGACCAAGGGCATCGACGTCGGCGTCGAGGACATCTACCTCGGCAACGGCGTCTCCGAGCTGATCCAGATGGCGATGCAGGCGCTGCTCGACGACGGCGACGAGGTACTGGTCCCGGCGCCCGACTACCCGCTGTGGACGGCCTCGGTCTCGCTCGCGGGCGGCACCGCGGTGCACTACCGGTGCGACGAGCAGGCGGAGTGGCAGCCCGACCTCGCGGACATCGAGCGCAAGATCACCGACCGCACCAAGGCGATCGTGATCATCAATCCCAACAACCCGACCGGCGCGGTGTACGGGCCCGAGATGCTGACGGCGCTCACCGACGTGGCGCGCCGCCACGGCCTGGTCGTCTGCTCGGACGAGATCTACGACCGCATCCTCTACGACGGCGCCACCCACACCCCCACCGCCGCGCTCGCGCCCGACCTGCTGACGCTGACGTTCAACGGCCTGTCGAAGAACTACCGGGTGGCGGGCTTCCGCTCCGGCTGGCTCGCGGTGTGCGGCCCCAAGAGCCACGCGGCCTCGTACATCGAGGGCCTGACGATCCTCGCCAACATGCGGCTGTGCGCCAACATGCCCTCGCAGTACGCGGTGGCGGCGGCGCTCGGCGGCCGGCAGTCCATCGACGACCTGGTGCTGCCGGGCGGCCGGATGCTGGAGCAGCGGGACACGGCGTACGAGCTGCTGACCCAGATTCCCGGTGTGACCTGCGTGAAGCCGAAGGGCGCGCTCTACCTCTTCCCGCGCCTCGACCCGGCGGTCTACAAGATCAAGGACGACCGGGAGATGGTGCTCGACCTGCTGCGGGCCGAGAAGATCATGGTGGTGCACGGCACGGGCTTCAACTGGCCCGAGCCCGACCACTTCCGGATCGTGACGCTGCCGACCGCGGCGGACCTGGCGGACGCGGTGACCCGGATCGGCGCCTTCCTCGACGGCTACGGGCAGCACTGAGCACGGCCGGCCCCGCGGCGCCCCGGGCCGGGGGGGGCGTCGCGGGGCCTTTCCGTGCCGTACGGCGGTCACGCGGAGCACCCCCGCGCCCACACCCCGCGCACGCGGCGCCCCGCCCCGGCGCACCGCCACACAACGATCATCGATTCCCCTCAGTTTTAGACTGATTCCAATGTAGGATGGTTTCCTGACGATGCCAGGAGGCCCTGCCATGTACGAGCCGATCCGTACCAAGTCGGTCCACTCGACGGCCGGCCCGCGCCCCGACGTCCCGCACCGCAGCCGCGAGGAGGAGCTGGACAGCCAGCTCGCCGGCTATCTGACGGCACTCCTCACGGTCACCGACGAGCTCGGTCTCGACGAGGCCGCGGAGCGCGTGCTGCGGGAGATCGTGCGGCTGCGCGGCGCCGAGCCGGCGCGCGCCGCGGCGGACGACGACCGCGACCACCACCGCGAGCTGCACCGCCGCGCCGCCGACGCGGCGGCCCGCGCCCTCGTCGTCGCCGAGGCGC
>NZ_BAABEP010000066.1:0-31656 GCF_039540215.1 Streptomyces tremellae
TGCCGGGCCCGGAGGCCAGCAGCCCCGTTGCGGGACCGCGAAAAAGATAACGGGGACACTCCCCCGCTCGCCGCACCGCGCCCGCTACCCCGCGGGGTCGGTGCCGCCGGGGCGCTGCGGATCCGGGGGCGGGGGGCCGGCCTGGGGCGAGGCGTCCTGGCCCCAGCCGGGGTTGACGTCGAGGCGGCTCAGGACCTCCACCGCGGCCATGATCGTCTCCGCGTCGACGCCCACGAGCCTTTCGGCCAGTCTCGCCTCCGTCGCCTGGGCGACCCGGCGGAGCGTGTCCAGGCCGCGGCGCGTCGGCGCGATCAGCTGGACGCGCCTGTCGTCCCCGGTCGCGACCCGCTCCACCAGGCCCTGCTGGGCCAACCGGCCGACCTGGCGCGTGACATGGGGATGCCGTACGCCGAGCTTGTACGCCAGCTCGCCGACCCGCAGCGGCTCCGGGGCCTCCGCGAGGACCCGCAGGAGCGCGAGGCCCGCCCGGTCGACGGGCATGCCGGCGGCCGCGACCAGCCGCTCGTGCATCTGGGGGCGTGTCAGGTTGTAGGCCAGCACGCTCAGTACGGACTGGAGCGCGGAGACGGCCTCCGCACGGGGCGCCCCCGACGCGCGGGACGGGCGGGACGGTTGAGACGCCGGAGTTGATTCCACCCGGGCATCATGCCGGGCCGCACGTTTCCGGCCAACCACCCATGTGATTGCCCGGGGCACCATTGCGCGGCTCCGGCGTGCGGCGTATCACGTACTTAGAGTACGTAACGAAGGAGAGCGTCATGCACATCGAGATCGACCAGGACCGGTGCTGCGCCGCGGGCCAGTGCGTCCTCGCCGCCGACGACATCTTCGACCAGCGGGACGAGGACGGTGTCGTCGTCCTGCTCGACGGCATCCCGGACGACGCGGAGGCCCTGGGCCGCGCACAGGAGGCGGCCGCCCTCTGCCCCGCGGGCGCGATCGCCGTCCACGACTGACCAGGCACCACCGCACGGCAACAGCTCGCCCCCCACTTCACGTCAGGAGCATCGCACGATGACGGAGACCGCCCTGCACGCCAGCGCCACAGGCACCGAGGAAGCACCCCGCTACCCGCTCGCCCGCGCCACCGGCTGTCCCTTCGACCCGCCGCCCGCGCTCGCCGAACTCCGCGAGCACGAGCCCTTCTCCCGCGTCCAGGTCTGGGACGGTACCCCCGCCTGGCTCATCACCCGCTACCAGGACCAGCGCACGATCCTCGCCGACGAACGGTTCAGCGCGGACACCACCAAGCCCGGCTTCCCCACCCAGAGCCCCGGCATCGCCGCCCGCCGCAGGAGCGGCAACCCGCTGCCGTTCATCTCCACGGACGACCCGGACCACAACCGGGTGCGCCGCATGTTCACCTCGTACTTCTCCGTGAAGCGCGCCCGCGCCCTCGTGCCGCGCCTCAGGGAGATCATCGACGGCCTGCTCGACGACATGGAGCGGGCCGGCGGCCCGGTCGACCTCGTCTCGTCGTTCGCGCTGCCGCTGCCCTCGCTCGTGATCGCGGAGATCCTCGGCGTGCCCCGCGCGGACCAGCACCTCTTCCAGAGCAGGTCCCGGGTGCTCATCTCGATGACCTCCACCGTCGAGGACACCATGCAGGCCATGAACGAGCTCGGCGACTACCTCGGCACGCTGATCGACGCCAAGGTGAAGGACCCGCAGGACGACCTCATCAGCAACGTCGCCACCGAGCACATGCTCACCGGCGCCACCACCCGCTCCCGCCTCGTCCAGGACGCGATGCTGCTGCTCATCGCGGGCCACGAGACGACCACCAACATGATCGCGCTCGGGACGCTCGCCCTGCTGCGCAACCCCGAGCAGCTGAAAGCCGTACGGGACGCCGAGGACCCCGCGGCCCTCGCGGGCGCGGTGGAGGAGCTGCTGCGCTACCTCACCATCGTGCACACCGGCCGCAGGCGCATAGCCACCGAGGACGTCGAGGTCTCGGGGCAGCTCATCCGCGCGGGCGAGGGCGTGATCCTCGCCAACGACGCCGCCAACCGCGACGCCACGGTCTTCGACGAGCCCGACGTCCTCGACGTCACCCGGCCCAACGCCCGCCGCCACCTCGCCTTCGGCCAGGGCACCCACCAGTGCCTCGGCCAGAACCTGGCACGCCAGGAGCTCCAACTCGCCTACCCGGCCCTGCTGCGCCGCTTCCCGACGCTCCGGCCCGCGATCGAGGAGCAGGACATCCGCTACAAGCACGACGCCGTCGTCTACGGCGTCTACGAGCTGCCCGTCACCTGGTAGCCGTCCCCCCGGGGCCGTACGGGCCGGGCCGGCGGATCCGCCCACCGCGCTCCCCCACGCGCAAGGACCGGGCCCCGCCACCGGCCGCCCCCACCCCCGCGGCCGGCGGCGGGGCCCTCCCGCGTCACGGCCGCCCGTCCGCGGACCCCGCGACCCCCGCCGCCGCGCGCGCCGCGAGCCGCCGGTGGTGGCGGCCGCGCCGTCCCAGCACCACCGCCGAGAGCAGCGAGGCGGCCCCCGAGGCCAGCAGGATCGCGCCCTTCGCCGCGGTGAGCCGCGCGCCGCCCGGATACGACAACTCCGCGACCAGCAGCGACACCGTGAAGCCGATCCCTCCGAGCACCCCGATGCCCGCGATGTCCGCCCAGCCGAGCGCCGGGTTGAGGTGGGCGCCGGTGAACCGCGCCGTCAGCCACGAGGCGCCGAGGATGCCGGCGAACTTGCCGACGAGCAGCCCGGCAAGCACCCCCCAGGTGACCGCCGACGCCCAGAAGCCGCCCGCACCGGAGAGCGACACACCAGCGGCGAACAGGGCGAACACCGGAAGCGCGACCCCCGAAGAGAGCGGCCGCAGGGCCTCCTCCGCCCGGTGCGAGGGCGAGAAGGCCTCGCCGCCCCTCGCCTCCGTGCGCATCAGCAACCCCATCGCCACCCCGGCGATCGTCGCATGCACCCCCGAGGCGTGCACCAGTGCCCAGATCGCCACGCCGAGCGGCCCGAACAGCAGCCACGCCGGCACCGCCGCCCGCACCCGCGCCGCCGCACGGCCACGGCCGCGCTGGAGCCACCCGAAGACCGCGAGGCCCACCGCCGCGAGCCCCAGCGCCAGCGGGTCGAGCCCCGTGGTGTAGGCGAAAGCGATCACCACGACCGCGCACACGTCGTCCACCGTCGCCAGCGTCAGCAGGAACGTCCGCAGCGGCGGCGGCAGTTGGCGACCTGCGACCGCGAGCACGGCGAGCGCGAAGGCGATGTCCGTCGCCATCGGAATCCCCCAGCCGCCCGGCGCACCGCCAGGGGCCGCCACGTTGACCGCGAGGAAGACGCCCGCGGGCACCACGACACCGCCGAGCGCGGCGACGATCGGCAGCGCGGCCCTGCGTGGGTCGCGCAACTCGCCGTGCACCAGCTCCTGTTTGAGTTCGTTGCCGACGACGAAGAAGAACACCACGAGCAGCCCGTCCGCCGCCCACTCCCGCACCGACAGGTGCAGGCCGAGCACGGCGGGCCCGAAGGCGGCGGAGCTCAGCGACGTATAGGCCGAGGAGAGCGGCGAGTTGGCCCAGAGCAGCGCCACGACGGCCGCGCCGATCAGAAGGGAACCGCTGACGGCGTCGGAGCGCAGAGCAGCGGTGATCCGCGGGAGAGCGGGCATAGGAGGGACGTCTCCAGACACGTACGGGGAACACGGCGGGCGCCGGCGCGCGGCCGGGAGCCCGCCCCTGCGGGTGGTGGACCGCTCAGCGGTCCCCCGGCGGGCGGACACCGAGCACCGCGCCCCATGTGCTCACATAGCCGTTCGTGCCGATCGGCCGCCGGTCGAGCGGTGTCAGCACCCGCACCGGGAGGCCGGGCCGCGGCGCGGAGAGCGAACCTGTGCGCTTCCTCATCCGCGCGCCCCTTCCCCGGCGACCTGCCGTCCCTCGCCCGTACGTCACTGGTTCTCGCCGGCCAGCGTAGCAACGCGCACACCGCGCCGCGCCGCGCACACACTGCCGCACGCGCCCGCACACGGCCCCGCACACGCCGAGGGGCCCCGCGCCCGTCCCGAAGGACGGGCGCGGGGCCCCTGGTGAAACCGCCGCGGCCCGAGGGCCGCCACCGGATCGCCGTACTTACTTGACGATCTTGGTGACCTGGCCGGCGCCCACCGTACGACCACCCTCACGGATGGCGAACTTCAGGCCCTCCTCCATGGCGACCGGCTGGATCAGCTGGACGGACATGGTGGTGTTGTCGCCCGGCATGACCATCTCGGTGCCCTCGGGGAGGGTCACGACGCCGGTCACGTCCGTGGTACGGAAGTAGAACTGCGGGCGGTAGTTGTTGAAGAACGGGGTGTGACGGCCACCCTCGTCCTTCGACAGGATGTAGGCCTGGGCCTCGAACTCGGTGTGCGGCGTGACCGAACCGGGCTTGATGATGACCTGGCCGCGCTCGACGTCCTCGCGCTTGATGCCACGGAGGAGCAGACCGACGTTCTCACCGGCCTGGCCCTCGTCGAGCAGCTTGCGGAACATCTCGATGCCGGTGACCGTGGTGGAGGTCTTCTCCGGCTTGATGCCGATGATGTCCACGGTCTCGTTGACCTTGAGGACACCACGCTCGATACGACCGGTGACGACGGTGCCACGACCGGTGATCGTGAAGACGTCCTCGATCGGCATCAGGAACGGCTTGTCGACGTCGCGCTCGGGCTGCGGGATGGCCTCGTCGACGGCCTTCATCAGGTCGAGGACGGTCTGGCCCCACTCCTTGTCGCCCTCAAGCGCCTTGAGCGCCGAGACCTTGACGACCGGGACGTCGTCGCCGGGGAACTCGTACTCGGTGAGGAGCTCACGGACCTCAAGCTCGACGAGCTCCAGGATCTCCTCGTCGTCCACCATGTCGGCCTTGTTCAGGGCGACGACGATGTACGGAACGCCGACCTGGCGGGCCAAGAGCACGTGCTCCTTGGTCTGCGGCATCGGGCCGTCGGTGGCGGCGACCACGAGGATGGCGCCGTCCATCTGCGCCGCACCCGTGATCATGTTCTTGATGTAGTCGGCGTGACCCGGGCAGTCGACGTGCGCGTAGTGGCGCGTCTCCGTCTGGTACTCGACGTGCGCGATGGAGATGGTGATACCGCGCTGGCGCTCCTCAGGAGCCTTGTCGATCTGGTCGAACGCCGAGGCCTCGTTGAGCTCCGGGTACGCGTCGTGCAGCACCTTGGTAATGGCGGCCGTGAGGGTCGTCTTACCGTGGTCGATGTGACCGATGGTGCCGATGTTGACGTGCGGCTTAGTCCGCTCGAACTTCGCCTTCGCCACTGGGGTCCTCCTGTGGAGTGGTTCTGTACGCCTTACTCATCGGCGCCAGGGTGATCTTTGCTGGGATGCCGGTCGGCCCGGAGCACCCCCCTCGGAGACGGCGGATGACGCCGATCCTTCGGGGAATGCCCCCTGGCTTCCCGGTGACAAGCCTAGAGCGTGCAGGCACGCGGGCGATTCGCCCGGTGGATTACTCGCCCTTGGCCTTCGCGATGATCTCCTCGGCGACGTTCCGGGGAACCTCGGCGTAGGAGTCGAACTGCATCGAGTAGCTTGCGCGACCCGAGGTCTTGCTGCGGAGGTCTCCGACGTAGCCGAACATCTCCGAGAGCGGCACCAGGCCCTTGACGACCCGGGCACCGGCCCGCTCCTCCATGGCCTGGATCTGGCCACGGCGGGAGTTGATGTCGCCGATCACGTCGCCCATGTAGTCCTCGGGCGTGGTGACCTCGACGGCCATCATCGGTTCGAGGAGAACCGGGGACGCCTTGCGCGCGGCCTCCTTGAAGGCCTGCGAACCGGCGATCTTGAAGGCGAGTTCGGACGAGTCGACCTCGTGGAACGCACCGTCGAGCAGGATGACGCGCACGCCCGTCATCTCGTACCCGGCGACGATGCCGAACTGCATCGCTTCCTGGGCACCGGCGTCCACCGAAGGGATGTACTCCTTCGGGATGCGGCCACCGGTGACCTTGTTCACGAACTCGTACGACGCGTCGCCGCCCTCAATGGGCTCGATCGCGATCTGCACCTTCGCGAACTGACCGGTGCCACCGGTCTGCTTCTTGTGCGTGTAGTCGACCCGCTCCACCACCTTGCGGATGGTCTCGCGGTAGGCGACCTGCGGCTTGCCGACGTTGGCCTCGACGCGGAACTCGCGCTTCATCCGGTCGACCAGCACCTCAAGGTGAAGCTCGCCCATACCGCCGATGACGGTCTGGCCGGTCTCCTCGTTGGTGTGCACCTGGAAGGACGGGTCCTCCTCGGCCAGGCGCTGGATGGCGACACCCAGCTTCTCCTGGTCGCCCTTGGACTTGGGCTCGATCGCGACCTCGATGACCGGCGCCGGGAAGTCCATGGACTCCAGGATCACCGGGTTCTTCTCGTCGCTCAGCGTCTCACCGGTGGTGGTCTGCTTCAGGCCCATCACGGCGACGATGTCGCCGGCGCCCACCGACTCGATCTCCTCACGCTTGTTCGCGTGCATGCGGTAGATCTTGCCGATGCGCTCCTTGCGGCCCTTCACGGAGTTCAGCACGGCCGAACCCGCCACGAGGCGCCCGGAGTACACGCGGACGAAGGTGAGCTTGCCCAGGTGCGGGTCGCTCATGATCTTGAACGCCAGCGCCGAGAGCGGCTCGTCGTCGGACGGCTTGCGGGCGACGACCTTCTCCGGGTCCTTCACGTCGTGGCCTTCGATGGCCTCGACGTCCAGGGGGGAGGGCAGGTAGCGCACGACGGCGTCGAGCAGGGGCTGGACGCCCTTGTTCTTGAACGCCGTGCCGCAGAACACCGGGGTGACCGTGGTGTCGTCGGACTTGCCGGAAGCGATCGTGATGCGGCGGATCGCCCCGTACAGCTGCTCCACGGAGGGCTCCTCGCCCTCCAGGTACAGCTCCATGATCTCTTCGTCGTTCTCGGCGACGGTCTCCAGCAGCTTGCCGCGCCACTCCTCGGCCGCCTCGGTGTGCGTGGCCGGGATGTCGACGACGTCGTACATCTCGCCCTTGGCTGCCTCGGCCGACCAGACCAGGGCCTTCATCGTCACGAGGTCGACGACGCCCTTGAAGTCGGCCTCGGCGCCGATCGGCAGCTGCATCACGATCGGGGTCGCGCCGAGGCGGTCCGTGATCATGTCGACGCAGCGGTGGAACTCGGCGCCGGTGCGGTCGAGCTTGTTGACGAAGCAGATGCGGGGCACGCCGTAACGGTCGGCCTGACGCCACACCGTCTCGGACTGCGGCTCCACACCGGCGACACCGTCGAAGACGGTGACGGCACCGTCGAGCACGCGCAGCGAACGCTCCACCTCGACGGTGAAGTCGACGTGGCCGGGCGTGTCGATGATGTTGATGGTGTGGTCGACCTCGTCGAGCGGCCAGTGACAGGTCGTCGCGGCGGACGTGATGGTGATGCCGCGCTCCTGCTCCTGCTCCATCCAGTCCATGGTGGCAGCGCCGTCGTGGACTTCACCGATCTTGTACGAGACACCGGTGTAGAACAGGATCCGCTCGGTGGTGGTCGTCTTGCCCGCGTCGATGTGGGCCATGATCCCGATGTTGCGGACCCTGGCCAGGTCAAGCGAAGTGGTGGCCATAAGGCTCAATCTTCTCTCGGTCTCGATGGGGGTTGCGACTACCAGCGGTAGTGCGCGAAGGCCTTGTTGGACTCGGCCATCTTGTGCGTGTCCTCGCGCTTCTTGACCGAGGCGCCGAGGCCGTTGGAGGCGTCGAGCAGCTCGTTCATCAGGCGCTCGGTCATGGTCTTCTCGCGGCGGGCCCGCGAGTAGCCGACCAGCCAGCGCAGCGCGAGGGTGGAGGCGCGGCCGGGCTTGACCTCGACCGGCACCTGGTAGGTGGCACCACCGACACGGCGGGACTTGACCTCAAGAGCCGGCTTGACGTTCTCCAGCGCGCGCTTGAGCGTGATGACCGGGTCGTTGCCGGTCTTGTCGCGCAGGCCCTCCATGGCGCCGTACACGATCCGCTCGGCGGTGGAGCGCTTGCCGTTCAGCAGGATCTTGTTGATGAGGGAGGTGACAAGAGGAGAGCCGTAGACCGGGTCGATGATGACCGGACGCTTCGGGGCGGGGCCCTTACGAGGCATTCTTACTTCTCCTTCTTGGCGCCGTAGCGGCTGCGGGCCTGCTTGCGGTTCTTGACACCCTGGGTGTCGAGCGAGCCGCGGATGATCTTGTAGCGAACACCCGGCAGGTCCTTCACACGGCCGCCGCGCACGAGCACGATGGAGTGCTCCTGCAGGTTGTGCCCCTCACCCGGGATGTACGCCGTGACCTCGATGCCCGAGGTCAGACGCACACGCGCGACCTTGCGCAGGGCCGAGTTCGGCTTCTTCGGGGTGGTCGTGAACACACGCGTGCAGACCCCGCGGCGCTGAGGGGAGCCCTCAAGTGCGGGGGTCTTGTTCTTCTCGACCTTGTCCTGCCGGCCCTTGCGGACCAGCTGCTGGATCGTAGGCACTACTTCTCCGATTCTGTGTGCCGTGCGTAAAGCTAACCTGGAACGTCGCCGACCCACGCGGTCGGGTGTGTCGAATACCGTGCACCCCCGCCGGCGAGCGGGGAAAGCGCAGATTGCGGTGGCCGTGTTGACGGATCCCCCACGCGGCTGAGGACACGCGCGAGAGCCCAGGCACACCCCAGGCACAGAGTCGAGCGTACCCACCCGGTCGACCCAGGTCAAAACGCTAAGTCCTACCCGCTCTACGCCCACGACGAACACCCGGATCCCGAGAGCCTTTTCGGGCCCCCGGCGGCCCCGGGAAGGGCCTAAGAAACGGCCGGAGAAAGCCCGGAGGGCGGCCGTCCCCCTGGGGAACGGCCGCCCTCCGGCTCATTCACTCACTCACCGACGCCCCGGTTCACTGGTTGTACGGACCGTAGTCGTAGTCCTCCAGCGGGACGGCCTGGCCGGAGCCCGTGCCGAACGGCGAGTAGTCGATGTCGTCGTAGCCGACGGCCGAGTACATCGCGGCCTTGGCCTCCTCGGTCGGCTCGACCCGGATGTTGCGGTAGCGGGACAGGCCCGTACCGGCCGGGATGAGCTTGCCGATGATGACGTTCTCCTTGAGGCCGATCAGGGAGTCCGACTTGGCGTTGATCGCCGCGTCGGTGAGGACCCTGGTCGTCTCCTGGAAGGACGCCGCGGACAGCCACGACTCGGTCGCGAGCGACGCCTTGGTGATACCCATCAGCTGCGGGCGGCCGGAGGCCGGGTGGCCTCCCTCGCGCACCACACGACGGTTCTCGGTCTCGAACTTCGAGCGCTCGACCAGCTCGCCGGGGAGCAGTTCCGCGTCGCCCGACTCGATGATCGTCACCCGGCGCAGCATCTGCCGGATGATGATCTCGATGTGCTTGTCGTGGATCGACACACCCTGCGAGTTGTAGACCTTCTGGACCTCGCCGACCAGGTGGACCTGGACCGCGCGCTGGCCGAGGATGCGCAGCACGTCGTGCGGGTTGGTGGCACCCACGGTGAGCTTCTGGCCCACCTCGACGTGGTCGCCCTCGCCGACCAGCAGACGGGCGCGCTTCGAGATGGGGAAGGGCGTCTCGTCGCTGCCGTCGTCCGGCGTGACGATGATCTTCTTGGTCTTCTCGGTCTCCTCGATCCGGACGCGGCCCGCCGCCTCCGAGATCGGGGCGACACCCTTGGGCGTACGGGCCTCGAACAGCTCGACGACACGCGGCAGACCCTGCGTGATGTCGTCACCCGCCACACCACCGGTGTGGAAGGTGCGCATCGTCAGCTGGGTGCCGGGCTCACCGATGGACTGGGCGGCGATGATGCCGACCGCCTCACCGATGTCGACCAGCTTGCCGGTGGCCAGCGAGCGGCCGTAGCAGTACGCACAGGTGCCGACCGCGGACTCGCAGGTCAGGACCGAACGGGTCTTGACCTCCTCCACGCCCGCCGCGACCAGCGCGTCGATGAGCACGTCACCGAGGTCGACGTTGGCGGGGGCGATGACCTTGCCGTCCACCACGACGTCCTCGGCGAGCATCCGCGCGTACACGGAGGTCTCGACGTCCTCCGCCTTGCGCAGCACACCGTCGGTGCCCCGGTCCGCGATCCGCAGCTTCAGGCCGCGGTCGGTGCCGCAGTCCTCCTCGCGGATGATCACGTCCTGCGAGACGTCCACCAGACGACGGGTCAGGTAACCCGAGTCGGCGGTACGCAGGGCGGTGTCGGCCAGACCCTTGCGGGCACCGTGCGTGGAGATGAAGTACTCCAGCACGGACAGGCCCTCGCGGAACGACGCCTTGATGGGACGCGGGATCGTCTCGTTCTTGGCGTTGGACACCAGACCGCGCATACCGGCGATCTGGCGCATCTGCATCATGTTTCCGCGCGCACCCGAGTTCACCATCATGAAGATGGGGTTGGTCTTCGGGAAGTTCTCGTTCATGGCCTCGGCGACCTCGTTGGTCGCCTTCGTCCAGATCGCGATGAGCTCCTGCGTGCGCTCGTCCTTCGTGATCAGACCGCGCTCGTACTGCTTCTGGACCTTCTCGTCCTGCGCCTCGTACCCGGCGACGATCTCCTTCTTCGCCTCGGGGACGACCACGTCGGAGATGGCCACGGTGACACCGGAGCGGGTGGCCCAGAAGAAGCCCGCCGCCTTCAGGTTGTCGAGCGTCGCCGCCACGATCACCTTCGGGTAGCGCTCCGCGAGGTCGTTGACGATCTCGGAGAGCTGCTTCTTGCCGACCGAGTAGTCCACGAACGGGTAATCCTCGGGCAGCAGCTCGTTGAAGAGCGCGCGCCCCAGGGTCGTCCGCAGCCTGAACGGGTCGCCGGGCTGCCACTGCGTGTCCGGCTCGCCGTCCTCGTTCGGCGGGGGCGTCCAGCCGCGCGGCGGGATGGTGCCCACCGGGAAGCGGATGTCGACCTTCGCCTGGAGCGAGAGCTCGCGGCTGTCGAACGCCATGGTGGCCTCGGCCGTGGAGCCGAAGGACCGGCCGGCGCCGACGACCTCGCGCTCCTCCTCGTCCGTCGTGAGGAAGAACAGTCCGAGCACCATGTCCTGGGTCGGCATGGTGACGGGACGTCCGTCGGCCGGCTTCAGGATGTTGTTCGAGGACAGCATCAGGATGCGGGCCTCGGCCTGCGCCTCCGCGGACAGCGGCAGGTGCACGGCCATCTGGTCGCCGTCGAAGTCCGCGTTGAACGCGGTGCACACGAGCGGGTGGATCTGGATGGCCTTGCCCTCGACCAGCTGCGGCTCGAAGGCCTGGATGCCGAGGCGGTGCAGGGTCGGCGCGCGGTTGAGCAGCACGGGGTGCTCGGCGATGACCTCTTCGAGGACGTCGTACACGACCGTGCGGCCGCGCTCGACCATGCGCTTCGCCGACTTGATGTTCTGCGCGTGGTTCAGGTCGACCAGGCGCTTCATCACGAACGGCTTGAACAGTTCGAGCGCCATCGCCTTCGGCAGACCGCACTGGTGCAGCTTGAGCTGCGGACCGACGACGATCACGGAACGCGCCGAGTAGTCGACGCGCTTGCCGAGGAGGTTCTGGCGGAAGCGGCCCTGCTTGCCCTTGAGCATGTCGGACAGCGACTTCAGCGGACGGTTGCCGGGGCCCGTGACCGGGCGGCCACGGCGGCCGTTGTCGAAGAGGGCGTCCACGGCCTCCTGGAGCATGCGCTTCTCGTTGTTCACGATGATCTCGGGCGCGCCGAGGTCGAGAAGCCGCTTCAGGCGGTTGTTGCGGTTGATGACGCGGCGGTACAGGTCGTTCAGGTCGGAGGTCGCGAAGCGGCCGCCGTCCAGCTGCACCATCGGACGCAGGTCCGGCGGGATGACCGGCACGCAGTCCAGCACCATGCCCTTGGGGCTGTTGCTGGTCTGGAGGAACGCGGAGACGACCTTGAGGCGCTTGAGCGCGCGGGTCTTCTTCTGCCCCTTGCCGGTGCGGATGATCTCGCGGAGGCGCTCGGCCTCCTCGTCGAGGTCGAAGGACTCCAGGCGCTTCTGGAGCGCGGCGGCGCCCATCGAGCCGTCGAAGTACGTGCCGAAGCGGTCACGCAGCTCGCGGTAGAGGAGCTCGTCGCCCTCCAGGTCCTGCACCTTGAGGTTCTTGAAGCGGTTCCAGACCTCGTCCAGGCGGTCGATCTCGCGCTGCGCGCGGTCGCGCAGCTGCTTCATCTCGCGCTCGGCGCCCTCGCGCACCTTGCGGCGCACGTCGGCCTTGGCGCCCTCGGCCTCCAGCTCGGCCAGGTCGGTCTCGAGCTTCTTGGCGCGGGCCTCCAGGTCGGAGTCGCGGCGGTTCTCGATCTGCTGCCGCTCGACGGAGACGTGCGCCTCCAGCGAGGGCAGGTCGCGGGTGCGGCGCTCCTCGTCCACGTACGTGATCATGTACGCGGCGAAGTAGATGACCTTCTCCAGGTCCTTCGGCGCCAGGTCGAGCAGGTAGCCGAGGCGCGAGGGAACGCCCTTGAAGTACCAGATGTGGGTGACGGGAGCGGCCAGCTCGATGTGGCCCATCCGCTCGCGGCGCACCTTGGCGCGCGTGACCTCGACGCCACAGCGCTCACAGATGATGCCCTTGAAGCGGACACGCTTGTACTTGCCGCAGTAGCACTCCCAGTCCCGGGTGGGGCCGAAGATCTTCTCGCAGAAGAGTCCGTCCTTCTCGGGCTTGAGCGTGCGGTAGTTGATGGTCTCCGGCTTCTTGACCTCGCCGTGGGACCAGGTACGGATGTCGTCCGCGGTGGCAAGGCCGATCCGCAGCTCGTCGAAGAAGTTGACGTCGAGCACTATGCGTCAATCCCTCTCAGGGTTGTGTCTGAAGGTCTGATGGGGGTCCCCCCACGCGGAGCGCGTGGAGGAGGGTCCGAGGTGGCCGGCCAGGCACCCGCCGAGGCGGGTGCCTGGCCGACCGACCCGTCAGACCTCTTCGACGCTGCTCGGCTCCCGCCGGGACAGGTCGATGCCGAGCTCCTCCGCCGCACGGAACACGTCCTCGTCCGTGTCCCGCATCTCGATGGACATGCCGTCCGAGGACAGCACCTCCACGTTGAGGCAGAGCGACTGCATTTCCTTGATGAGGACCTTGAAGGACTCGGGAATGCCGGGCTCGGGGATGTTCTCGCCCTTGACGATGGCCTCGTAGACCTTCACGCGGCCGGTGACGTCGTCGGACTTGATCGTGAGGAGTTCCTGGAGGGCGTAGGCGGCGCCGTACGCCTCCAGCGCCCACACCTCCATCTCACCGAAGCGCTGACCGCCGAACTGCGCCTTACCACCCAGGGGCTGCTGGGTGATCATGGAGTACGGGCCGGTCGAGCGGGCGTGGAGCTTGTCGTCGACCAGGTGGTGCAGCTTGAGGATGTACATGTACCCGACCGAGATCGGGTCCGGGAACGGCTCGCCGGAGCGGCCGTCGAACAGGCGGGCCTTGCCGGTCGGCTGCACCATGCGCTCACCGTCCCGGTTGGGAACGGTGTGCTCCAGCAGGCCGGCCAGCTCGTCCTCGCGGGCACCGTCGAAGACCGGGGTCGCCACGTTGGTACGCGGGTCCACCTGGTCGGCGCCGATGGCCTGGAGGCGCTGGGCCCACTCCTCGCCGAGCGAGGAGACGTCCCAGCCCTGGCTGGCGAGCCAGCCGAGGTGGATCTCAAGGACCTGTCCCGGGTTCATGCGGGACGGGACGCCCAGCGGGTTGAGGATGATGTCGACCGGGGTGCCGTCCTCCAGGAACGGCATGTCCTCGATCGGCAGGATCTTGGAGATGACGCCCTTGTTGCCGTGGCGGCCGGCCAGCTTGTCGCCGTCCGTGATCTTGCGCTTCTGCGCCACGTACACGCGGACCAGCTGGTTGACACCGGGCGGCAGCTCGTCGCCCTCCTCGCGGTCGAAGACGCGGACGCCGATGACCTTGCCGGTCTCGCCGTGCGGCACCTTCAGCGAGGTGTCGCGGACCTCGCGGGCCTTCTCACCGAAGATCGCGCGCAGCAGCCGCTCCTCGGGCGTCAGCTCCGTCTCGCCCTTGGGCGTGACCTTGCCGACGAGGATGTCGGTGTCGCGGACCTCGGCGCCGATGCGGATGATGCCGCGCTCGTCCAGGTCGGCGAGGACCTCCTCGGAGACGTTCGGGATGTCCCGGGTGATCTCCTCGGGGCCGAGCTTGGTGTCGCGGGCGTCGACCTCGTGCTCCTCGATGTGGATCGAGGAGAGGACGTCGTCCTGCACCAGGCGCTGGCTGAGGATGATCGCGTCCTCGTAGTTGTGGCCCTCCCACGGCATGAACGCGACCAGGAGGTTCTTGCCGAGCGCCATCTCGCCCTGCTCGGTGGCCGGGCCGTCTGCGAGCACCTGGCCCTCGATGACCCGGTCGCCCTCGGAGACGACGACCTTCTGGTTGACCGAGGTGCCCTGGTTGGAGCGGAAGAACTTCGCGATGCGGTACGTGGTGTACGTGCCGTCGTCGTTGGTGACGGTGATGTAGTCCGCGGAGACCTCCTGGACCACACCCGCCTTCTCCGCCTTGATGACGTCGCCGGCGTCGACCGCGCAGCGGTACTCCATGCCGGTGCCGACGAGCGGCGCCTCTGAGGTGATCAGCGGCACGGCCTGGCGCATCATGTTCGCGCCCATGAGGGCGCGGTTGGCGTCGTCGTGCTCCAGGAACGGGATCATGGCCGTCGCGACGGACACCATCTGGCGCGGCGAGACGTCCATGTAGTCGACGTCCTCGCCCGGCACGTAGTCGACCTCGCCGCCGCGGCGGCGGACCAGCACGCGGGTCTCCTCGAATCGCAGCTCGTCGGTGAGCGGCGCGTTGGCCTGCGCGATGACGAAGCGGTCCTCCTCGTCCGCGGTCAGGTAGTCGACCTCGTCGGTGACGACGCCCTCGGTGACCCGGCGGTACGGCGTCTCGACGAAGCCGAACGCGTTGACCCGACCGTACGAGGCGAGCGAGCCGATCAGGCCGATGTTCGGGCCCTCGGGCGTCTCGATCGGGCACATGCGGCCGTAGTGCGACGGGTGCACGTCACGGACCTCGAAGCCGGCCCGCTCACGGGAGAGGCCACCCGGGCCGAGCGCCGAGAGGCGGCGCTTGTGGGTGAGCCCGGAGAGCGGGTTGTTCTGGTCCATGAACTGCGACAGCTGGCTGGTGCCGAAGAACTCCTTGATGGAGGCGACGACCGGCCGGATGTTGATCAGCGTCTGCGGCGTGATCGCCTCGACGTCCTGCGTCGTCATGCGCTCGCGCACGACGCGCTCCATCCGCGCGAGGCCCGTGCGGACCTGGTTCTGGATGAGCTCGCCGACGTTGCGCAGGCGGCGGTTGCCGAAGTGGTCGATGTCGTCGGTCTCGACGACGATCTCGGCGCCGCTGGAGCTGACCGTCTCGGTCTCGCCCGCGTGCAGCTTGACCAGGTACTTGATGGTCGCGATGACGTCGTCGGTGGTGAGCACGCCGGCGTCGAGCGGGGCGTCAGCGCCCAGCTTCTTGTTGACCTTGTAGCGGCCGACCTTCGCCAGGTCGTAGCGCTTCGGGTTGAAGTAGAGGTTCTCCAGCAGCGTCTGGGCGGCCTCGCGCGTGGGGGGCTCGCCCGGACGGAGCTTGCGGTAGATGTCGAGCAGCGCGTCGTCCTGGCCCTGGGTGTGGTCCTTCTCCAGGGTGGCGCGCATCGACTCGTACTCGCCGAACTCCTCAAGGATCTGCTCGGTCGTCCAGCCGAGCGCCTTGAGCAGGACGGTCACGGACTGCTTGCGCTTGCGGTCGATGCGGACGCCGACCATGTCGCGCTTGTCGATCTCCATCTCCAGCCAGGCACCCCGGGAGGGGATGATCTTGGCGGAGTAGATGTCCTTGTCGGACGTCTTGTCGATGGAGGAGTCGAAGTAGACGCCCGGCGAGCGCACGAGCTGCGACACCACGACACGCTCGGTGCCGTTGATGACGAAGGTGCCCTTGTTCGTCATGAGCGGGAAGTCGCCCATGAAGACCGTCTGGGACTTGATCTCGCCGGTCTCGTTGTTCGTGAACTCGGCGGTGACGAACAGCGGAGCCGCGTACGTGAAGTCGCGCTCCTTGCACTCGTCGATCGAGTTCTTCGGGGGCTCGAAACGGTGGTCGCGGAACGTCAGCGACATCGACCCGGAGAAGTCCTCGATCGGGGAGATCTCTTCGAAGATCTCCTCAAGACCGGACTTCCTGGGGACGTCCTGTCCGTTGTCGAGAGCCGCCTCGACGCGAGCCTTCCACGCGGCGTTGCCGAGCAGCCAGTCGAAGCTCTCGGTCTGGAGCGCGAGAAGGTTCGGAACCTCAAGGGGCTCCTTGATCTTTGCAAAGGAGATGCGCAGCGGGGCGGTGCTTGCGCCGTTGTTCGTATTCGTGGTCGAGGCGTTGCGCGAGGCGGCCAAGAGGGGGTCCTTCCGAGGGCTCGGACTCACTACGCGCGTACCGGTCCCCCGTAGACACGGAGAGGGAAAGCCCTGGTCAGAGCCTTCGATCACCGATGTTCTTACGAGAGGGTGCCCCTGGTGACGGGCAGGGGACAGCTAACAGGCAGCGCAAAGGGACAGTGTAGCCACTTGGCACACTGATGTCCAGAGCGGGTTGTGGGAGACCCTCGTTGTCCTCAACACCCTCGCTGCTGCTGCCGGCCCGTACACCGACCCTGCCCGGCCGGAGCCGCCGCAGAGCCGTGGCGCTTGAGCGCCATCCCGTTACTTCCCACATCGCCCGCGATCCATGCCTCGGAGTCGGATCGACTGTGACGACGCGACCACGAGAATTGCGCGCCTGCTGCGGTTCGTCAAGGCCCCCCGCCCTCCGGGCCCCGCCCCGGAAACCCGGCTCTGAGCTCGGGAAGCCCCCCGGGCCGCAGACGATGATCACCCTAGCGGCAGGCAGGGGGAACGCAAGCCGATCGCCGCGGGCACGGCGAGGGGCGACCACCCGGATGGGTGATCGCCCCTCGCGTCAACGCGGTGCGCGGCCGTCAGCCGCGCGTCCGGCGCCCTCAGGCGCCAGGGTTCACTTGACCTCGACGGAGGCGCCGGCGCCCTTGAGGGACTCGGCGGCCTTGTCGGCGGCGTCCTTGGCGACCTTCTCGAGGACGGGCTTCGGGGCGCCGTCCACGAGGTCCTTGGCCTCCTTGAGGCCGAGCGAGGTGAGCTCGCGCACGACCTTGATGACCTGGATCTTCTTGTCGCCCGCACCGGTCAGGATGACGTCGAACTCGTCCTGCTCGGCAGCGGCCTCGGCGGCCGGGGCACCCGGGCCCGCGACGGCGGCGGCGGCGACCGGAGCGGCGGCGGTGACGTCGAACTTGTCCTCGAAGGCCTTCACGAACTCGGAGAGCTCGATGAGGGTCATCTCCTCGAACTGCGCGAGCAGGTCGTCCTGGCTGAGCTTCGCCATGATGGCGGTCCTTCCACTAAATCGGCTGGTGCCGGGTGTACATGTCGGCGGGCGCTGGGCCCGCAGCGGCCTTGCGGCCAGAACGCCGAGTTACTCGGCACCGCCCTGCTCGTCGGCTTCCTTCTTGGCACGAAGCGCCTCCGCGGTGCGGACGAACTTCGAGGGGAGCGCCTGGAAGAGCGCGGCAGCCTGCGACGGCTTGGCCTTCATGGCGCCCGCCAGCTTGGCGAGCAGAACCTCGCGGGACTCAAGGTCCGCAAGCTTCTTGATCTCGTCGGCGGACATCGCCTTGCCGTCAAGGACACCGCCCTTGATGACGAGGTTCGGGTTGTCCTTGGAGAAGTCACGGAGACCCTTCGCCGACTCCACCGGGTCACCGGTGACGAAGGCAACAGCCGTCGGACCCGCGAACAGGTCGTCCAGCTGGTTGATCCCGGCCTCGTTGGCCGCGATCTTGGTCAGCGTGTTCTTCACCACGGCGTACTGGGCGTTCCCACCGAGCGAGCGGCGCAGCTCCTTGAGCTGCGCCACGGTGAGACCCCGGTACTCGGTCAGCACTGCGGCGTTCGAGCTGCGGAACTGCTCCGTCAGCTCGGCCACCGCGGCGGCCTTGTCGGGCCTTGCCATGAGCGTCGGCCTCCTTCCGGGTGATGAGGACCGCTCTCGGAAGGGGCTGAACAAAACGAAACGCCCCGACGCAGGTGCGCGGGGCGTAGCTCGACCGGCACGACACGTCGCGCCGTGCGGGAGCTTTCCACTGTCACCTGCGCAGGCCGTCCGCAGCTAGCGGATCCTTCGGTCACCGGTCCCTCGCGGGCACGGCGACAACCAGCGGTCTTTGGCTTCAGTGGGAGGGTACGGGACCGGGCACGCGGCAGGCAAATCCGCCGGCCCCGGCCCCGCAGCTCCTCTCCGCTCAGGACGTGGCGCCGGACTCCTGGGCCTGCTTCATGAGGTCCTGGAGCGTGAACGTCTGGTCGGCGGGCGGCGCCTGGACGTCGGCCGCCTTCGCCGTGTAGCCCGCCAGGTGCTCGTCCACCTTCATGGCGCCGTTCGCGGTGTCCATGGCGACGCTCACCCGCACCGGGAAGTCGTCGGCCCCCACCCACACGTCGAAGTCCTCCGCGGTGATGCCGGCCTTCTTCATGCTGTCGGCCGCCTGCTTGCGCTGCTCGGGTGTGAGCGTCTTGGCGTTGCCCGCGTCGAGCATCTGCTCGGTGGTGAGGTGGCCCTTGTAGTGCTGCGCCCGCACCCCGTCGACCTTCTCCGCGCCCACCCGCGTGATCTGCGGGGACTGGAGCAGCGTCGCGAGCTGCTGCGCGGGGCTCTGGTCCGACTGGAGCGAGCTGCCGAGGAGCGCCGAGTCGCCGCCCGCCGCGGCCGCTCCCGCCGAGCCGAGGTCGAGCTTCATCCACCGCTTGCCGCCGAGCACCTTGGCGGTCTCCGGGTCGTCCTTCATCTCCGCGGAGAGATCGACGTACATGGCGTCGCCCGCCATCCTCGCGCGGACGGTGCCCGCGCCGGGCACGCCGAGGCTCGTGCCGTCCATCGTCATGTCCATCACCGTCGGGTTCCAGCCGATGGTCCCCGACGTCTTCATCGTCGTGGCCGCGCCCGCCTTGTCCGGCACGGTCATCGCCATGCGGAACTTCGCCGACCGGTACGCCGAGAGCTTCTTGTACGCCGCGGTGACCGCGTCGGCCGGAGAGGCCGCCGCGGGCGCCGCCTTCGACGCCGAGGGCGCCGCGGAGTCCGCCGCCTTCTTGGAGCCGCCGTCGCCCTGGCAGCCCGCCACCGTCACGACCGCCGCGAGCGCAGCCGTCACCGCGAACGCGCCACGTCTGCCGACCGATGTCCTCATGTGCTGTTCCCCCCACCCCTGCTGTGCACTGCTTGTCTGTGAGACGCCTGTCAGGCACCTGCCTGAGGCAGAATACGCCCGCCCACCGACATCCCCCGTGGGCGCCAGCGATCAGGATGCGCCGGCCCCCCTGCGTGACCACGAAAAAACGGGCCCCCCGCGCCGCGGGTGCGGAGCGGGGGGCCCGGGGGCGCCGGACGGGCCGACGCCGAACGTCAGACGACGGCCGGGTCCTCTTCGAGGAGGTTCCGGGTGCGGTTGGCGTCCAGCGGGATGCCGGGGCCCATCGTCGTGGCCAGTGTGGCCCGCTTGATGTAACGGCCCTTGGCGGCCGACGGCTTGAGGCGGTTGATCTCCTCAAGCGCGGCGGCGTAGTTCTCCACGAGCTGGGTCTCGTCGAACGAGATCTTGCCGATGATGAAGTGGAGGTTCGAGTGCTTGTCGACACGGAACTCGATCTTGCCGCCCTTGATGTCCGTCACGGCCTTGGTGACGTCGGGGGTGACCGTTCCGGTCTTCGGGTTGGGCATCAGACCGCGCGGGCCGAGGACCCGGCCGAGGCGGCCGACCTTGCCCATGAGGTCCGGGGTGGCGACGACGGCGTCGAAGTCGAGACGCCCCTTCGCGACCTCGTCGATCAGCTCGTCGGCGCCGACGATGTCGGCGCCCGCGGCGCGTGCTGCCTCGGCACGGTCACCGGTCGCGAAGACCAGGACCCGGGCGGTCTTGCCGGTGCCGTGCGGGAGGTTCACGGTGCCGCGGACCATCTGGTCCGCCTTGCGCGGGTCGACGCCGAGCCGGAAGGCGACCTCGACGGTGCCGTCGAACTTCGCGCTGTTGATGTCCTTGGCCAGACGTACGGCCTCCAGGGGCGCGTACACGCGCTCCTGGTCGATCTTGGCGTCCGCTGCGCGGAGAGCCTTGCTGCGCTTCACTTCTTCTCCTGGTGGTTCAAGCAGGTGCGGAGGTCGTGGTCCGGGCCGCGCAGGGCCCTCCCACTGCGGGAGCCGCCTGGGGCGTGCGCCCGCGGCACGGCGTCGGGTCTCAGCCCTCGACCGTGATGCCCATGGAGCGGGCGGTGCCGGCGATGATCTTCTCGGCGGCCTCGATGTTGTTGGCGTTCAGGTCGGGCATCTTGGTGTTGGCGATGTCCCTGACCTGGTCGCGCGTCAGCTTGGCGACCTTCTTGACGTGGGGCTCGCCGGAGCCCTTGTCCACACCCGCGGCCTTGAGGATGAGCTTGGCGGCCGGCGGCGTCTTGGTGATGAAGGTGAAGGAGCGGTCCTCGTAGACCGTGATCTCCACCGGCACGACCATCCCGCGCTGCGACTCCGTCGCGGCGTTGTAGGCCTTGCAGAACTCCATGATGTTGACGCCGTGCTGACCCAGGGCGGGGCCGACCGGCGGAGCCGGGTTGGCCGCACCGGCCTGGATCTGGAGCTTGATCAGCCCTGTGATCTTCTTCTTCTTGGGAGGCATGGTGTTTCTCTCCGGGTCCTGATGAGAGGTGATCAGCCTCCACCGATCATCCGGTTGGAGGCATACCGCACAACGATAACGGGTAAGGATGTGCGGCCAAAAACCGACAGGTCAGGGGCCCACGAGGGGCGACCCTGACCTGGTCGGAAGCGGTACGGGGCGGCGCGGGCGCCGCCCGCGTCAGTTCTTCTGGATCTGGTCGAAGCTCAGCTCGACCGGGGTCTCCCGGCCGAAGATCTCCACCAGGCCCTTGACCTTGCGCGAGTCGGCGCTGATCTCGTTGATCGTCGCCTGGAGCGTGGCGAACGGGCCGTCCGTGACGGTGACGGAGTCGCCCACCTCGAAGTCCAGCACCTGGACCTCGACCTTGCGGGCGGGCGCCGGCTTGCCCTCGGCCTCGGCCGCCTCGCGGGCCGCCTTCTCCTCGGCCTCGGGGGCGAGCATCTTCACGATCTCGTCGAGCGTCAGCGGGTACGGGTCGTAGGCGTTGCCCACGAAGCCGGTGACGCCGGGGGTGTTGCGGACGACGCCCCAGGACTCGTTCGTCAGATCCATGCGGACGAGCACATAGCCGGGCAGCTTGTTCTGCCGGACGTTCTTGCGCTCGCCGTTCTTGATCTGGACGATCTCTTCCTCAGGGACCTCGGCCTGGTAGATGAACTCCTCGACGTTGAGCGAGACGGCGCGCTGCTCCAGGTTGGCCTTCACGCGCTTCTCGTAGCCCGCGTAGGTGTGGATCACGTACCACTCGCCCGGCAGTCCGCGCAGCTCCTCGCGGAGCGCGGCGACCGGGTCGACGGGGGCCTCCTCGGCCTCCTCGGCGCCGTCACCGGCGTCCCCCGCGGACTCCGCGTCGGCCGCCTCGTCGTCCGCCGCGGTCCCGGACCCGTCCGGCCCCTCGGGCGCCTCGGACTCGTCGGTCTCCGAGGAGGCCTCAGCCACCTCGACGGACTCGTCAGGCTTCTCCTCGGCCTCGGCCTCGGCAGCGGCGGTGGCCTCGTCTGGCTCGACAGCGTCCGCCGCCGCGGCGACGTCGGCCTCGTCCGCAGCGGACTCGGCCGATTCGCGGGCGTCGTTCAGGTTCGGGTCAGACACGGTGACTGCTTCTTCCTGGCTCAAGGGGTGGAACACCCGAAAGGGGCGGCCGCTGTGGGTCGCCCCCCGGGATCAGCCGAAAACGGACTTGATTGCTTGGTTGAAGCCATAGTCAATCACGGTCACCAGACCGATCATGATGACAACGAAGACAATCACGACAGTGGTGTACGTCGACAGCTGATTACGAGTCGGCCAGACGACCTTGCGCAGTTCGGCGACGACCTGCCGGTAGAAGAGGGCGAGACGGCCCAGGGGGCCCTTCTTCCCGCGCCTGCCGCCCTTGCGGGGCTTCTTCTCCTGCGTCTCGGGGGACTCGTCGTCGGCATCAGGCTTGTCGATGGAGCCCACGGCGTCCGTCACGCTCTCTCACCTGATTCCGGGTCGTGGCCGTGCCGCGCCCGGGGGAGCCGCACGGCGGTGCAATGAATGTACGTACATGCGCACACATCCTGGCGGTGTGTGTAGCAGGGCCGGAGGGACTTGAACCCCCAACCGCTGGTTTTGGAGACCAGTGCTCTACCAATTGAGCTACGACCCTTTGTTGCCCGCCCCAACCTACCCCATCCGACGGTGCGCACGGTATGCGCGCGGACGGACGCGACGACGGGGGCCGACGACAGGTGAGTGTACGTGGTCGGTGGCCGTGCGTCGAACAGCTCCCGGGCGCCCGGGGCCCGTGGGCGGCCGGGCCGCGTCCCCCGGCGACCTGCCCCGATCGGGCCCCGGGAGGCCGCGCCCGGAGGTCGGACGGAGATCAACAGAGCCCGGACGCACACGCTCCGGTCGTACCCGGACACCATGCGTCGCCGCTGGATGCCCAGTTGTTCAGTTCGTGAAACCCGTGTGCCGCGGAGGTTTCCGGTCTGAAACCATGGGCCCATGAGCGCTGCATCCCCTTCCGCCGAGCGCCGGGTGTCCGCGCGCGTCGGCGCGATCTCCGAGTCCGCGACCCTCGCCGTCGACGCCAAGGCCAAGGCCCTCAAGGCCGCCGGGCGGCCGGTGATCGGGTTCGGCGCGGGCGAGCCGGACTTCCCGACCCCCGACTACATCGTCGACGCCGCCGTCGAGGCCTGCCGGAACCCCAGGTTCCACCGCTACACCCCCGCCGGGGGCCTGCCCGAGCTGAAGGCCGCGATCGCCGCCAAGACGCTGCGCGACTCCGGCTACGAGGTCGACCCCGCGCAGGTCCTGGTGACCAACGGCGGCAAGCAGGCGATCTACGAGGCGTTCGCCGCGATCCTCGACCCGGGCGACGAGGTCCTCGTACCGGCGCCGTACTGGACGACGTACCCCGAGTCGATCCGGCTCGCGGGCGGTGTGCCGGTCGACGTGGTCGCCGACGAGACCACCGGCTACCGGGTCTCCGTCGCGCAGTTGGAGGCCGCGCGCACCGAGCGCACGAAGGTGCTGCTGTTCGTCTCGCCGTCCAACCCGACAGGCGCCGTCTACAGCCGCGAGGACACCGAGGCGATCGGCCGCTGGGCCGTGGAGCACGGCCTGTGGGTGCTGACGGACGAGATCTACGAGCACCTGGTGTACGGCGACGCCGAGTTCACCTCGCTGCCCGCGGCCGTGCCCGAGCTGCGCGAGAAGTGCGTCGTCGTCAACGGCGTCGCCAAGACGTACGCGATGACCGGCTGGCGGGTGGGGTGGGCGATCGGCCCGAAGGACGTGATCAAGGCCGCCGCGAACCTCCAGTCGCACGCGACGTCGAACGTCGCGAACGTCTCGCAGGCCGCCGCGCTCGCCGCCGTCTCCGGCGACCTGTCTGCGGTCGCCGAGATGCGCGCGGCCTTCGACCGCCGCCGCCGCACGATCGTGCGGATGCTGAACGAGATCGACGGCGTGGTCTGCCCCGAGCCCGAGGGCGCGTTCTACGCGTACCCGTCGGTGAAGGCGCTGCTCGGCAAGGAGATCAGGGGCTCGCGCCCGGAGTCGTCGGTGGAACTCGCCGCGCTGATCCTCGACGAGGTCGAGGTCGCGGTCGTGCCGGGTGAGGCGTTCGGCACCCCCGGCTACCTGCGGCTTTCTTACGCACTCGGCGACGAGGACCTGGTCGAGGGCGTCTCCCGCATCCAGAAGCTGCTCGCGGAGGCCAAGGGCTGAGCGCCGCCCGGCGCACCGCCGGACGACGCCACGGGTCCCCCGCCGGTTGCCGGCGGGGGACCCGTTTTTCCGTTCGGTGGGCGACGGATCCGACCATCGGGCTGTAGTCACCGGCGCGCATGCGGCAGGATCTTGGGATGTTGAGCACGACCGCCCCCACCCGGCACGACCCGGCACACCCCCGCGACCTGCGACTGCTGCCGAAGGCCCATCTGCACCTGCACTTCACGGGTTCGATGCGGCCCACGACCCTTCTTGAGCTGGCCGCGAAGTACCGCGTGCACCTCCCCGAGGCGCTGACCGGCGGCGAGCCGCCGCGCCTGAGCGCCACCGACGAGCGCGGCTGGTTCCGCTTCCAACGCCTGTACGACATCGCGCGCTCGTGCCTGCGGGAGCCCGACGACATCCGGCGGCTGGTGCGGGAGGCCGCGGAGGAGGACGTGCGGGACGGGTCGCGCTGGCTGGAGATCCAGGTCGACCCGACATCGTACGCCCCGCACCTCGGCGGTCTGATCCCCGCGATGGAGATCATCCTCGACGCGGTGGAGTCCGCGTCGCGGGAGACCGGGCTCGGCATGCGGGTCCTGGTGGCCGCGAACCGGATGAAGCACCCCCTGGAGGCCAGGACGCTGGCGCGGCTCGCGGTGCGCTACGCGGACGCGGGCGTGGTCGGCTTCGGCCTCTCCAACGACGAACGACGCGGGATGGCCAGGGACTTCGACCGCGCGTTCGCCATCGCGCGGCGCGGCGGGCTGCTCGCGGCGCCGCACGGCGGCGAGCTGACCGGGCCCGCGTCGGTCCGGGACTGCCTCGACGACCTGCGGGCCGCGCGGGTCGGCCACGGGGTGCGGGCCGCCGAGGACCCGACGCTGCTGCGGCGCCTCGCCGACTCGGGGGTGACCTGCGAGGTCTGCCCGGCGTCGAACGTGGCGCTCGGCGTGTACGCGAAGCCGGCCGACGTACCGCTGCGCACCCTGTTCGACGCGGGCGTGCCGATGGCGCTGGGCGCCGACGACCCGCTCCTCTTCGGCTCGCGCCTGGCCGCGCAGTACGAGCTGGCGCGCGAGCACCACGGCTTCACCGACGAGGAGCTCGCGGAGCTGGCCCGCCAGTCGGTGCGCGCCTCGGCCGCGCCCGAGGACGTGCGGGCGGGGCTGCTGGCGGACGTGGACGCCTGGCTGGCGTCCTGAGGCGGCTCAGAGCGCGACGCCCACCATCACCGGCTCGTTGACGAGGACGATCCCGAAGGCGTCGTGGACGCCCGCGACGACCTCGCGGGCGAGGGCGAGCAGGTCCTCGGTGGTGGCGTCGCCCCGGTTGGTCAGCGCGAGCGTGTGCTTGGTGGAGATCCGGGCGGGGCCGGTGCCGTACCCCTTGGTGAAGCCCGCCTTGTCGATCAGCCAGGCCGCCGACGTCTTCACCCGGCCGTCGGCCTCCGGGTACGCGGGCGGCACGGCGTCCGCGCCGAGCCGGGCCCGTACGCGGCCGAGGAAGTCCGCGTACTGGTCGGCGTCGAGCAGCGGGTTGGTGAAGAACGACCCGGCGGACCAGGTGTCGTGGTCGTCGGGGTCGAGGACCATGCCCTTGCCGGAGCGCAGCGCGAGCACGGTGTCGCGGGCGGCGGAGAGCGCCACCCGCTCCCCCGGCCCGACGCCGAGCGCGCGGGCCGTCTCGGCGTACTTCAGCGGCCCCGAGAGGCCGCCCGCGTCCTCCAGCGTGAAGTGGACGCGCAGCACGGCGTAGCGCTCGGGGTGGAGCTTGAAGACGCTGGAGCGGTACGAGAAGAGGCACTCGCCGTTGGTCAGCCGCACGGTCCGCCGCTCTGCCCGGTCGTACGCGACGACATCGGTGACGACGGAGGAGACCTCCTGGCCGTAGGCGCCCACGTTCTGGATGGGCGTGGCCCCCACGGAGCCGGGGATGCCGGCCAGGCACTCGATCCCGGCGAGCCCAGCGGCGACCGTGCGGGCCACCAGGTCGCTCCACACCTCGCCCGCGGCCGCCTCGACGCGGGTGCCGTCGATCCGCACCCCGCGGGTCGCGACGCGCAGGGCGGTGCCGTCGAACCCCTTGTCGCCCACGACGAGGTTGCTGCCGCCGCCGACGAGGAGGAGGGGGGTGCCCGCGTCGTCGGCCGCGCGGGTCTGCGCCACCACGTCCTCGTCGGTCTCCGCGGTCACCAGGCGCCGGGCCGGGCCGCCGAGCCTGAGGGTGGTGAGGGGGGCGAGGGGAGTCTCGAAAAGTTCCTGCACGCGGCAAGGCTAACGGGCCGGTGCGCCGGCCCGGCGCGGTGGCACACCCCGGGGCAGAGCGGGCGCGCGGCCGGTGACCGCCGGCCGCGCGCGTCCGCGTCAGGCCAGCCGGACCACGGCGCGGGCCAGGCCGAGCACCTTCTGTCCCGCGCTTGACGCGGCGATGTCGACGCGCACCTGCCGGTCCCCGAGCTTCTCCGCGACCTTGGCGGTGACCTCGACGACCGCGCCCTTGTCGTCGTTGGGCACGACCACGGGCTTGGTGAAGCGGACGCCGTACTCGACGACCGCGCCCGGGTCGCCGGCCCAGTCGGTGACCACGCGGACCGCCTCGGCCATGGTGAACATGCCGTGCGCGATGACGTCCGGCAGCCCGACCTCCTTGGCGAACCGCTCGTTGAAGTGGATCGGGTTGAAGTCGCCCGAGGCGCCCGCGTACCGGACGAGGGTGTCGCGGGTGACGGGGAACGTGCCGGGCGGCAGCTCCGTGCCGACCTCGACCTCGTCGTAACCGATCTTCGCCGTCATGACCTCACGCCTCCGCCGCTTCGTCGGCGGCCCGCGCCACCAGCTTCATCCACGCCGTCGCGACATGCTCGCCGCTCTCGTCGCGCACCTCACCACGCAGGTCGACGAAGTCGCTGCCCGCGCGGGTGGTGATGGCCTCGATCGTGGAGGTCACCGAGAGGCGGTCGCCCGCGCGCACCGGCCTGGTGTACGCGAACTTCTGGCTGCCGTGCACGACCCTGCTGTAGTCGAGGCCGAGCCGCGGGTCGGTGATGACCTCGCCCGCCGCCCTGAAGGTGACCGTGAACACGAAGGTCGGCGGGGCGATCACGTCCGCATACCCGAGCGCCTTCGCGGCCTCGGGGTCGGTGTACGCCGCCGCCGTCTCGCCGATCGCCTCGGCGAACTCGCGGATCTTCTCCCGGCCGACCTCGTACGGCGCGGTGGGCGGGTAGCTCCGCCCCACAAAGGACTGGTCGAGCGCCATGCGGCGCGACCCCCTTCCTGGTGTCTCGCCCCCGGCCCCCGCGGCCGGCGGGCCGTCTCCCCGCGGGCCGCTCCCGGCGCCCGCGGCACGCCCCGGTCCGCCCGGGGCCGCTCTCCCGTCCGGCGCGCGCGGCCCAGACGACGCGAGGCCGCCCCTCTGAGAGGGGCGGCCTCGCGTTCGAGCCTTGGTCAGCGCGTCTCGCGGTGCGCCGTGTGCGCCTTGCAGCGCGGGCAGTGCTTCTTGAGCTCAAGACGATCCGGGTTGTTGCGCCGGTTCTTCTTGGTGATGTAGTTCCGCTCCTTGCACTCCACGCAGGCCAGCGTGATCTTCGGGCGGACGTCTGTGGCAGCCACGTGAGTGCTCCTTGACGAACGGATGGATAATCAGGTTTTACACAAAGAAGAGTAGCCGACTGGAGGACCGACCCCGCAATCGGCTACTGTCAGTAGCGGTGACCGGACTTGAACCGGTGACACAGCGATTATGAGCCGCTTGCTCTACCGACTGAGCTACACCGCTGCGATGCAGGATCTCCCCGCCCGAAGGCGAGGATCACCGAACACCAGAGCCCCAATACGGAATCGAACCGTAGACCTTCTCCTTACCATGGAGACGCTCTACCGACTGAGCTATTGGGGCGAGCGATGAAGACATTACACGGTCGGTCGCGGTTCGCCCAAATCCGTTTTCCTGCCCACGGCGAGGGCCTCGCGGGCCCTCCTTCCCGTCCGTCACACGGGTCCCGCGTGCGGGTGCGACGGGCAGGCTCCACCGGTACGACTATTGCGCTCCTCCGCCGGGGCGGGCCGGGCCCGTCCTAGGCTCGACCCACGCTGCGTGATCTTGCCGCCCCGTCCGGGCGCGGCGACCGCCGGGCGCCGGCGGCACGCGGCACGGCCGTACGAACAGCAGGAGCGCGATGCCCGACAGCCAGCCGCAGCCGTCCGGCGGTGCCACCGACGACACCACCGCGCTGGTCCTCTCCGGTGCCAGGCTCGCCGACGGCAGGACCGTCGACGTGCGGCTGGGCGGCGGCCGGATCGAGGCGGTCGGCACCGCGGGGTGTCTCGGCGGGCGCGGGGCACGCGGGACACTCATCGATCTGTCCGGCTATCTGCTGCTGCCCGCGCCCGTCGAGCCGCACGCGCACGGCGACACCGCGCTGACCGCGGAGGGGCCGCCGGCCGACTGCTCGGCGCCGGACGTGCGGCGGCGCGCGACGGAGGCCGCGCTGACGCAGCTCGGCCACGGCGCGACGGCGCTGCGCTCGCACGTCCGGGTCGGCGGCGCACACCAGCTGACCCGTCTCGAAGCGGTGCTCCAGGCCCGGCGCTCGCTGCGCGGGCTGTGCGGGATCACCACCGTCGCGGTGCCCCGGCTGCTGACCGGGGTGGCGGGCGCGGACGGGCTCGCCACACTGCGCGACGCGCTGAAGATGGGCGCCGACGTGGTGGGCGGCTGCCCCGACCTCGACCCGGACCCGGCGGGACATGTGGAGGCCGTGCTCGGGCTCGCGGCCGAGCACGGCCTCCCCGTCGACCTGCACACCGACGGCGCCGACCCCGCGCGCCTCACCCGTATCGCGGCGATGGCGGGCGGTCTGCGTCCCGGCGTGAGCGTGGGACCGTGCGCCGGGCTCGCCCGGCTGCCGCGCGGGCCGGCGGCGCGGGTCGCCGGGGCGCTCGCGGCGGCCGGGGTGACCGTGGTCTGCCTGCCGCAGGGCGGCTGCGGGGAGGCCGGGGTGCGCGGCCCCGCCCCGGTGGAGCCGCTGCGCGCCGCGGGAGTGCGGCTCGCGGCGGGCGGCGGCGCGCTGCGTGACGCGTGGAACCCGGTCGGGCGCGGCGATCCGCTGGAGGCCGCCTATCTGCTGGCCGCGCAGGGCGGCCTGCCGCCCACCGCCGCGTACGACGCGGTGAGCGGGGCGGCGCGGGCGGCGATGGGGCTGCCCGAGGTGCGGATCGAGGCGGGGTTCCCCGCCGAGCTGCTCGCCGTGCGCGGCGACGGGCTCGCGGGCGTGCTGTCGCAGGCGTACAGCAGGATCGTCGTGCACCGCGGGCGGGTGGTGGCGCGCACCAGCGCGGTGCGCGAGTACTGCGACTCGGACGGCGGCGCGGGGGCCGCGCTGCCCCGGCAGGGCCGCACGGGCTGAGGCGGTGGCCGCCGCGCCCCGCGGTGCGGGTGCCCCGCGCGGCGCGCCGACGTACGGTCGTGTCCATGCGCATTGTCATCGCAGGAGGACACGGTCAGATCGCGTTGCGGCTTGAGCGGTTGCTCGCCGCGCGCGGGGACGAGGCTGCGGGCATCATCCGCAAGCCGGAACAGGCGGACGACCTGCGGGCCGCGGGCGCCGAACCGGTGGTGCTCGACCTGGAGTCGGCGTCGGTCGAGGAGGTGGCGGGCGCCGTGCGGGGCGCCGACGCCGTGGTGTTCGCGGCGGGCGCGGGCCCCGGCAGCACGGTCGAGCGCAAGGAGACGGTCGACAGGGCCGCCGCCGTGCTGCTCGCGGACGCGGCCGAGCGCGCGGGCGTGCGGCGGTACGTGATCGTCTCGTCGATCAACGCGGACGCGGACCACGAGGGCGACGGCGTCTTCGACGCGTACCTGCGGGCGAAGGGCGCCGCGGACGACGCCGTGCGGTCCAGGTCCGCGCTCGACTGGACGGTGCTGCGGCCCGGCGCGCTGACGGACGACGCCGGTACGGGCCTGGTGAACCTGGCCGAGAAGACGGGCCGCGGCCCTGTCCCGCGCGACGACGTCGCCGCGGTCCTCGCTGAGCTGGTGCGGACCCCGGAGGCGGCCGGCCGCACGCTTGAACTGATCGGCGGCTCCGTACCGGTGGCGGACGCGGTGCGCTCGGCCGGGCAGGGCAGCTGAGGCGGGGCGCCTGAGGCGGCAGCCGGGGTGGGCGTCGGCGGGAAGCGGTCCCCTGGCGCGCCCCGGGTGTGGGGTGCGCCGGGGGGCCGGCCGCCGTCCGGGTGTCAGCCCGCGTGCGGGGGCTCGACGTCGAGGACCCAGGTGACCCCGAAGCGGTCGGTGAGCATGCCGAAGCCGGGGCTCCAGGGCGAGGCGGCGAGCGGCTCGACGATGTCGGCGCCCTCGGCGAGTGCCTTCCAGTAGCCGGCGACCTCGTCGAGGCTGCCGCCGCGTACGGACTGGAAGAAGGTGCGGTCGGTGACGGTCGTGCCGTTCTCCCTGCGGGTGGTCCCCGCGACGGCGGCGGGGTCGGGGTCGTCCGCGCCCGGGACGTCGTAGGCCATGACGCGGAACCCGTCCTCGCTCTCCAGCCGGCCGAACACGATCTTGTCGGCGCCCGGCGCCTGCGCGGGCGCGCCGAGGTCGCCGTAGGTCGCGAGCGTGAGCCGGCCGCCGAACACGCTCTGGTAGAACGCGAGTGCCTGCCGGGCGGTGCCGCGGAAGTTGAGGTGGGTGGTGGTCGTGATGCTCATGGGGTGTCCCTTAAGAATGTGAGGCGGTCCGGGAGGGCCGGGTGTGGCTGATGGGGTGTCTGCCGTTGATGGCTTCCGGAGAATGGCCGCCCGGTCCTCCGGGACGCTCCGACTGCTGATTGAGAACTGCGGGCATCGCTGGTTAAGGACCTGTCGGCGGAGTGTTCTTCGGACCACGGAAGTGCTGGTCACGGTGGAACGGAGCGACGGGCTTGAGCACGCGGCAGGCGCAGATATGGGTCGGCATCGACGCCGGCAAGGGGCACCACTGGGCGGTGGCGGTGAACACCGACGGCGAGACGCTGTTCTCGACGAAGGTGATCAACGACGAGGCCCAGATCCTGACACTGATCGACATGGCCCGGGAGAAGGCCGACGAGGTGCGGTGGGCGGTGGACATCTCCGGCCGGGCCTCCGCCCTGCTGCTGGCCCTGCTCATCGCGCACGGCCAGCAGGTCGTCTACGTGCCCGGCCGCACCGTCAACCGGATGACTGGTGCCTACCGCGGCGAGGGCAAGACCGACGCCAAGGACGCCCTGGTCATCGCCGACCAGGCCCGCATGCGCCGCGACTTCGCCGCGATCGAGACCCCGCCGGAGCTGGTCTCCACACTCCAGCTGCTGACCGGCTACCGGCGTGACCTGATCGCCGACCGGGTCAGGCTCATCAACCGGCTCCGCGACCTTCTGGTCGGCATCTGCCCCGCGCTGGAGCGGGCGTTCGACTACTCCGCAGCCAAGGGCCCGGTCGTCATGCTGACCGAGTACCAGACCCCGGCTGCCCTGCGAAGGATCGGCGTGAAGCGTCTGACGACCTGGCTGGAACGCCGCAAGGTCCGCGGCGCCGATGCTGTCGCGGCCAAGGCCTTCGAGGCCGCTCAGTCCCAGGTCACCGCCCTGCCGGGCGAAGGTCGGGCTGCGAAGCTGGTGCGCGGTCTGGCCCACCAGCTCTTGGCCCTGGACGAGCGGATCAAGGACAACG
>NZ_BAABEP010000067.1:0-30738 GCF_039540215.1 Streptomyces tremellae
GCGCAGGCGGCGCCCGCGGTCCGCGCGGTGGGCTCCGCCGCGCTCGGCTGGGCCTTCGCGCACCGTGCGGAGTTCACGCTCGGCGAGGACGCCCTCGCCGAGCACGGCGACGTCAACCGCACCTGGAAGCCGCTCGGCGAGCTGGCCCAGGTGTGCGTCTCGGTGCGCCGCGCCACCGCGCCCGAGGACCCGCTGCACGCCACCGCGTCCGACCTGCTGCGGTACGCCTGGGAACTGACCGGGCAGGGCGCGTACTTCCACGAGCTGCTGCGGCTCGAACCCTTCGGCACGTACGCCCTTGAGGTGTATGCCGCATTCGCCTCGGCGGGCCTGCGCCACCCCGGCTTCGAGGAGCTGGCGGCGACGACCGTCGCGACCCGCAGCTGGCGGCTGACGGAGCAGCAGCCGAACCGCCGCCTCGGCCTGCTCAACTCCGAGCGCCGGGTGGGCCTGCCGCAGCACCGCCCGGTGGCGGACGCGCTGCGGGCGACCTGGCTCGGCGGACTGCCGGAGCCGTGGACGTTCGAGTCGGCGTCCGGCTACACCCTGACGCACGTGGTCTTCCACCTCACCGACTGGGGCGGCGACCCGGCGGGGGTCCCCTGCGACGTGGCGTCCTACCTGGACCTGTGGCTGCCCGCGTGGCTCGACTCCTGTGTGGAGGACGACCAGTGGGACCTGGCGTGCGAGCTGCTCGCGGTGGCGGGCGCGCTCCCCGAGCCGCCCGGCGGCGACCTGCTCGACGGGGTCTGGTCCGCGGTGGCGGCGGCCCAGGACGCGGACGGGAGCCTGCCGGAGGTCGGCCCGGGACGGCGGGGCAGGACCGTGCGGCAGGACTTCGCGGGCCGCTACCACTCGACCCTGATGGCCGCCTTCGCCGCGGCCCTCGCCCCGCAGCGGCGCGGCGCCGGGCCACACGGCGGGGAACCTCGCGGCGGAGATGCCCACGGCGGAGAGGAAGCGCAGGCATGACCGACGAGACACCCGCAGCCGCGCCGCGCGCCGAGACCGCGCTCCTGCACACGGTCGGCGCGAAGGCAGTCGAGTGGCTGTACGCGCACCGCGACGGCTTCCGCCTCGACCCCGACGCCGACCCGGAGACCGGGTTCCTCGAACGGTTCAAGCCCATCGGCGAGCTGGCGATGATCGGCGCGGTGCTGTTCCGCGAGGGCGTGGCGGGCTCACGCCAGTCCGACCTGGTACGGCGGCTCCTCGACCACGTGTGGCACGAGGCGCTCGACAGCGGGCACATGCTGGTGCGCGGCCAGCGGACCGAGCCGATCTCCCCCATCCCCTTCGAGGTCTACCTGCCGTTCAGGGAGCTGGGGTACGCCGATCCCGCGGTGGACCGCGCGGTGCGGCTCAACCAGCGCCAGGCGAGCTGGGCCGCCTTCGAGACGAAGCCGGTGCGGCGGCTCGGCCTCACCGCCTTCCAGCGCAGGTACGCGACGGCGGTGGCGGAGCCGGGGGACGCCGCACCCCCACAGGACGCGGGCCCGCTGCCCGGGCTCGCCGCCGACCTGCGCCGCACCTGGCTGGCCGCGCGTCCCGAGCCGTGGACCGTGGAGGGCCACATCGCGTACGACGTGACGCACACCGTCTTCCACCTCACCGAGTGGGGGCGCCGCCCGAGCGGCCTGCCCGCCGGCCTCGCGGAGTACCTGGCGCTCTGGCTGCCCGCCTGGCTCGACGACTGGCTCGACCTGGAGCGCTGGGACCTGCTCGGCGAACTGCTCGTGGTCGACGCCTGCCTGCCGGAGCCGGCCCTCGACGGCCGGGCCTGGCGCGGCTTCGCCGCGGCCCAGCAGGAGGACGGGGCGATGCCCGCGCTGCGCACCATGCCCGAGGGCGACCGGGACGAGGTGTTCGACGCGGTCTACCACCCGACGCTCGTCGCGGCATTCGCCTCCACCGTCGCGACCTCCCGGGCGCTGTCCGCGCTCTCCGGCGGCCCCGAGCCCGCCCCCGCCGGGACGCCGGGGTGACCGCGCCCGGCCGGGTCTCCCCGCCGTGTGCCGCGTCCGGCACGCCAGGTCCCTGCGACGACCGGGAGACGGCGGCCGCCCTGGACGAGGCCGTGCGCGCCATGGAGGCCCCGGACGCCGTGGTCGCCTTCACGCGGGACGGTCGCAGGACCGTGCGCGCAGGCGGCACCGCGCCGGCGCCGCGCGTCCCGCGCGAACTGCTGCGCTACGAGACCGGTTCCGCGACCAAGCCGTACACGGGCCTGCTGCTCGCGCGGCTGCTGCGCGAGGGCGTGGTGGAACCTGGCGACCCGGCCGCGGCCTTCCTGGCGCGCGGCGCCGGGCGCGGCCCGCACCCCATCACCCTCACGCACCTGATCACCCACACGTCCGGGCTGCCCCCGCTCCCCGCCGACCTGTATCCGGGCGCGCTGCGGCAGTGGCGGAGCAACCCGTACGAGCACTACACCGACGCGCGGGTGGCGGCGGCGTTCCTGCGGGCCCGCCCGCACCACCGCCCCGGCAGCCGCTGGCGCTACTCCAACTTCGGCGTGGCCGCGCTCGGACACGCCCTCGCCGCGGCCACCGCGACCCCCTGGGCCGACCTGCTCGCCGGACTCGTGCTCGCGCCCCTCGGCCTGACCGGCACGGCGCTCGCGCCCGCGCCGCCCGGCGCGCGCTCCCCCGACGCCACGGGCCACAGGGCGGACGGCACCACCCCGACGCCGCCGCTGCTGATCGGCGGCTTCCAGGCGGCGGGCGCCGTCCGGGCCACCCCGTACGACCTGCTCGCCTTCGTGGAGGCGCATCTGCGGCCGCCGGCCGGCTCGCCGCTCGAAGCGGACCTCTGGGCGGTCAGGCAGCCGGTCCTGCGGCGCGGGCACGGCCACCGGCACGTGCACACCCTGACCTGGTTCCGGCACGAGACCGCCCACGGGCCCGTCTACTTCCACGCCGGGGCCACCAGCGGCCAGCAGGCGTTCCTCGGCTTCGCGCCGGGCACGGACACCGCGCTCGCCGCGGTCTCCACGCGCCGCTTCCGGCTCAGGGACGCTTTCGTCGCGACGGCGTACGCGCTGCTGTGCACTCCCCCGGGCGCGCGCCCCGGCACGGCGGAGGACGCGGCCGGCTGACGCGTCGCCTCCGGGCGCGCCGGGTCAGGCCCTCTTGGCCGCGACACCCGCCCAGATCGGCACCGCGTCGTCCGCGACGCCCGCCTCCGGGACGCCGACGTCCGGCGCGACCCGCTCGGGCCGCCAGCGCTGCGGCACCACGAGTCCGGGCTCGGCCGGCTCCATCCCGTCAAAGAACCCGGCGACCTCGTCCCTGGTGCGCGCCCGCACCCCCGCGCCGGAGGCCGCGAGCGCCGATTCCAGGCCGCTCACCCCGGTCGGGTCGATGTCGCTCGCGAGGTGGGTGATCACCAGGTGGCTGCCGGGGACCAGCGCGCCGAGCAGGTGCCGTACGACCGCGTACGGGTCCTCGGAGGCCGGGAGCCAGTGCAGCAGCAGGCACATGCTGACCGCGACCGGCCGGCCGAGGTCCAGGGTCTCGCGCAGCTGCGCGGAGGCGAGGATGCCCGCCGGGTCGCTCACGTCCGCGTCGATGTACGCGGTCCTGCCGACGGGCTCGCTGGTGTGCAGCGCCCGCGAGTGCGCCAGCACGATCGGGTCGTTGTCCACGTAGACCACCCGGCTGTCGGGGGCCACGGCCTGGGCCACCTCGTGCAGGTTGGGCGAGGTGGGGATGCCCGTGCCGATGTCGAGGAACTGCCGGACGCCTGCCTCCTCCGCCAGGTACCGCGTCGCGCGGTGCATGAACGAGCGGTTCACCCGCACCGCGGCCTGCGCCGTCGGGATGTTCGACGCCACCTGCTCGGCCGCGGCCCGGTCGGGCCCGTAATTGGTCTTGCCGCCGAGCAGCGCGTCATAGATCCGCGCCGCGTGCGGCCTGTCGGTCCGCAGGTCGACCGGCGCGCGGCCCTGGCCCCGCGCCATCCACTCCGACGTGTCCGGCATCGCAGTCCCGTCCTCTCCAAGCCCTCTGTGGCCCGCACCCTAGACCGTGCGCCGCGCGGGCCTTCGGGGCGGTGGCCGCGGCCACCGCCCCGGTCCCTACCGCTCGTTGCCGAACGCGTGGACCGCGAGGCCGGCGGCGGCCGTCTGTTCGTACGGCGCGCGCACCGGCAGCGGGGCCGAGGCCCACGCCGTGGGCTGCGGGCGCGGGGCCGGGGGCGGCGCGGAGCGACCCGCCTCGGGACAGGAGACGGCGGCCCAGACGGCCTTGCCGTCCGTGTCGTCGGGCGTCGTCCAGCCCCAGGTCTCGCTCAGGCACTCGATGATGTGCAGGCCGCGGCCCGACTGCGCGAAGTAGTCGGGCTCCCTGACCCGGGGCACCGCGGCGCTGTGGTCGCAGACGGCGAACAGCACGGTCCCGCGCCGCAGCAGCATGCCGAGCCAGACGGCGGGCGGCGGGCCGTGCCTGGTCCCTGACTCCGTGTCGAGGCCGTAGCGCAGGGCGTTGCTGAGCAGTTCGGAGACGATCAGCGCGGCGTTCTCGGCCAGTTGGCCGAGGGACCAGTCGCTGAGGGTGCCTCCGGTGAATCTGCGCCCCTCGCCGACCGCCCGTCCGTCGGCGGGCAGCGCCCGCACCGTGCACCGGGCGGGCGGGGCGCCCGTCCGCCCGTCGAGCGGGAAGGCGTCCCGCGACGCGCGGTCGAGCAGTCGGCCGACCGTGCCTCCCGGTAAGGCGCACGACCGTCCTGGCGTACGGGATGTCATCGCGATCTCCGTGGAGCAGTCATATGTCACTTGCAGGTGATCGCCGACCACTATCCCCCCGGAAAGGATGGCGCCGCAACTGCATCTGCAATTACAGTTCTTGACGGCGCAATTGACGTCGCAACTGCATCTGCAATTGCAGCCGATGACGCCTGGTCAGACCTACGCACAACGACAGGAGTGGGCGGAATGCGACAGATCGAGAACGGAACCCGGTCCGACCTGATTGAGGGCGCGCGCTGGACCAAGAGCCGGCACAGCGCGCCCGGCGGCAACTGCGTGGAGCTCGCCGCCCTCCCCGACGGCAGCATCGCGGTCCGCAACTCCCGTCACCCGCAAGGCCCCGCGCTCGTCTACACCCGCGCCGAGCTGGCCGCTTTCGTCGCGGGCGCCAAGGACGGCGAGTTCGACGGCATGACGGTCTGACGCACCGCACCACCTGACGCACCGTCGGCCGGGGCGGGCGCACCGCGCCACCCGAGCCCACGGGGCCGCACACCAGGCGGCCTGCCGCCACCTGCGACAGGCCGCCACAGTGGCGTCCCCGCTGTACGCGGATGGGGCCCAAGTGGGAGACTGGGGCATCCATGTCCACGAGCGCCGTACGGGAGTTGTCATGAGCGCCATGCCGCAGCCGGACGGTGAGCAGCCTTCGCTGAGGCGCTACCTCGACCAGCCCCGCATCGGCCCGACCGCCCTGCGCATCGTGCTCGGTGCCCGGCTGCGGCGGCTCCGCCAGGAGCGCGGCATCTCACGGGTGGACGCGGGCCGGGCGATCCGCGCGTCCGACGCCAAGATCACCCGGCTGGAGCGCGGGCAGGTCGGCTTCAAACAGCGTGACGTCACTGACCTGTTGACGCTCTACAAGGTCCTCGGCGAGGACGAGCGTGCCGAGTACGCCGAGATGGCTCGCCAGGCGAGCCTGCCGGGCTGGTGGCACCAGTACAACGACGTCCTAGAAGACTGGTTCGAGCTGCACATCGGGCTCGAAGAGGCGGCCTCGCTGATCCGCACGTACGAGGTCCAGTTCCTGCCGGGTCTGCTCCAGACGCCGGACTACGCCCGCGTGGTCACCAGGCTCGGCTACCCCGACGCACCTGACGCGAAGATCGAGCGGCTGGTGGGTCTCAGGCTCGAACGGCAGAAGCTGCTCGACCTGCCGGAGGCACCCACCCTGTGGGCCGTGCTCGACGAGGCGGTCCTGCGGCGCCCGTTCGGCGGCACCGAGGTGGTGCGCGCCCAGCTCACGCACCTGATCGAGATGGCCGGCCGGCCCAACATCACGCTCCAGATCGCGCCGTTCAGCGTGGGCGCGGTCGCCGCGGCGGGCACGCCCGTCACGATCCTGCGGTTCGCCGAGCCGGACCTGCCGGACAAGGTCTACCTGGAGCAGCTCACGGGCGCGATCTACCTCGACAAGCGCGAGGAGATCGACCAGTACTCGCTGATCATGGACCGGCTCAGCGCGGAGGCCAACCCGCCGCAGGACACGGTCCCTTACCTCAGATCGCTCCTCGCCGACCTGGGCTGAGGGAGCCGGCCGGGGCCCCGCGCGGCCCCGGCTCCCGGGCCGCGTACGGATCCGGCCCGCTCCGCGTGGCCCGGCCGGCCCGGATCCGCGCGTGCGCGCCGGGCGCACGAGAACCCGGCCCCGGCCTCGCCTGCGCGCGCCGGGGACGGCACGGGGCCCGTCCCTGCGCCCGCGACGGTCGTCCACCGGGGCGCCAGGACGGGCCCTCGTGTGCGGCGGCGGTGTGCCGCCGGGGGCGGCTGCCCTACCCGCGGGACCGCGGCGCAGCGCGGGGCCTGCGGCGCACCGCGACCGCGGCGCCCGCGGCGAGGACCGCCGCCCCCGCCACCGACCAGGGCAGCCAGGACCCGGTGTCCTGGCCGCCGCCGCCCGGGGCCGCGGCTGTCACGCTCGGCGCGGGCGCGGCGGGCCCCCGGGCGGGCGACGCCGTGGCGGCCGGCCCGGAGGGCGCGGCGGCCTCGGGGGCGGGCGACGCCGTGACGGCCGCCGCGTCGAGGACCAGCACGGGCGCGGGGAAGTCCGGCACGGCGGTGCCCTTCTGCGCCTCGTCCCAGTCGACGACGGAACCGTCCGAGTACGTCTGGGCCGCGTCGAAGGCGACGCTCGCCTCGTCGGGCAGCGGCCCGACCCGTACGTCGAAGTAGCGGTGGTCGTCGGGCTTCAGCTCGTGGCCCGCCGTCGCGGTCCACACCACGTGGGTCGTCCCGTCCGCCCCGGCCGCGCCCCGCCGCACCGTCCACCCCGCGGCGGCCGGCACGGCGGTGGGCGTGACGCCCCTGGGCAGGGTGACGTCCACCCGTACGGTCGTGACGTCCGCCTTCTCCGAGGGAACCCGGAAGCGGAGGGTGGCCGGTTGTCCCTCTTTCGCGCCGTCGGAGAAGACCCGGACGTGCGCCGAGGCGGGCCCCGCCACCAGCAGGAGCGACCCCGCGACCGCTGCCAGCACGGCCGCCGTACGGTGTGCGCGGCGCCGGGAACGGCCGCGAGGTTGCGCTGTCACAGTGGTGTGTCTCCCTCTCAGCAGCAGTCGCAGTACAGCAGGTCGGCGGCCTCGACGGCGTCGTCGGAACCCGGGTGCATCGCCGCGGTCGCGGCCGCCGCCCGCGCGAGCGTCTGCGCGGTGGCCCTGCCCTTCGAGACCAGCGAGACGCTCGTACCGTCGAAGTCGGCGAAGGCGAGCACCTGGGCCGCGTTGCCCGAGGAGTCGGTGGTGAAGGACAGCAGCGGGACCCTCTCGCCGCCCTTGCGGACCGCGTACGCCTGGTAGGTGGTGGTCGGCTGGAGATCGCGGGCCTGGAGCTGGATCATGTCGAGCCCGCTGACGGGCCGGACGGTGGCCTCAAGGCTGCGGCCCCGGTCGCCGGAGCGCATCGTCTCGCCCGCGGTGCCGTCCGGCAGGGTGGTGGGCACGTTGCGCGGGGCCGAACCGAGGCCCTGGCGGCCGAGGTTGGCGGCGGAGCCGGCCGGCGCGGCGTTCGGCACGTAGACCAGGGCCTGCGGCTCCTGGCCGACACCCACGGTGCCGATCACCTTGTTGGTCGCGGTGTCGACCACGTCGACGGTGTCGGACTTCTCCATGCCCACGTACATGCGGGTGCCGTCGCCGCTCGGCCAGACGCCGTGCGGGGCGTGCCCGGTGTCGTGGATACGGGTCACCAGCCGCGGTGTGCCGCCCGGGTTCCTGCGGTAGACCAGGGTCTCGTCGAGGCCGCCCACCGTCAGGTAGGCGAACGAACCCGCCTCGGTCTTGGCGAAGTTGGGGTGGTTCGAGTCGGGGCCCGTCTTCAGCACGGCGGCGACCCTGCGGTGCTTGAGGTCGATCACGCTGGTCAGGCCCACGCGCTTGTGCGGGGCCCACAGCTCGGTGCCGTCGGGCGAGACGGCCTCGTCGGAGGAGAAGGAGTCGCCGAGGCCCTTGACGGTGTAGAGGACCTTGTGCGACCTGACGTCGACCGCGGTGATCTCCGGTGCGCTGATGTGGTTGATGTAGGCCGTCTTCCCGTCGGGGCTGAGCACCACCTTCGAGGGACCCGGGCCCACCCTGACGTTGCTGACGACACCGCCGTGCACGGCGTCCACGATCGTGACGGTGTCACGGCCCCGGTCGGCGACCCAGAACTGCTTGCCGTCCGCGGTGAAGGTGCCCTCGTGCGAGGCCCGGCCGACGTCGGTCTCGTTGACCACCTTGTTGGTCGCCGTGTCGATGATGTCGACGGTGTTGCTGGTCACACTGACCACACCGAGCCGCTTGTCGTCGCGGGAGAAGGCGAGGCCGTGCACGCCGACGTTGTCGGTGTACTGGGGGCTGAGGGTCGCCCCGAGGCGCTGGGAGCCGAGTGCGATGGTGCCGAGGGTCCTGTCGGTGGACGGGTCGATGACCGTGACGGTGTTGGACGTCTGGTCCGCGGTGTAGACGCGGTCACGGCCCGACACGGGCACGGATACCGAAGTGCCGTCGCCCGCGGTGGACTTCGCCGAGGTGTGGTGCGCGGCGGCCGGGTGCACCGGCGCCGCCTGCGCGGCGCTCACCACACCGAACGCGGTGGCGCCGATGCCGGCCAGCACCGCGGTGGCACCCGCGGCACTCCTGATCGAGAGTCCCGACAACAACGAGATCACTGACAAACCTCCATAAAAGGCGCACCTTGAGGGCGCGTCGAGGGGAGGGCGGGCGAAGGCCCGTCCTGGTTCAGGGGAGTCGAGAGGGGGGCGGCCCGCTTCCTTCGCGGGGAGCGGGCCGCCTACGCGGCGTCGCGCGGACGCACGGGGGTGCTGGCGACGAAGTGTCCTGCGGCGTCCTGCACGTACAGGGTGGTGATGCTGTCCCTGGGCATGGCGGTGGTCATGCGGACGTGCATCGGGGCTCCGCCCCTGCCGCCCGCGTGGACACTGCCCGCGGGCAGGCGCTCGCCGTGCGCGTCGCCCGTCATCAGCCGGTACGTGCCACCCGCGTCAAGCCCGGAGAGGGACACCGGGATCTCGGTGCCCCAGGCGTGCGGGACCATCGCCCCGTCCTGGGCGAGGCGTACCGCGGCGACGGACGTGTGCGTGCCGTCGTCGGACGTCACGACGACGGTGGCCAGCGCGGCGCACGCGGCCAGCACCACGGAGCCTGCCGCGACCGCGGCTCTGCGCCGTACGCGCCGCGGCCGGGGCACCGGCGCGGGCGCGGGCGGGGTCCAGGGGGCGAGCGGGGAGTCGGCGCGCTCGAAGGTCCGCATCACCCTGCGCACGCCCTCCGCCTCCGCGGCGCAGCCCTCGCAGGACGCCACATGGCGCGCGAGCGGGGCGGGCAACGGCCTGTCGAGCAGCAGGAGTTCGGTGATCTCCTCGCGAACGTCCCGGCAGTAGCCGTTCATGGTGCCAGCCATCCGTTCTCCTCCAGGATGCCGCGCAGCGCGCGGATTCCGTAGTACAGCCGACTGCGGGCGCTCGACGCCGGGATGCCGAGCTCCTCGGCCAGGTCGGCGCAGGTGCGGCCGAACAGGTACACCTCGATGACCGCCTCGCGGTGCTGGGGTGTGAGCCGGTCCAGCGCCTCGCTGAGCTCTATCCGCGCGAGCAGCTGGTCGTACGGGTCGCGGCCGTCGCTCTCGCGCGCCTGCCCTGACTCGTCGGCGCCGGCGGACGCGGGCCTGGCCGCGCGGTGCCGCCGCGCGTCCACGATCGCGTTGCGCGCGATGGCGTAGAGCCAGGTCCGCAGGCTGCCGCGGCGCGCGTCGAAGGAGTCCGACGCGCGCCAGGCCCGCAGGAACACCTCCTGCACGATCTCCTCGGCCAACTGCGCGTCGCCCAGGGCGTTGCGGGCGTAGCCGAGCAGCTCGCCGCCGTACTCGCGGTAGGCCTCCCGTACGCCCTTCTCACTGCCGAGGGACGGCTCAAGGGCCTCCTTGCGCCGCGCGCGCCAGGTCCTGACGCCCACTACGACCGCCCGCCCCTCGCGGTGTCCCGCAGCTCCACCGGCGTCCTCCGATCCCCTTGCATTGTGTCGCGGGGGGATACGGCACCGCGCCCGGAGGTGTTGACGACGCCCCATGTGTCCTGGGTCACTCCCACCGAGCCGGTATCCGGCGGGCGGGCGCGGCACCGCGGGTTCAGGGACGGGTCACGGTGACGAGGCGGTAGGGCGGCTGGTGGCCGATCACCAGGGGAACACCGGCGAGTTCGTAGACTTCGCCCGCCGTCTTCCCGGGGACCGGAGTGATCTGGACAGCGAGCGGAACATGGCCGGCGACACCGGAATTCTCCCCGTTGATGGTGTCGACCGCCGTGCGGATGGCCTCTGCCTGGCTGTACCCGCTCTGCTCGTTGTCCGTGAAGATCCAGGCCGTGCTGTCGGCGCCCATGATCTCTTCGAGACAGCGCGCCAGGCTGCCGGGCGCGTCGGACATGGACCAGATGTTGCCCGGGTGCGGCACGAGGACGTCGGTGTGCGGAACGTGGTGGCCGAAGCCCTCGATCGACCCCTGAGTGAGCCGCACGGTGTCCGGCGGGATCCCCAGGTCCGTCAACGCCTCCGTCAGCCGGCCCGCCTGCATCATCAAGTCGTAGGCGTTCAGGTTCCGCTTCCTGCGCCAGGCCTCCTCCAGGAACTCCGTGTCCCCGCTCCGCTGCCCGTCCACCGCGCCCACCACGGTGTTGCGCGTGAATTCGACCACCTTCCCGACCGGCACGTCGACGTCGTAGTCGATGTACGGCTCCACACGCCGCTGGTGATCGGGGTGGAGCTCCCGGTACCAGGAGGCGGCCAGCACTTCGTCCCGCGTCAACGGGCGCCTGGCCGCGTCCGCGTCGCTGTAGAGCGCCCGCTGCACCGGCGCCGCGGCGACCGCGGGCGGCCCGGCGGCCCCCGGGCGGACACCGGCCGGCGGCGAGTGGAGGTCGGCGGGCGGGGACACCGACATCACCCGCGCGGCGGTGGCCTCCGCCTCCCGCTCGAAGGGGTCGGAGCTGTCAGAGAGGCGCAGGCCCGTTCCGTCGTCGGTGCCGGCGACCGGGCCACGCCGTTGCTGGACGACATGGGTGAGTTCATGGGCGAGCGTGAGCTTGTCGCCTCCCCCGCTCCCGAGGACGACGTGCTCGCGGGAGGTGTAGGCCCGCGCCCCGATGCCGGCGGCGGAAGCCTCGGCCGCGCTGCCGGTGTGGACGCGGACGCCGGAGAAGTCGGCGCCGAGCCGGGCTTCCATCTCGGCCCGTGTGGAGTCGTCGAGAGGACGGCCGCCGGTGCGCAGGACGTCGTGGACGGCCGGGCGCCGCGCGGTCTGCCCGGGGTACTCGGGCCCTGGGCGGTCGCCGTCGGCACGGTGCCGTGCCCCGGCCGGCAGGCGCCCGGCCCTGCCGAGCATCTGGACGACCGCCGCGTTGCCGACGGCGCCCTGCAGTGCGAGGAGGGCCGGGAGCGGCGCCCCGCCCGCCGTTTGGCGCCGACGGCGCGGCTCCCGGTCCCCGCGGGCCCCGGCCGGCCTGGCCCGGTCCTCGGCGTACATGCGGACTCCCCCTCTGCGTGTCGCCGGACGGTCCCTGTCTGAGTACCCGGGGCGCGGGAGGTCCTGCCAGGTACCGGAGGGCAGAGTCGGGGGCAGCGCACGGGCCCGCGGCGTGCGGATGTCAGCTCGCGCGCTTCAGCCGGAGGGCGGAGACGAGGAAGAACACGCCGCCGAGCAGGGCGTATCCGGCCAGGTTGCCCAGGGAGGCGCCCGCGGTGGCGGCCTGCGCGAAGAACGACGCGCCGGCGAGGACGGAGATGCCGCCACTGGCGATCATCGCCCACTGGCCGCCCAGTTGGCGCCGCACGGCGCCGACGACGAGCTGCACGGCGCCCGCCACGACGGCCCAGACGCCCCAGACGCGCAGGACGGCCGGCACACCGGAAGCGGCGGCGAACGCCAGGCCGACGGCGGCCAGGGAGCTGAGCACGATGTTCACGTACAGGCCGCGCACCGGTCCGCTCTGCGCGCGGGCGGACCTGATGTCGACGACCGCGCAGGCCACGTCGAACAGCGGGTAGACCACCAGCAGCACCGCACCGAGCGGCCCCAGCGTGCCGGCGGTCGTGAACAGCAGGGCGGCCCACACCGCGGCGAACGCGAAGCGGACGAGGTAGAGCCTCCGCAGGGCCCCTGCGGGGGTGGCGGCTGCGGGGGGAGCGACGAGGGTGTCCATGGCGGACCTCTCAGCGAGGGAGAACGTTCGGTATAGCTCGATGACCGCAGCCTAGAGAGGGCACTCCCACCCGTCAAGACCGAACGTTCTCCCTTGTTGTTAGGCTGGGAGCATGAGCCAGGGCACAGGAGTCGGCAGCACCTCGCAGGCGCGCTCGCGGCTGCTCACCACCGCGACGAGGATCTTCTACGCGGAGGGGATCCACTCCGTGGGCATCGACCGGATCGTCAACGAGGCCCAGGTGACCCGGGCCACGCTCTACCGCCACTTCTCCGGCAAGGAGGACCTCGTCCTCGCCTACCTCGACGCCGCCGACCGCGGCATCAGGGAGCAGGTCGCCGCCGCGCTCGCGGGCACCGACTCACCGGCCGGGCGAGTACGCGCCGTCAGCCGCGCCATCACCGAGGGCATCCGCTCCCCCGGCTTCCGCGGCTGCGCCTTCCTCAACGCGGTGGCCGAGTACCCCGACCCGGCCCACCCCGTCCACCGGGCCGTCCTCGTCCACCGGCAGTGGTTCCTCGACACGGTCACCGGCCTGCTGGCGCAGATCGGCGACTCCCCCGCGGAGGAGGACGGCAGGCACCTCGTCATGCTCCGCGACGGCGCGATGGCGGCAGGCTGCCTCTTCGACCCCGAACTGGTCTCGGAGACCTTCCTGCGCGGCACGGAAGGGATCCTCAAGGCCCGCATCCACCCCTGACGCGTCGCGCACGCACGGCGCGCTCCCGACGCGGAGTCGGCCGGCCCACCCGGCCGGCAGAGCCCGGACAAAGCCGCCTCCGGACGCCCGGTCGGCGGCACCCTCCCCGCAGGCTCGGATCTTCCGCAGGGCATCAGCCGCCCCTCTGCCGCCGCTGCCCGATCAGCGGCATGAGGGGCTGGCGCTCCACGGGTGCGAAAGGTGCCCGACCCGACGACGGTGCCGGGGATCCCCGCTCCCACACCGGCGGCGAAGAGGAGGGACAGGCCCAGCGGAGTCATGAACCTCCGTACGTCGAAGCGGCCGGCAAGGCCAGCCCCTCAAACTGCCCGGGGCGGATCGGGGCGGAGGCCCCAACGCGTCAGGTCCACTTGCGGACGGTCAAGGGGAACGCGGCAGAGGGCGGACGGTGGACGGCACCGTGGCCACGCTGCTCCGCGGGGGATACGGACCGCGGGTCCTCGCGGGATCTCCCGGTCGCCCCGCCGGGGCCGACTGCCGCCCCATCCAGGCCCGGCCGCTTTCTGTACAGCATACGTGTACACGTTACAGTTGGCGCGTGGCACCACGACGACGGGCAGCGGCGCACACCCCACTGAAGGCCGACGTTCTCATCAGTCGCGCCCTGGACATCGCCGACGCGGAGGGCTTGAACGCGGTGACCATCCGCCGTCTCGCCCAGGAGTACGACGTCACTCCCATGGCGCTCTACTGGCACTTCAAGGACAAGGAACAACTGGTCGACGGCATCGCCGAGCAGCTTTTTGCCCAGGTGGCCGCACCGGAGGACTCCTTTGGGCCGTGGCACGAGCGGCTTCGGCGTGAACTGACGGCCTTCCTCGAAGCGATGCGACCGCACCCGGCCGTCGCCGGCCTCGCGCCTGCCCGCATCCTCGCCAGTGAGGCAGGCCTGACCGTCGCCGACCGGATTCTCGGACTGCTGCGCACGGCGGGCTTCCCTTCCGAGGACGCCGCGGAGGTCGGGTCGTACCTGCTGTGCGCCATCGTCACACTGATCACCTCCGAGCCGGGGCCGAGCCACCAGCTCGCCGACGAGCCGCGTGCGGATGCGGTGCGTGGTCGCCGTGCCCATATCAACTCCCTCCCGCCGCAGAAGTTCCCGAATGTCGTCGCTGCCGCCGACGCACTCGCGGACTGCCGCAACGAGGACACGTACTACGCGCGCGGCATCGCGCTGCTGGTCGAGGGCACCAAGGGCATCCGCCGGTCACTGGTGGCGAAGGGGTCCTGAGTACGGGGCACGGCTCGTCGGCGGATGCCAGGGGCCTCCGGGGCGCGGGGTGCCCGCGCCCCGGAGGCCTGTAGGCGTCAGGCCGCCTCGGCCTCCTGACCGGTGTCGACCGTGATCGACTTCGGGCCCCACAGGCGGCGGTACGATCCCTCGACGATTTCCGGGACCAGCTCAGGGCCTCTCGGCCGCCAGCCCAGCTCCTCGCGTACCCGCCTCGCGTCGACGCGGCTGTTACAGCCCATGGCCGCGTTCCAGACGTGCCCGAGGACGGACTCGCCCTCCTCAGCGTCCTCGAAGGGCCGGACCGGAAGGCCGAGGGCCGCGCCGATGGCCTCGCTGATCGTCTTGGAGTCGCATTCGGACGCGGCGACGTTGTAGACGCCTCGTGCCTGCGGGTTCTCCACGACAAGCGGGTAGACCTCGGCCAGGTCGTCGAGGTAGACGTTGGCGTAGCGGTTGAGGCCGGGGGCCGAATACCCGGCGAAGCCGTGCTTGAGCGCCGCCCTGAACAGCACGGGAAGCTGCTCGCTCGCGCCCTGCCCGTAGATCATCGACGGCCGGATGATCACGGTCCGCAGCCCTTCACCATCAGCTTCCAGCACCTTCTGATCGATCGAGAACCGTCGGCGCAGCGGTGGCAGCGGCGTCCAGCCGTCGTCCTCGTGGTGGACGACAGGATTGAGCGCGCCCGCCGCGAGATCAATGTAGATGCCGGTGCCGCTCGTACGTACGTAGGTGCGTCCCGTGCCCGCGAGGACGCGCAGGAAGTGTTCGGCCGATCCGGCATGGTCGGCCGAGGCCGTGTCCACGACGACGTCGGCGTCCGAGCACGCCGCTTCGAGGCTGTCGCGGTCGTCGAGGTTTCCCCTCCGGGCCGGCAGGCCCATCGCGAGGATCGCCCTCTCGCTCCGGGCGCTGTGCGCGAGCCCGACGACTTGGTGCCCGTGCGCGGCGAGTGTGCGCGACACCACGGCTCCGATGTATCCGGCTGCGCCGGTGACGAGGATCTTCATCATGGTCTCCGTATTCGGGTGCGACCGGGGTGGTCAGATCTGCGGGGTGCACGGCCGCCGGTCCGGGGCCGCGGTCCGGGGGGTGAGCGGTGCGGACAACCAGTAGACGACGGCGGTGACTTCGGACGGCGCGCCAGCGCGTCTCACGGTCCCCGGGCCGTCCGACGTGCGCTGACGACTGGGCCCCGGTTCGACAACGGCCCAGCGGTGGCCCGTAGGTGGCGGTGCCGGGCAGCCGACTGCCCGGCTCCCTTCCGTGGCCGGCATCTGCTGCGCTCCCTCCGTCCGCGGCGGCCCCTCAGCGGTGGGCCGCGTACGGCGCACATGTACACAGTACATGGACGCCGTACGCGTACGCAGTAGAGCCAGGTGTATCTCGTACAGAGGGCGGGTCTTCGAGGCGTCCCGAGCCGGTCAGAGGAAACCGCTCGGGTTCGGCCGGCATTCGGCCGGGGCCGCCCGACGAGTTCGCGCACGGGAGGCGGTGAGGCGCCGTGGGCCGCGGCGTGGCTCGGCGTTTCACATCGTTCGCGCCGGGATCAGGTCCGCGATCTGCTGGTGGGACGGCAGGGCGGCGGCGTGCACGGAGTCACTGATGTGCTCGCGGGTGACGGGCGTGGTGTCGTCGTCGGAACGCCCGGGTGCGCTCGTCGTCTGCGACAACGTGGTCTCCGGTCGCCGCCGGCACGCCGACCGCCTCGTCCATGTCCGCGATCCGCAGGGGCCGTTCGGCTCCGTCACCGTCCCCGGGAACGGCGGGCCCTGGGTGGCCAGGAAGAACGGAGAGCCCGCCCTGGGCGCGCGGGACCGGGCACGGGATCAGGGGCCGGGCAGAGCCGCCGCGCCCTCCGGGTGCGGCACGTACAGCGACGAGGGCGTACCTCGGTTCACGGCAGTGCCGAGTCCCGGCTCCGCTCGGCGTGACGGACCCCTCAGGCCCCGTCTCCGACGGCCTGCGGCGGGCCGGCAGGCTGCCGGTGAGCGCTCTCCCCTGTACTGTTGGGCTCCATGAGCAGAGAGCCGGGTGGCTCGTCCGGGGGGCCCACGCTCGAAGACGTCGCGCGGGCGGCGGGGGTGTCCCGGGCCACGGTCTCGCGGGTCGTGAACGGGATACGCAACGTCGACCCGGCGATCCAGCAGACCGTGCGGCAGGCCGTCGCGGCGACGGGATACGCGCCCAACCGCGCGGCGCGCTCGCTGGTGACGCGCCGTGCCGAGATCATCGCACTCATCGTCTCCGGGGCGGGTGACGACTCGGAGACCGAGCAGAACGCCTTCGCCTCCCGGGTGTTCGCCGACCCCTTCTTCGGTCGCGTGGTGAGTGGTGTCATCGCGTACCTGAGGCCCCGCTCGATGCATCCGGTGCTGATGTTCGCGGAGACGGCCGAAGCCCGCGAGCAGGCGGTCGGGTTCCTGCGGCAGGGGAGCGCGGACGGCGCGCTGATCGTCTCCACGCATGCGGAGGACCCGCTGCCCGCGCTGATGACCGGGGCCGGGCTGCCCGCCGTGCTGTTCGCACGCCCCCCGGGCGACGTGCCGATCAGCTACGTCGACCTCGCCCACTACGACGGCGCTCAGCTCGCCGCTGACCATCTGCTGGCCAGAGGGTGCCGGCGGCTCGTCACGATCGCGGGGCCGCAGGACGTCGCGTCGGGCCACGACCGGCTGGCCGGCTTCCGGGACGCCGTGGCCCGGCACGGCGTCCCCTGCCCGCCGGTGGCCGAGGCCGACTTCACCTTCCGCGGCGGTGCGCGGGCGATGACCGCTCTGCTCGCCGACCACCCTGATCTGGACGGTGTGTTCGCGGCCAACGACCTGCTGGCTCAGGGCGCCTGCCAGGCCCTGCGCGACCACGGCAGGAGGGTGCCGGACGAGGTGGCCGTGGTGGGGTTCGACGACAGCACGGCCGCGGTCTCCTGCGATCCCCCCCTCACCACGGTGCGGCAGCCGGTCGAGGACATGGCGGCCGAGATGGCGCGGCTGCTCCAGGAACGCATCGAGCACCAGGACCGGCCCGTCGCCTCCGTCATCTTCACGCCCGAGCTCGTGGTGCGGGAGTCGGCCTGAGGGGCGGGGCGCGGCGGCGGCCAGCCCCGGCGCCGTCCGCACACCGCCCCCGGTGTCAGCTGTACACGCCGAACTCGTAGAGCGAGTAGCCGTATCCCGTGCCGCGCGCGGTGCCGTACACCCGCACGTACCGGCCGGTGCCTTCGGCGTCGAGGTCGTCGATGTTCCCGTTGCCGTCCGTCACGGACTCCACCGTCGTCCAGTTCTGTCCGTCCTGCGACACCTGGACGTCGTAGGCCTTCGCGTAGGCGGCCTCCCAGGAGAGCTGGACATGGTGGAACGAGGTCGGCGCCCCGAGGTCGACCTGGAGCCACTGCGGGTCGCTCCAGTCGCTCGACCAGCGGGTCGCCGCGTCGCCGTCGACGGCGTCGGCGGCCGTGCACGGGCAGCCGCCCGTCGGGTCGGTCTGGAAGGACGACGCGGTGGCCGGCTTGCCCCGTGCGACGTTCGTGCCGGCCGGCTCCGGCGCGACGACCTTCAGGGACCGAGCCCCGTAGCTGACGTTGCCGTGGCCGTCCGTGGCCTTCACGTAGACCTTGTAGACACCCACCTTGTCCGGTGCCCTGACGGTGAGTGTGCCGTTCCCGTGGTCGGTGGCGTCCGCGGGGACGAGTGCGTTGTTCTGGTCGATGTAGTTGCTGCTGAACAGCACCTGGTAGGCGACGGGGTCGCCGTCCGGGTCGGTCGCCCTGGCGGTGAGGGTGACCTCGCCCCCGGTCTCCACGCCCTGGTCCGCTCCGCCGACCGTCATCTCCGTGATGTCGGGCGGGGTGTTGTCGTGCGAGGTGTCGCCGCCGTACGCCCTCTTCACGGCGTAGTACGACGGGCGCTTCAGCCCGTCGGGGAGGAGGTTGAACCACACGCCGCCGAGGTCGTCCTCCGTCCCGTAGTGGAACATCGTGGCTCCGAGCGCGACCCCGCGGTGCGCCGTGACGCAGTTCCACGCCTTGGTGTAGCCGTCGGCCTTCTGCTGGTCGGTCGGCTCGTCCGGCACACCGTTGGCGTCGTCCGCCACCTCCCACTCACCGGCGGGGCCCGTCTCGGTGACGATGTACGGTTTCGTGTATCCGCCCTGCTCCCAGGTCTCCTTGATGTCGCACACCCCGTTGTAGGAGTTCACGGCGTACAGGTCGAGGTCGGGGGCGTTCCTCCGGTAGTAGGGCCAGGCGCCGGTCCACGCGTCGGTGGAGGTCACCGGGTGGTCGGGGTCGACCTGGTGGATCTTCTTCGCGAGGTCGTTCACGAAGGTCGTGTACGCGTCGCGCTGGTTCTCCAACTCGGTTCCGCTGTAGCAGTTCTGGAGCCCCAGCACGGACTCGTTGCCGACGTCCCACATCAGTACGCCGGGGTTGTCCTTGTAGGTGTCGACCCACCGGGGGAACTCCGCGAGCATGTCGTTCTTGTACGCGGTGTCCTTCAGGTAGTCGACGCAGCCGCCCGAGCCGGGGCCGCCGCCCGGCTGGAGCCAGAAGCCGGCGATGACCTTGACACCGTTGGCGGCTGCCGCGTCGAACAGCGGGGCGCTCGTCGCGTCGGTGCCCCAGGTCCGCACGGTGTTGACGCCCATCGAGGCGAGGTCCGGCATGTACGTGGACGCGTCGGCGGTGGACGGGCCCCAGGTGAGACCCTTGATCTGGTACGGGGAACCGTCGACGGTCAGCTGCCAGTTCCCTTGCGATCCCGTCACCTTGACCACGTCGCCCGCCGCGTGCGCGGCCGGGGCCCGCAGGCCGACCACGGCCCCGGCCAGCAGGACGGCGGCTGCGAGCGGCGCGACGGCACGCACGGCGGGCCCGGCGGACCGGGCAGAGGGTCGGTACATCGCGTTCTCCTCGGCTGGGAAGCTTGGGGGTGGGGACTTGCCGGGCGCCGGCCGCCGCGCGAGGAGACCGCGCACCGGCCGGCGGGGCGCGCGCCTCTCGGCACCGACCGCCTTACTCGAGCTCGTAGTCGTCGTCCAGAACGGCGCCCTTCCCGGGCTGCGACTCGTCGTAGCCGTGGGCGTCGCACTGGAGACCGCCGTTGACGCAGTGCGTGACCATGGCGCTGAGGGTGGCGTCGTCCCAGCCGTCGAAGAAGTCGTAGTGGAACGAGTACCCCCTGCCGCTGGAGAGCCTGACCTGCGACATGTCACCGTTGACCGGCCACGCCATCTTGAACTCGATCATCGGAAGCGCGACGGGATGGTCGGCGGGACACACGTTCTGGTTGGCGCCCGTGGCCACCGGGTAGGCCATGTGGCTCTTGTGGTCCGGGGTGTCCAGGTGGATGCCGTCCCAGCAACTCGGCGCCTGGAGGCGCAGGTTGAGCTGCGTGTCCTGAGTGGTGGGGCAGCTCGCGGGGAAGTCGAAGTTCTTGTACGACGTCCCGCACTCCCAGCCCTCGACCGTGCCCTTCAGGTTCTTGAACTCGTCGAGCGTCTGCATCGGGTCGCCGACGACGAAGCGCAGCCCCTTGGGGAACGGCCGCACACTGGTGTAGTCGGTGACACCGGACTTGTAGTAGATCGTCTGGGGTCCGATCGGCAGGATCTTCCGGTCCCCGTCGTACAGACTCGGCATCCAGTACGCGGACTTGTCGCCGGGCGCGAGGCAGGCGGTGCCCGCCGCGGCCAGCGAGGCGGTGGTCGTACCGGCGTCGGTGCCGGTGTTGCCCATGAACGTGTGGTCGTGGGACTTCCCCGGCTGTCCGGGGAAGACGATCGGGTCGTCGGGCAGCGTGTGGTCGGGGGCGCACTTGGCCTGGAACTCGTGGAAGTACGTGTGCGGCGGGTCGTAGGTGGACGGCGTGACGCCCGTGACCGGCGGGTCGGCCATGATGTAGCCGTCGCCGTCCGGATCGTCGCCCGACGCGCGCGTGGAGACGGGCATCTGCATACCGGCGTGCGCGGCGTGCATCGCGTGTGCCACGGGCGCGCCGTCCGCCGACGCGCTACCGGTCGTCGCGATGTCGGCCACACCGATCGCGGTCAGGCTCATCGCCGTGAATAAGAGCAACACGGAGAAGACTCGGGACTTCCGTGCCATGGGTGCCTCCTACTGGGTGGTCCTGCGAGGGGGGAAACGGGCGGCCGGCCGCGGGCCCCGCCGGGACGGCGGCCGGTACGCAAGAACGGGAGAGCGCTCTCCCATTGCGGAGTGTTCCGCCCATGACAAGAGCCTGTCAAGAGACGCGCGTGCCGAGTGCGCGGCGGGGCGGGCAGGGGCCGCGTCGGGTCCTGGGCGGTCTTCGTCAGCCGGCGGTGGACGTCGTCTTCTCGGCGAAGACCCAGCGGTTGGCGGCGAGCGCGTCGTCCGGCTCGGGCAGCGGTCCGCGCCCGTAGCGGCGTGTGTGGTCGAAGGGGCTCTGGACCGAGCAGCGCCAGCCCCGGGCTGCGAGGTCGGATGCCGAGTCGGGGCGTGGCGAGCCCTCGAAGAGGCGGAGCAGGTCCACTCCGAGCCGGTCGCGTGTCGCCGCGTACACCGGGCTGTCGCGCAGGGTTTCGACCTCCCGCACCGGCTTGATCTCGTAGCACAGTGTGCTTCTCGGCGCACTCAATTCGTCTACGGCTGCCAGGAGGTGCCGTTCGACCGCACCGGGCAGATAGAGCAGCACCCCCTCCGCGAGCCAACCGGTGGGTGCGGCGGGGTCGAGCCCCGCCGCCGGCAGTCGGGGCGCCCAGTTTTCGCGCAGGTCGGCGGGGACGGCCACCCGGCCGGCGGCGGGGACGGCCTGCGCGTGGGCCAGGATCCGCTCCTTGAAGGCGAGGACGTTCGGCCGGTCCACCTCCCACACGGTGGTGCCCTCCGGCCACCGCAGCCGGTAGGCCCTGGTGTCGAGCCCCGCGCCGAGCAGCACGAACTGCCGGATCCCCGCGCCGGCCGCCTCCCTCAGCGCGTCGTCCAACGCCCTGGTGCGCAGCGCGAAGTAGCGGCCGAGCCTCCCCCACAGCGGGTCGGCGCCGCCGCCGGGCACCTGCTCGGGCCGCAGGGGCCAGCCTGCCGAGGCCCCGGCCGCCCGTACGAAGTGCTCGGCGTACGGGTCGTGCACCAGCGCGTCGGGGCGGTGCGACTCGATGGCGCGCGCGGCGGCGACCAGCAGGGCGGTGGCTCCCACTCCGCCCTCCACACCGGCATCGCCCGCCCCGGGGGCGGTGGCTTCGCCCACGGGGACCTCGGCGCCGACGGGCGACAGCCCGTACTGCTCCTCGTCGTTGCGCACTCGGCGGCGGGGGTTGCCGTCCATGACGTACTCCTTCGCGAGGGGTGGAGTCGCGCGGGCGCCGGGACCGGGGCGCACGGCCGCCGGGCGGCGGACGCGCAAGACCTCTCCGGCTCGCACACGCACGGTACGGAGACGCGGCGGCCACGCCCAGGACGATTTCGGCCGCCCTGGGTCGTCCCGGGAAGCACGGCCGCACCCGGCGGTCCTGGAAGTCGACGTCGGTGTCCGCCGACCTCAGCCGAGGCGGCCCCGAGAGTGGCGCCCTCGCGTTCGGGAGCTTCTCGGTGAGAGCTCTCCTGGTTGCCGTCGGACGGCGAACTGCGCCGTGAGCGCCGCCTCGTCGACACCTGGGAGGGTCGCGCCGGACGGACGCGCGCCGGCCGTGCCTCAGCCGCGCGTGACGCGGCGATACCTGGCGCCGGCCAGGAGCATGAAGAGGGCCGTGATGGCGTTCGCGCAGGTGACCGCGTACGGCAGGGCGTGGGCGACGGGCCACGAGTGGCCGGGGTCGGCGCCGGGTTGCCGAAGGGGCCGCGGATCGTGGTCGCCGTGGCGGAGACCGGGTTCCACCCGGCGACCGTCCGCAGCGGCCCCGGCACGGCGGCGGTGCAGCGGCCGGCGCGCGGGTCGAAGTCGGGGGTGCGCGGGCCGGGGCACGCAAGGATGCCGAGGGCGCGGGCGCGCGGGCCGGGGGTCCGCCAGGGTGAGGGCGAGCCGCTCCCCGCCGACACGCGCCTTGAGGTCGGTGGCGGAGCCGCGGGCGATGACACGCCCGCGGTCGATCACCGCGATGGAGTCGGCGAGTTGGCCTGCCTCCTCCAGGTACTGGGTGGTCAGCAGGACGGTCGTGCCCGCGGCCACCAGCTCCCTGACGGCGCTCCAGGCGCCGGTTCTGCCGCGCGGGTCGAGTCCGGTGGTGGGCTCGTCGAGGACGGCCACGGGCGGCTTCGCCACCAGCGCCCCCGCGAGGTCGAGCAGGCGCCGCATGGCGCCGGAGAACGTGCCGCTCGGCCGGTCGGCGGCCTCCTGGAGGCGGAAGTCCGCGAGGAGTTCGGCGGCTCCGCGGCGGGCCGCGCGCCGTGACATGCCGTAGAGGCGGGCCACCAGGTACAGGTTCTCGCGGCCGGTGGGCTTCTCGTCGACGGCGGCGTACGGGGCGGAGAGGCCGAGGCGCTCGCGGACGCCGTGCGGGTCTGCCGCGACGTCGCGCCCGGCCACCCGGGCGCGTCCGGCATCGGCGCACAGCAGGGTGGAGAGGATGCGCACGGCGGTGGTCTTGCCCGCCCCGTGCGTTCCAGCGGCTGACCAGGGAAAACGCCCGGCAGGACCTTGAGCGGCAGACGAGTCGGGCTGTACGCCGGATTCTGTCGCCCGGGCGCCTCGCGGCGGCCGGGGAGACGGCCATCCATCTAGGGCCGGCGTTGCCGCCGGCCTCCTGCGGTCCACCCGCGGACTCGGGCGGGCAGCCCTCGAACGTCCGCGCAGAGCACCTGTTTCCTGGTGCTCCTTTTGACCTTGCTCCGGGTGGGGTTTACCTAGCTGCCCAGGTCACCCTGGGCACTGGTGGTCTCTTACACCGCCGTTTCACCCTTACCGGGGGCCGAGGCCCCCGGCGGTCTGTTTTCTGTGGCACTGTCCCGCGGGTCACCCCGGGTGGCCGTTAGCCACCACCCTGCCCTGTGGAGTCCGGACGTTCCTCGGGAGGTTCCCAAGGGAGCCTCACGCGGCCGTCCGCCCGGCTCGTCTGCCGTGGTGACCATGGTACCCGGCCCCGGCGGCCCGTCCTCGCGGCCCCGGCCTTCGCCTACGCTGGCGGGCGGGCGCGGCCCGCGTGGGCCAGCCCGCTCCCGTACGCAAGCCGTATCCGTATCCGTGCCCGTGCGCACGCCATGTCCGACGTCGCCCCGAGGAGTCACCGCCGTGCTCGTGCTGCTGCCGCCGTCCGAAGGAAAGGCCGCGCCCGGTGGGGGCGCGCCACTGGATCCCGGGGCGCTTTCGCTGCCGGGGCTCGCGCCGGCGCGCGCCGCCGTGCTCGACGAGTTGGTGGGGCTGTGCGCGGGCGACGAGGGCAAGGCGCGCGAGGTGCTGGGGCTGAGCGAGGGTCTGCGCGGCGAGGTCGCCAAGAACGCGGCGCTGCGGACCGCGGGGACGCGGCCCGCGGGCGAGGTCTACACCGGCGTGCTCTACGACGCGCTCGGGCTCGGCACGCTCGCCCCGGCCGCCGCGCGCCTCGCCGCCTCGTCCCTGCTGGTCTTCTCCGGGCTGTGGGGAGCGGTGGGGGTGGCCGACCCCATCCCGTCGTACCGCTGCTCGATGGGGGTGAAGCTGCCGGGGATCGGCGCGCTCGGGGCGTACTGGCGCGGCCCGATGGCCGAGGTGATGCCGGAGGCCGCGGGCGACGGCCCGGTGCTCGACCTGCGGTCGTCGGCGTATGCGGCCGCCTGGCAGCCCAAGGGTGAACTCGCCTCGCGGACGGCGGCGGTCCGCGTCCTGCACTCGCGGGTGGACGAGCGTACGGGCGAGGAGAAGCGGTCCGTCGTCAGCCACTTCAACAAGGCCACGAAGGGACGGCTGCTGCGGGACCTGCTGACGGCGGGGGCCGCGCCCGCGTCGCCCGCCGAGCTGGTCGGCGCGCTGCGGGACCTGGGGTACGCGGTCGAGGCCGCGGAGCCCGCGCGGGCGGGCAGGCCCTGGCGGCTCGACGTCGTGGTGACGGACGTGCACTGAGGGGGGCGGGTGACCAGGCACTGAGCTGGGTCATTGCATGGGACGCAACGGGCGTTGCGTGATGCGCCGGGGGCGCGGCAGGATGTGGGCATGACCTCCGTGCTCGATCTCGCCCCCGTCATCCCCGTCGTCGTGCTGAAGGACGCCGCGGGCGCCGTGCCGCTGGCGCGTGCGCTCGTCGCGGGCGGTCTGCCCGCGATCGAGGTGACGCTCCGTACGCCCGCGGCCCTCGACGCCGTCCGCGCGATCGCCGCCGAGGTGCCCGACGCCGTCGTCGGCACGGGCACGGTGCTCTCGCCCGACGCGGTGACCCGGTCCGTCGCGGCGGGCGCGCGGTTCCTGGTCAGCCCCGGCTGGACGGACACGCTGCTGTCCGCCATGGAGGCGTCGGGCGTGCCGTTCCTGCCCGGTGTGTCGACCACGTCGGAGGTCGTGGCGCTGCTGGAGCGCGGCGTCACCGAGATGAAGTTCTTCCCCGCGGAGGCGGCCGGCGGCATCCCGTACCTGAAGTCCCTCTCCAGCCCGCTGCCGCGCGCGCGGTTCTGCCCGACCGGCGGCATCACCGCCGAGTCGGCGCCGCGGTATCTCGCGCTGCCGAACGTGAGCTGCGTCGGCGGTACGTGGATGGTCCCCCAGGACGCCGTCGAGGCGGGCGACTGGGACCGGGTCGAGGCGCTGGCCCGCGAGGCGTCCACCCTCCAGGACAGCCGCAGGGCCTGAGGCCAAGCTCGGCGCCCGGTGCGCAGGTCAGGCCAGGTACGACGTGTCGTTGAACAGGCGCACCGAAGCGTTGCCGTCCCCGTAGTACGCGACGACGGAGGTCGACGCGGGCGAGAGCTCCATCCGGAACAGCGACTCGGGCGGCGCGCCCAGCGCCAGCCGCACGAGCGTCTTGATGGGGGTGACATGCGTGACGACGAGGACCGTGCGGCCCGCGTGACGCTCCACCAGGCGGCGGCGCGCCGCCTCCACCCGCTCGCCCACGGCGGTGAAGCTCTCGCCGCCGCCGGTCGGCGCGGCACCGGGCGAGGCGAGCCAGGCGGTGAGGTCGTCCTGGTACCGCTCCCGCACCTCGGCGAAGGTGAGGCCCTCCCAGGCGCCGAAGTCGGTCTCGCGCAGGCCGTCCTCGACGGTGACGCCGAGGCCGAGGTGGTCGGCGACGGCGCCCGCGGTCTCCCGGCAGCGGCGCAGCGGGGAGGAGACGATGTCCTGCACGGTGCCGCCGGCGGCGAGCGCGGTGGCGACGGCGGCGGCCTGCCTGCGGCCCGCGGCGGAGAGTGCGGGGTCGCTCCCGCCGCTCCCGGAGAACCGCTTCTCCGGCGTGAGCGCCGTCTCGCCGTGCCGCAGCAGCAGGAACGTGGTGGGTGCGCCCAGGTCGGGCGCGGAGCCCCAGCCCACCGCGGGCCGGATCGCGCCCGCCTCCGCGGCGGCCGGTGAGGCGGCGGCCGGTGAGGCGGCTACCGCGGCCAGGGCGGCCGTGGACGCGGCCGGGTCCCACGCCTCGCCGCGCGCGCCCGCGTCCATCGCCTCGTTCGCCAACCGGTCGGCGTGCCGGTTGCGTTCGCGCGGGACCCACGCGTAGACGACCCGCTCGGGCGGGAAGATCCCGGCGGCCTCCTCTGCGAGGGCGCGCAGCTCGGGGTGGTGGACGCGCCAGCGGCCCGTCATCTGCTCGACGACGAGCCTGGAGTCCATCCGTACCAGGACCTCGGCGGCCGGGTCGAGGGCGTGCGCGGCGCGCAGCCCCGCGATCAGACCGCGGTACTCCGCCACGTTGTTGGTGGCGGTGCCGAGGTACTCGGCGGTCTCGGCGAGCGTCTCGCCGGTCTTCGGGTCGCGGACGACGGCCCCGTACCCGGCGGGGCCCGGGTTGCTCCGCGACCCGCCGTCCGCCTCCACCTCGTACACGGTCACCGCTGCCGTCACCCTCCCCGTACCGTCCCTCGCGCCCCGTCCCCTGCGCCGCCGCCCGGTCCGTCTACAGGCCGGACTCGGCCGTGCGGACCAGGATCCGGCGGCAGTTCTCGCAGCGCACCACGGCGTCGGGCGCGGCGGCACGCACGTCGTTCAGCTCGGTGATGTTCAGCTCCAACTGGCAGCCCTCGCACCTGCGCTGGTAGAGGCGGGCGGCGCCGACGCCGTCCTGCTGCTCGCGCAGCTTCTCGTACAGCTTGAGCAGGTCGGCGGGGACCGACGCGGCGACCGCCTCGCGCTCCCTGCGGACGTCGGCGATCTCGGTGTCGATGCCCGCGGTCGCCTCGTCGCGGCGCGCAGCCGCCTGGTCGGACGCGGCCTGCACGGCGGCGAGCCGCTCGGTGAGCTCGGCGACGCGGCCCTGCGCGGACTCGCGGCGCTCCATCACGTCGAGGACGACGTCCTCGAGGTCGCTCTGGCGGCGGGCGAGCGAGGCGATCTCGCGCTGGAGGTTCTCCAGGTCCTTCGGCGAGGTCACGGCGCCGGAGTCCAGGCGCTGCTGGTCGCGGGCGGCGCGCGTGCGCACCTGGTCCACGTCCTGCTCGGCCTTGGTCTGCTCGCGGGCGGTGTCGCTCTCCTCGGTCTGCGCGGCGACCAGCAGGTCGCGCAGCTGCGCGAGGTCCCTGGCGTGTGCTTCGAGCTCCGCGTGCTCGGGCAGCGCGGAGCGGCGGTGGTCGAGCTGCGACAGCCGTACGTCGAGGGCCTGGACGTCGAGGAGTCGGAGCTGGTCGGCTGGCGCGGCGTTCAGTTGGGGGCTCCCGGTGGGTTCGTGGCGGTGGCGGGCGGCGGCGGCACGGGGCGCGCCTGCGACGCGAAGTGTGCCGACCAGGGGTCGGTGACCGCCGCGGAGACATGGACCCGCAGGCCCCAGCCGTGGCGGTCGGAGATCTCGTCGAGCTGGGCTGCGGCCTGCTCGCACCAGGGCCACTCGGTGGCCCAGTGCGCGGCGTCCACCAGGCCGAGCGGGGAGTGCTGGGTGGCCTCGGACGCGGGGTGGTGGCGCAGGTCCGCGGTGAGGAACGCGTCCACGCCCGCGGCGCGCGCCTCGGCGAACAGGCTGTCTCCTGAGCCGCCGCTGACCGCGACCGTGCGCACCGGGGCGTCGGGGTCCCCTGCGAGGCGGACGCCCTGCGCGGTGGCGGGCAGGCGGTGGGCGGCCCTGGCCGCGAAGTGGCGCAGCGACGTCGGGGCGTCGAGCTCGCAGACCCGTCCGAGGCCGCGGCGGCCCGCAGGGTCCTGCGGGTCGGGCACGAGCGGACGCACGACGCGCAGGCCGAGGGCGGCGGCGAGGGCGTCGGAGACGCCGGGGTCCGCGGTGTCCGCGTTGGTGTGCGCGACGTGCAGGGCGACGCCCTGCCGGATCAGCGTGTGGACGACGCGGCCCTTGAAGGTGCCGGCCGCGACGGTGGTGGTGCCGCGCAGGTAGAGCGGATGGTGGGTGACCAGCAGCTGCGCGCCGAGCGCGACGGCCTCGTCCACGGTCTCCTGGACCGGGTCGACGGCGAACAGTACCCGCTCGACGGTGGCGTCGGGATCACCGCACACGGTCCCGACCGCGTCCCACTGCTCCGCCCGGTCGGGCGGCCAGAGGGCGTCGAGCTCGGCGATGACTTCGGACAGACGGGGCACGCCGGAAAGGCTACCTGGCGCGGGGCGGCGCCCGTCCCGCGGGGAAGCGGGGGCCCGGAGGACGCGCGCGGCGGGGGCTGGGCGGCGGCGCCCTCGACGGGGCGGGGGTCCCGTGGCCGATGGTCCCGCTCAGCACACGCGCCCCTGCGGCCCCGGGCAAATCGGCCCATCGCCACTCGTACGTGTGAAGACGGTCGTCTCTCGTTGTTCGGCTGGAAGTGCGAAATTAGCTTCGTGGCCGGAGGTGACGCACCGATGACACCGATGACCGCTCTCGCCGTCGACACGAAGCCCGCGGAGCCGGCCGATGCGGCCGGGGGAGCCGGTTCGCCGCACCCGGGAGCCACCGGCCCCGGGGACCCGGCCCCCTTCGGCCCCGAGAACTCCCAGGACCCGGCCGCCCTCGGCCCCGAGGAGGGGTACGGCTCCGCGCCGCGCGAGGCCGAGGGGCCCGGCACGCAGGGCGGGGGCGGTGTGGACGGTGATCGCGCGGAGGGCGGGCCCGCGAGCCCCTGGGCGCCTGCTGGGCAGGCGCCCGCCGAGCGGGCCGGGGGCCGGGCGGTGCGGCCGGCTCGGCAGGACGGCCGTGTCCGTCCCGTCCGGCCGGGCGGCCCAGGGCCGGGCCTCCAGCCGACCGGCCCAGACGGGGTGGCCCGCCCGGGGCCGACCGCCCCTGTGGGGTCCGCAGCCGGCGAAAGGCACGCGGCGGGCGCCGCGACCGAGGGGCGGAGGCCGCGCGCCCGGCCGCGGCAGGGCCCGGGCCTGCGGGGGCCGCCGCGCCCCCACGGGGCACCGCGGCGGCAGCCGCACCGGCGCGGAGCGCGGCCACCCTGCCCCTGGCCGCAGAGGAGTACGCGGCGAGTGCCGCCGCCGAGGGGGCGGAGGGCGGGCGTCCGGCCGCAGCAGGGTCCGGGCGGGTGGGGGCCGCCGCGGCCCCGGAAGCCGCCACCGCGCGGACCACGGCGCCGGAAGCGTACGGGTCCGCCGCTGTCCCGCTGCCCGCGGCTGCGGACGTCCCGGCCGCGGCGGCGCAGAGCGCGCCGTCCCAAGCGGGCTCCCCCGCCGTGACGGCGCCGCGCGTTCCGGGGGCGGCGGCGTCCGGGGCGCGTGGCGCGGAAGCGGCGGACGCGTGCCCGCCCGCGCTTGTCGTCAGCGCGGACGGCGGGTACGGCGCGCGGCTGGTGGCGGCACGCCCCGGTGCGAGCGCGGGCGCGGCACCCGAGCGGGTGTTCGACGGGGCAGGGGCTGCGCCCGTGTGGTTTCCCGAGCGGTGGACGCTCGCCGGGCCCGAGCCGTACGCCGTGCCGCTGCCGCTCGGGCAGCCCGAGGAGCCGGACAGCCAGCTGCAGCCGCTGGCGGACGGGCGGGTACTCATCTGCCGCCGGGTGGCGGGCCGTTGGGCCTTCTCGCTGCTGTATCCGACCGGTCCGGGCACCGGCGAGGTGCCGCTCGGCGCGGTGGAGTGCCCCCGGCTCGCGCTGCTGCCGCCCGTGCCGGGCGGCAGCCTGGTCTACGCGCTCGCGCCCGGCGCGGACGACACCGCCCTGTGGCGGGTGGCGGGCGGCACGTCCGGGCCCGAACTGGTCGCGCGGGTGCCTGGCCGCTGCTCGGGCGGCGCGTGGCTCGACCGTGCGGGACGGCTCCTGGCTCTCGACCGGGAGGCCGGGGGCGTGGTGAAGACGGTCACCGTCGACCTGGAGCGCGGCGGCGAGCTGTCGCCGCTGCTGGAGATCGCCGAGGAGAGCGACGACCGGCTGCTGTTCGCGGACCCCGACAGCGGGCTGCTGCTGATCCGTTCGAACGCGCCGGGGCACGACCGGATCGGCTGGGGTGTGCTCGGCAGCACGCGGCCGGTCCGCTTCCCGGAGTGCCTTGCGCCGGCGGGCCGCGCGCTGACACCGTTCGCCGCCCAGCCGGGGCAGGTGCTCACGCCGGAGAGCTGCGCGGTGGCCTTCCGGGTCGACGGCCCCGGCGGCGCCTGCGTGGGCCTCTGGCGGCCCGCAGGCCGGGCGCTGCACCTGGTGGCGCCGCCGCCGGGCTGGCTCACCGGGGCGGGCCTGTGGACCGCGGACGGCGTACTGCGGCTGCCGTACGCGACGCCCGCGGCGCCCTGCGCGGTGGCGGAGGTGCGGGCCCCGGCCGAGGAGCCCGGCGCCGGGTCCGGTACGGGCGCGCGTACCGATGCCCGTACCGGCGGACCGGCTCCGGCGGACACCGGGGCCGGAGGGCCGGGCCGGGCCGCCCCGGGGGCCGGGCGGCAGCCGTCGCCGCACGGCGAGACGAGGGGCGTCCGGGGCACCACTCCGCTCTACCGGCCGGTCCCCCTCCAGCAGGCACCGCTTGGCCGAGGAGGCCCCACGGTCCTGTAGTGCGGGCGCAGTTCGCGATCCCCGGCGGGCCGCCGGGTGCCGAGGGGCGCGGGCGGGCCGCCGTTCGGAACCCCCTCGTGGTCCGGTAGCGTCCGCGCCATGACAGCCGACCGGTTCTCGACCTCCACCGAGCGGGAGGCCCTCTGCGGCTTCCTCGACAAGCAGCGCGCCGATCTGCTCCGGAAGGTCCAGGGCGTCTTTGACGCGGACGCCCGCACGGCGCCGACGGCGAGTTCACTGTCGCTGCTCGGCCTGCTCAAACACTGCGCGCTCTGGGAGCGCCGGTGGTTCCAGGCCGTCGTCGCGGGGCGGGCGCTCGGCGGCGAGTGGTCCCCCGCGGACATCCCGCGCTGGGGTCAGGAGGACT
>NZ_BAABEP010000068.1:0-30724 GCF_039540215.1 Streptomyces tremellae
CTGCGCGCGGGGCTCGACGCGCCGCCGGTGACGCCGGCGCCTGAGGACCCGGCGCCCGCCCGGGGCCGCCTCACCCGCCAGGACGGGGACGGCACGGCCTTCCAGGCGGGCCGGGTGACGGGCCGTATCCCGCGCACGGCGACGCTGCGGCCCACGGTGGCGCCCCTGGAGTGGGAGCGGATGGGCGACCCCCCGACCCGCCGCCCGGTCAGGGAGCTGGGCAACGGCCCCACGGACCTGGCGCTGCTCGCCAGCGCCATGGACCGTGCGGCCCGCTCGGTGGCCGCAGCCCCGGTGGCCCCCCTGACCCCGGCCCGTCCCTGAGCCGGGCCCGCCCCGAGCCGGGCGTCCCCCGGGAAGGACCCCGTCCGACGGGGCGTCACGAGGGCATCACGATGGGCTCGTAGGGGCGCCTCGTGGTCTTGCCTGTCATGAACACCGGGCGTAGGACTGATCCGCACGGGACGGGACGACGCCGCCGCGTCCGGCCGCGTCGCCCTGCCTCAGAGCGTGGATCGATCCGCAGGCACGGGAGAGACGGGGAAGCTGCGATGCGCACAACTCGTACGGCAGGCAAGGCTCTGGCCAGGAGATCCCGGGGCATCGGGGCGGCGGCGGTGTGCGTCGCGCTCGGCGCGACGGCCCTGGCCGGATGCGGCGGCTCCGACCCGGGGGACGGGAAGGGCGGCGCGTCCCCGTCCGCCGGGCAGAGCGCGGGCGGGGGCGGCGGTGTCGCCCTGCCGAAGCTGACGGGGCAGAAGATCGAGGTGGCCGCCGTGTGGACGGGGCCTGAGCAGGCCAACTTCACGAAGGTGCTCGACGCGTTCGAGAAGCGCACGGGCGCCACGGTGACGTTCGTGCCCGCGCAGGACCCGATCGTCAACTTCCTCGGCACGAAGATCGCCGGCGGCAGCCCGCCGGACGTGGCGATGCTCCCCCAGGTCGGCGCGATCGACCAGGCCGTGGCGCAGAAGTGGGCCAAGCCGCTCGGCGCGGCCGCCAAGGCGGAGCTCGCGAAGAACTACAGCAAGGGGTGGCAGGACCTCGGCGCGGTCGGCGGCACCCCGTACGCGGTGTACTTCAAGGCCGCAAACAAGTCCCTGGTCTGGTACAACACCGAGGCGTTCGCCAATGCCGGCGCCACCGTGCCCAGGACGTGGCCGCAGTTCCTGAAGACCGCGGACACCCTCTCCGCCTCCGGCGTGACCCCGCTGTCGGTGGGCGCCGCGGACGGCTGGACGCTCACCGACTGGTTCGAGAACGTGTACCTCTCCCAGGCGGGCCCTGAGAAGTACGACCAGCTCGGCAAGCACACCATCAAGTGGACCGACCCGTCCGTGGCGAAGGCGCTGTCCACGCTCGCCCAGCTGTTCGGCCGCCCCGACACGCTGGCGGGCGGCCCGGACGGCGCGCTCCAGACCGAGTTCCCCGCGTCCGTCACCCAGACCTTCACCGGCGGGGACGCGCCGAAGGCCGCCATGGTCGGCGCGGCCGACTTCGCGGGCGTCAACGTCCGGCAGACCAAGGCGAAGATCGGCACGGACGCCAAGGTCTTCCCGTTCCCCGCGGTGGGCGCCGCCTCCCCGGTGGTGACCGGCGGCGACGCGGCCGTGGCCCTCAAGGACACGCCGGGCGCGCAGGCGCTGCTCACCTATCTCGCCTCGACCGACGCGGCCAGGATCTGGGCCGCCCAGGGCGGCTTCGTCTCGCCGAACAAGAACCTCGACCTCGCCGCGTACCCGGACGCTGTGCAGCGCTCCATAGCGAAGGCGCTGATCACGGCGGGCGACGACTTCCGCTTCGACATGTCGGACTCGATGCCCCAGTCCTTCGGCGGCACGCCGGGCAAGGGCGAGTGGAAGGACCTCCAGGACTTCCTGAAGAACCCGAAGGACGTCGCGGGGGCCCAGCGGAAGCTGGAGGCCGACGCGGCCAAGGCGTTCAAGGGCTGAGGCCGTGGCCCCCACGGCCGCGGGGGGCGCCGGTGCGCCGGCGACCTCCGCGCGGAACGCGCGCGGCGGCGTGACGGGCTCGCGCAAGGTGGTGGCGGCGGGCTTCCTGCTGCCGGCCCTCGTGCTGCTCGGCGCGCTCGTGGTCTACCCGATCGGGTACTCGCTCTACCGCTCACTGCTCGACACGTCGGGCCACCGCTTCGCCGGCCTGGACAACTACGTCACGATCTTCACCGACAGCTCGATCCTCAAGGCCGTCGAGAACAACGTGATCTGGGTGGTCGTGGCGCCCGTCGTCGCCACCGCACTCGGCCTGGTCTTCGCGGTCCTGACCGAACGGGTGCGCTGGGGCACGGCGTTCAAGCTGGTCGTCTTCATGCCGATGGCGATCTCGATGCTCGCCGCCGGGATCATCTTCCGCCTCGTCTACGAGCAGGACCCGGCGCGCGGCGTCGCCAACGCGGTCTGGGTGGGCGTGCACGACACGTTCGCCGAGTCCGCGGGCTACCCGGGCGCGCACCCGCTGCCGGTCCATCCGCTGAAGGCGGGCGGCGGCGGCTCGTTCGTCACCAAGGCACCGGTGCACGCGGGAACGCCCGTACGGCTCCCGCTCGTCGGCGTGCCGCCGCGCACCATGCCGTCGGACGCTGCGCCGGCTCGGGCGGCGGCGCCGCGGCCCGGCGAGGTCACCGGGACCGCCTGGCTCGACTTCACCCTCGGCGGCGGCGGGAAGCCCAATGCGATCGACCCGAAGGAGCGCGGGCTCAAGGGCCTCACCGTCCAGGCCGTCAAGGGTGGGAAGGTCGTCGCGACCGCGAAGGCGGCGGCGGACGGCACGTTCACCCTGCCGCGCGCGGCGGACGGCGCCGTGCTCTCGCTGCCCGCGGCGAATTTCAGGGAGCCGTACAACGGCGTCGAGTGGCTCGGCCCGCGGCTGGTGACCCCGGCCATCATCGGCAGCTACCTCTGGATGTGGGCCGGGTTCGCGATGGTGCTGATCGCCGCCGGGCTCGCGGGCATGCCGCGCGAACTGCTCGAAGCGGCGCGGGTCGACGGCGCGGGCGAGTGGCAGGTGTTCCGGCGGATCACGGTCCCGCTGCTCGCGCCGGTCCTCGGGGTGGTGCTGGTCACGCTGATGATCAACGTGCTGAAGATCTTCGACCTCGTCTACGTCATCGCGCCGGGCTCGTCGCAGGACGACGCCAACGTGCTGGCGCTCCAGCTCTACCGGTCGTCGTTCGGCACGGACGCGGACCTGGGGGTCGGCAGCGCGATCGCGATCCTGCTGCTGCTCCTGGTGATCCCGGTGATGCTCGTCAACATCCGTCGCATGCGCAGGGAGAAGCGCCGATGACTCTGGACGAACCGGTGGCGGGCGGCGCGCTCCGCCCGGCGGCGGGCCGCGCGGGCCGCGCCCGTACGGCACCCGGCCGCGCCCCCGCGGGCACGGGGCGCTCGCTGCCCGCGAGGATCGCGGGCCGCGTCGGCGGCGGCGCGGTGCGCGCGGTGCTGGTGCTCGTGGGCCTGTTCTGGCTGATGCCGACGATCGGCCTGCTGCTCTCCTCGCTGCGCGGCGCGGACGACATCGCGGCGAGCGGCTGGTGGCAGGTGTTCACCAAGCCGTCCCAGCTGACCCTGGAGAACTACGCGAACCTCCTCGACAACGACGCCATCACGCACTCGCTGCTTTCCACGGTCCTGATCACCGTCCCCTCGACGCTGCTCGTCGTGGTGATCGGGTCGTTCGCCGCGTACGCCTTCGCCTGGCTGGACTTCCCCGGGCGTGACGGGTGGTTCATCGGGGTGGTCGCGCTGCTCGTGGTGCCCGTACAGGTGGCGCTGATCCCGGTGTCCCGGCTGTTCGGGGCGATCGGGATCTTCGAGACGACGCTCGGCGTGATCCTCTTCCATGTCGCGTTCGGCCTGCCGTTCGCGGTCTTCCTGCTGCGGAACTTCTTCGCCGAGATCCCGCGCGAGCTGCTGGAGGCCGCGCGGCTCGACGGGGCGGGCGAGATCCGTCTTTTCACCCGGGTGGTGCTGCCGCTCGGCGGGCCCGCGATCGCCTCGCTCGGCATCTTCCAGTTCCTGTGGGTGTGGAACGACATGCTGGTGGCACTGGTGTTCGCGGACTCCAAGAACCCGCCGATCACCGTCGCGCTCCAGCAGCAGGTGCGGCAGTTCGGCAACAACGTGGACGTGCTCGCGCCCGGCGCGTTCCTGTCGATGGTCATCCCGCTGGCCGTCTTCTTCGCGTTCCAGCGGCAGTTCGTCTCCGGCGTGCTCGCGGGGGCCGTCAAGTAACGGTACGGACGGACAAGCACGGGCGGGCGGCGGCCCGTACGCACGGACCGCCGCTCACCCGCGCCCGAGGGCGGCGACCGCCGCGGTGGCCAGGTCGTCCAGATAGCCCTTGGGCAGCGGCGCGCGGACCACGGCGAGGCGCCAGTAGAGCGGGCCCACGATCAGGTCGAGCGCGGTGTCGGGGTTGGTGCCCTCAGGGAGCTCGCCCCTGGCCACCGCCTCCCGCACGATCACCGCGGCGATGCCGCGCTGGCCGTCGAGGAGGGTCGCCCTGATGGTCTCGGCGATCTCCGGGTTGCGGGCGGACTCGACCAGCAGGTCGGGGATGACCTGGGAGGCCACCGGATGGCGCAGCGCCGCCGAGGCGACCTGGAGCAGGGCGCGGACGTCGCCGTGCAGCGAGCCGGTCGCGGGGGCCGGGAGGCCCTGCGCGGCGAAGACGGAGACCAGGTCGAGGACGAGCGCGAGCTTGGACTTCCAGCGCCGGTAGACCGCGGTCTTGCCGACCCCGGCGCGCCGCGCGATGCCCTCTATGGACATCCGGGCGAAGCCGACCGCCGCGAGCTCCTCGAAGACGGCGGCGCGGATGGCGTCGGTGACGTCCTCCCGGAGTACTGCGGCCCCCGCGGGGACGCGGCGTGCGGTGCCCGATCCCTTGGTCATCTCTTGAGCATAGCGTCACGACGCTACGGTTGCGTTGCGACGTGAGGGGACCGTACGCTCTCCGATGCGACGATACGGAACCGTTCCGTCGTCGGTGTACCGCCCCTGTGGAACCACGTCGATCACGCCGAAAGCGACTCCTGTGAGCCAGACGATCGCACCGACTCATGCCACTCCCCCGGCGCCGGAACCGGAGGAGGACCTCGCCGCGCTCGCCGCGCGCCACGGACTCACGGTGAGCGGGGCCCGGCCCACCCTGCCCCAGTACGTGGGCCAGCTGTGGTCGCGGCGGCACTTCATCACGACGTTCGCCACCGCCAAGCTGACCTCCCAGTACAGCCAGGCCAAGCTGGGTCAGATCTGGCAGATCATGACGCCGCTGCTCAACGCGGTCGTCTACTTCTTCATCTTCGGTGTGCTGCTCGACACCAAGCGGGGCGTGCCCGACTACATCCCGTTCCTGGTCACCGGCGTCTTCATCTGGACGTACACGTCCAGCTCGGTCACCGTCGGCACCCGGGCCATCTCCGGCAACCAGGGCCTCGTGCGCGCGCTGCACTTCCCGCGCGCCTCGCTGCCCCTCTCGCTGGTGCTCCAGCAGCTCCAGCAGCTGTTCTTCTCGATGTGCGCGCTGGTGCTGATCCTGGTGGGCTTCGGCCAGTACCCGCGCTTCCACTGGGTGCTCGCGATCCCCGCGCTGTTCTGCCAGTCGCTGTTCTGCGCCGGGATCTCCCTGATCATGGCGCGGCTCGGCGCCAAGACGCCGGACGTCGCGCAGCTGATGCCGTTCATCACCCGGGTGTGGATGTACACGTCGGGCGTCATGTGGAGCGTGCAGAAGCTCACCAGCGGCCACCAGGACATCCCCCACTGGGTCGTGATGGCGCTGCGCTGCCAGCCCGGTGCCGTCTACATCGACATCATGCGCTACGCGCTGATCGACAGCTTCCACGGCAGCCAGCTCCCGCCGCACGTCTGGGCGCTCTGCCTGGGCTGGGGCCTGCTGTTCTTCTGCGGCGGCTTCGTCTACTTCTGGCGCGCGGAGGAGAGCTACGGCCGTGGCTGAGCAGCAGCGGATCCCGACCGTCGTTGCGGACGGCGTGCACATCACCTACAAGGTCCACGGCACCAAGGGCGGCAAGGGCAGCGCCACCTCGGCACTGAGCCGGATGATCTCCAGGCGGCCCGCCGTCGGCGTCAGGGAGGTCCACGCGGTCAAGGGCGTCAGCTTCGCCTCGTACCGCGGCGAGGCGATCGGCCTGATCGGCTCGAACGGCTCGGGCAAGTCCACGCTGCTGCGGGCCGTCGCGGGCCTCCAGGTGCCCTCGGCGGGACGGATCCACACCGCGGGCCAGCCGTCGCTGCTCGGCGTCAACGCGGCGCTGATGGCCGACCTGACGGGCGAGCGCAACGTGGTGCTCGGCGGGCTCGCCATGGGCATGTCCCGGCGCGAGGTGCGGGACGTCTACGAGGACATCGTGGAGTTCTCCGGCATCAACGAGAAGGGCGACTTCATCTCGCTCCCGATGCGGACGTACTCCTCCGGCATGGGCGCGCGGCTGCGCTTCTCGATCGCCGCGGCGAAGAAGCACGACGTGCTGCTGATCGACGAGGCGCTGTCGACGGGCGACGCGAAGTTCCAGGCCCGCAGCAAGGACCGCATCGCCGAGCTGCGCGAGCAGGCGGGCACGGTCTTCCTGGTCAGCCACAGCAACAAGGCGATCGTGGAGACCTGCGACCGCGCCCTGTGGCTTGAGGCGGGCGTGCTGCGCATGGACGGCCCCGCCGAGGAGGTCGTCACCGCGTACGAGGAGTTCACCGCGAAGCCGAAGCCGAAGCCGAAGCCCAAGGCGCAGGCCGCGCGCGCCTGACCTGGCGGGCCGCACGCGCGGGCGCCCCCGGACCGGTTCACTCCGGTCCGGGGGCGCTCGCCTGTGCGCGCCGCGCGCGGTCAGCTGTGCGTGCGCAGCATCGTGCGCATGGTGCGCATGGCCACTGAGAGGTTCGCCAGGTCGAAGGAGTCCGAGCCCTGGATCTCCTCCAGGGTGTTGCGGGAACGCGCGAGGATCGCCGCGTTCTTCTCCTCCCACTCGGTGAACCGCTCCTGCGGGGTCGCGCCGTCGCCGCCGAAGGCGAGCACGTCCGACGTGAGCGAAGCGTGCGCCGCGTACAGGTCCTCGCGGATCGAGACGCGCGCCATCGACTTCCAGCGGTCCGTGCGCGGCAGTTCCAGGATGCGGTCCATCAGCTCGGTGATCCGCAGCCGGTCGCCCAGGTCGTAGTAGACCTCGGCGACGGTGAGCGCGTCCTTGCCCGTGCGGTCCGCGATGGCCACGATGTCGAGCGCGGAGAACACCGAGGAGAAGCCCGCGACCCGCGTCGCGAACTCCTTCGGCACGCCGGCGCCGCCCATCTGCTCCAGGATCGAGTCGAACCACTCGTGCTCCGTGCCGAGCAGCAGCGAGGGCAGCTGCGACCACACCCGCTCCACGCCGTCCGCGAAGAACGCGATGGTGTCCGCGATCTGCAGCGGCTGCGGCCTGTTGCCGAGCAGCCAGCGGGTGCCGCGCTCGACCAGGCGCCGCGAGTGCAGCCTGATCCGCGTCTGCACGTCGGCCGCGACGCTGTTGTCCAGTTCCTCCATCGCGTCCCACACCGCGCCGAGGCCGAAGATCTCCCGGGCCGCGGTGTGTGCGCGCACGATCTCCTCGACCGACGCGCCCGTCTCCTCACGCAGCCGGTGCAGGAAGGTCGAACCGCCCGTGTTGACGGTGTCGTTGACGAGGACCGTGGTGATGATCTCCCGGTGCAGCGGGTGGCCGTCGATCCGCTCGGCGAACTCGCCGCGCAGCTGCGAGGGGAAGTACGCGTGCAGCAGCTTCAGCAGGTACGCGTCGTCCGGCAGGCTCGTCCCGATCAGCTCGTCCGCCGTGGTGATCTTGGTGTACGCGAGGAGGACGGCCAGCTCCGGCTGGGTGAGCCCGCCGCCCGCGTTCAGCAGCTCGCGGATCTGCCGGTCCCTCGGCAGGAACTCGATGTCCCGGTCGAGGTGCCCCTCACGCTCCAGGCGGCGCATGAACCGCATGTGCGCGTGCAGCATGTCGGAGGACTGCGCGACGGCCGCGGCGAGCGCGGTGTTCTGCGCGTAGTTGTTGCGCAGGACCAGCCCGCCGACCTCGCCGGTCATCTCGGCGAGCAGCCTGTTGCGCTGCTTGACGGTCATGTCCCCGTCCGTGACCAGGCCGTTGAGCAGGATCTTGATGTTCACCTCGTGGTCGGAGGTGTCCACACCGGCGCTGTTGTCGATGGCGTCGGTGTTCACCTTGCCGCCCCTGCCGCCGGCGCCGCGCCTGGCGAACTCGATCCGGCCGAGCTGGGTCAGGCCCAGGTTGCCGCCCTCGCCCACGACCTTGGCGCGCACGTCCTCGCCGTTGACGCGGATCGCGTCGTTGGCCTTGTCGCCGACGTCCGCGTGGGTCTCCGTGGTCGCCTTGACGTACGTGCCGATGCCGCCGTTCCACAACAGGTCGACGGGGGCCTTGAGGATCGCCTGCATCAGGTCGGCGGGCGTCAGCTTGGTGACGCCGCCCTCGATGCCGAGCGCCTCGCGCACCCTCGCGTTGACCGGGATCGACTTCGCCGTGCGCGGGTGGATGCCGCCGCCCGCGGAGAGCAGGCTCGTGTCGTAGTCGGCCCACGAGGAGCGCGGCAGCTCGAACAGGCGGCGGCGCTCCGCGAAGGACGCGGCGGCGTCGGGGGCCGGGTCGAGGAAGATGTGCCGGTGGTCGAAGGCGGCGACCAGCCTGATGTGCTCCGAGAGCAGCATGCCGTTGCCGAACACGTCGCCCGACATGTCGCCGACGCCGACGACGGTGAAGTCCTCGCTCTGCACGTCGTGGCCGAGCTCGCGGAAGTGCCGCTTCACGGACTCCCAGGCGCCGCGCGCCGTGATGCCCATGCCCTTGTGGTCGTAGCCCGCGCTGCCGCCGGACGCGAACGCGTCGCCGAGCCAGAAGTCGTACGAGACGGCGACCTCGTTGGCGATGTCGGAGAAGCTCGCCGTGCCCTTGTCGGCGGCGACCACCAGATAGGTGTCGTCGCCGTCGTGCCGCACCACGTCCTTCGGCGGCACCACGGCGCCGCCGACCAGGTTGTCGGTGATGTCGAGCAGCGCCGAGATGAAGATCTTGTACGAGGCGATGCCCTCGGCGAGCCACGCGTCGCGGTCCGCCGCGGAGTCGGGCAGCTGCTTGGCGACGAAGCCGCCCTTCGCGCCGACCGGCACGATGACGGTGTTCTTCACCATCTGCGCCTTGACCAGGCCGAGGATCTCCGTACGGAAGTCCTCGCGCCGGTCGGACCAGCGCAGGCCGCCGCGGGCGACCTTGCCGAACCGCAGGTGGACGCCCTCGACGCGCGGCGAGTACACCCAGATCTCGAAGGCGGGCCGCGGCGCGGGAAGGTCGGGGATGGCCTGCGGGTCGAACTTCACCGACACGTAGTCGTGGTGCGCGCCGTCGGCCGTCCGCTGGAAGAAGTTGGTCCGCAGCGTGGCGTTGACCAGGCTGAGGAACGAGCGCAGGATGCGGTCCTCGTCGAGGCTCGCGACCTGGTCGAGCGCCGCGTTGAGCTCCTCGGTCAGGGCCTCGGTCAGCTCGATGCCCGCGCTCTGCCGCTCGGGCTTCATGCGCGCCTCGAAGAGGGAGACGAGCAGCCGCGCGGTGTGGACGTTGTGACGGAGCGTGTCCTCCATGTAGTCCTGGCTGAAGGTGGCGGCCGACTGCCGCAGGTACTTGGCGTACGCGCGCAGCACCATCGCCTGCCGCCAGGTCAGCCCGGCGGCGAGCACCAGCGAGTTGAACCCGTCGTTCTCCGCGGCGCCCGTCCAGACCGCGGCGAACGCCTCCTGGAAGCGGGTGCGCACGTCGTCGGCCGGGTAGCCGCCGCCGGCCGGCGCGACCGGCATCCTGAGGCCGAAGTCGTAGATCCACGCGCGGGTGCGGTCCGCGCAGCGCAGCTCGTAGGGGCGCTCGTCGACGACCTCGACGCCGAGGTGCTGGAGCACCGGCAGGACCGCGGTGAGCGACACCTGGTCGCCGGTCCGGTAGATCTTGAAGCGGCGCTCGTCGGGTCCCGCGCCGACCGGTTCGTACAGCGAGAGCGCGAAGTCGCGCTCGCCCGTGTCGAGCGCCTCCAGGTGGACCAGGTCGGCGACGGCGGCGCGCGGGGTGTGGTCCGCCTTGTAGCCCTCGGGGAAGGACGCACCCCAGCGGCGCAGCAGCTCGGCGGCGCGCTCCTCGCCGCACTCGGCGTTGAGCGCCTCTCCGAAGGCGTCGGCCCAGGAGCGCGCGGCCTCCACGAGGCGCGTCTCGATCCGCTCGACGTCGGCGTCCGTCAGCTCGCTGAGCTCGGTACCCGGCTCGACCCGGACGACGAAGTGCAGCCTGGAGAGTACCGATTCGGTGTTCCAGGCGGTGAAGTCGACGCTGGTGCCGCCGAGTTCCTCCTTGAGGATGTCGATCAGCCGCAGCCGCACCCCCGTCGTGTAGCGGTCGCGCGGCAGGTAGACGAGTGCGGAGTAGTAGCGGCCGTACTCGTCCTTGCGCAGGTAGAGCCTGAGCCTGCGGCGCTCCTGGAGGTACAGCACGCTCGTGGTGATGGAGCGCAGTTCGTCGACGGGCGTCTGGAACAGCTCGTCGCGCGGGTACGTCTCCATGATCTGCATGAGGTCGCGGCCGTCGTGGCTGTTGGGCGTGAAGCCCGCGCCCTTGAGTACCTCGGCGACCTTGCGCCGCACCACCGGCACCCTGCGCACGGACTCGGTGTACGCGGCGGACGAGAACAGGCCGAGGAAGCGGCGCTCGCCGACCACATTGCCCTCGGCGTCGAACTTCTTCACGCCGACGTAGTCGAGGTAGCTGGGGCGGTGCACCGTGGCGCGGCTGTTGGCCTTGGTGAGGATGAGCAGCCGGTGCTCGCGGGCCTTGGCGCGGGCACCCGCGGGCAGCCTGCTGAACGACGGGCTCGCCGGGTGGTCCTCGGCGTCGTGGTGGCGCGGGTCGGAGCGCAGGACACCGAGGCCGGTGCCGGGCTCCGCGACCAGCGCGTCCGCGTCGGTGAGCCGGTACTCGCGGTAGCCGAGAAACGTGAAGTGGTCGGCCGCGAGCCAGCGCAGCAGCTCCCTGGCCTCCTCGACCTCGCCCTCCGCGAGGTCGGCGGGGGTGGGCTCGCCGGGCAGTTCGTCGGCGATGCGGAGCGCGGCGCCCCGCATCTTCTCCCAGTCCTCGACGGACTCGCGCACGTCGGACAGGACGCGCAGCAGGCCCGCCGTGATCTGGTTCAGGTCCTCGCGGTCGGTCTCCCGGTCGAACTCGACGTGGATCCACGACTCGTTGTGCGTGTCGTGGGCGTCCTCGGGCGCCGCGGTGCCCTCGGGCAGGATCTCCAGCAGCTTGCCCGCCACGTCGCGGCGCACGGCGATCTGCGGGTGGATGACGAGGTGGATGCCCCGCCCGCCCCTCGTCAGCTCGTTGGTGACGGAGTCGACGAGGAAGGGCATGTCGTCCGTGACGACCTCGACCACCGAGTGCGTCGAGGTCCAGCCGTTCTCCTCGACGGTCGGCGTGTGCACACGCACGTTCGCCGTGCCCTGCGGCCGGTTCTCGGCCAGCCGGTAGTGCGAGACGGCCGCCCCGTAGACGTCGACCGGATCGCGCCCCACCAGGTCCTCGGGGGCGGTGTGCAGGTAGTAGCGCTTGAGGTAGCCGAGGAGCGTGTCCTGGTCAGGCCTGCCGCCACTGCCGGGCTCGACGGGGTCGCGGTCCGGCCGCCGGCCGCCCGGGCCCGCGGTCTGCCCCATCGGGCCGTCAGCGACCCGTGCCGCCCGAGCGAGCAGCTCGGTCTTGGCTTCGTCCAGGTTGGTCTGCATGTCCTCTGGCTCCTGTCGCGCGCCGTTGCGTGACGTAGGTGAACGAACCGACACAACGCCACGACGCGGTGTTTCCGGTCGGGGTCGACGTTATGCCGCGATGAGAGATGTCCGCGACGAATTCGGCCACATCGGGCCGCGCGTCCGGCTCCGGGGGTACGGCGTCCGCCTCGGATAGGTCAGCGACCGCCCGGCCGCCGCGGCGCTCCGGGCGCGTGCAGGGGGCCGTGCCCGCTCCGCATATCGCGCTGATCACAGACCGACCCTATCTCCCGGGACGGGTACGCCGTCACGCGCCACAGGTGTACAAAAGCAGGCGCGGAATTCGACACTCTGGACAGCGACACGCCGCCCGCACCCCTCTCCCCGCCGCCGCCCCCTCGGCCACCTTTCACGCGCCCCCGCCTCCCCCGATCCCCCTTGCGTCTCCCCGGGGCTCACCCCACCAGCGTGTACGCCGTCTCGACCGCCTCCTTCAAGGTGTCCACGACGGGTACCCCGGCCGCCGCGAGACTGGCCCTGCTGTTGGAGCCGCCGGTGTACAGCACGGCGTGCGCCCCGACGTGCCGGGCCGCCACGGCGTCGTCCAGGGCGTCCCCGATCACGACCGTGCGCTCCGGGGAGGCCGCGCCTGCGCCGGCGAGCGCGGCCACGTGCCGGGCCATCTGCTCGGACTTGCTGACGCCCGAGGGGCCCGTACGGCCGTCCACCCGCACGAAGTGCCGGTCGATACCGAAGCCGCCGACCACCGGCAGCAGCTCCTCGTGCGCGAACAGGCTGCACAGCGACTGGGAGCGGCCCGCGAGCGACCACTGCGCCAGCAGCTCGGCGGCGCCCTCGGCGAGGCCGCACGCGGTCCTGCGGGCCGTGTAGTGGCGGTGGAAGGCGGCGTCCATCACCAGCCACTCGGCCTCGGTCGGCCGCCTGCCGACCAGCCGCTCGTAGAAGACCGGCACCGGTACGCAGTACAGCTCGCGGTACCGCTCCAGGGTGAGCGGTTCGAGGCCGATCTCCGCGAACGACGCGTTGGTGGCGGCGAGGACCGCCTCGATGTCGTCGAAAAGCGTGCCGTTCCAGTCCCAGACGAGATGCGCGCTGTGATTCCCCATGCCCGAAACCGTACCCACGGGGTACGACAACGGGCCGCCGCGGTCCCGCGCCGCGGCCCCCGCGGTCAGCCGACGAGGCCGGGGATCTCCTGCACGCCGTACCAGAGCAGCTCGTGGTCCTCGGCGCCGTCCACGACGAACTGCGCGTCGTCGTCGCCCTGGTCGGCGGCGCCGAGCGCGGCGGCCGCCGCCGACACGTCGTCGTGCGCGTCGTCCGCGTCCACGTGGACGGCCGCGGCCTTGGCGAGCGGCACGGCGGCGGCGATCCGCACCTCGCCGACCGAGCCGCCGTCGAAGCCCCGGTCCGGATCGGCGAGGGCGTCCCTGTCGGGCACGTCGGCGGCGACCACGACCCGGCGCCGCGGCACGGACGGGTCCGTGGCGAGCGCGCGCAGCGAGGCGGCCGCGGCCCGGCTGAGCGCCGCGTACTCCAGTTCCTCGATGTCGTCGGAGACGTACCACTCGCGCAGGCCGGGCGTCACCGCGTACGCCGTGAGGGGGCCGGGGCCCAGTTCGCCCGTGCGGTGCGCCTCGGCGAGCCCGGGGAGAGTCAGGGGGACGTACACGCGCATGGGCGGGACCGCTTTCGTGTGTGCTGGCCGGGTTCCGGCCTGGTCGAGGCGGTGTCCAGGATACGTGCGGGTGTCCTCCCTCGGAGTGACGTCGCTGCGGCGCACGCGTCCATCGCGCGTCGCGCCGGGGACGCCGCGCGCCGTGCGGTTCCGGCGCCCGCGCTCCCCGCGTTCACTCACCCGGGTGACACGGCGCGCCGCCGCCGCGCGGTGCGGGGGACCTTGCGCGGCATTCGTCACTCCCCGTAGAAGGTGCGCAACACAAAGTTACCGACCGGTAGAGATCGGCCGGTGACAGAACGGGGGCCCTCGCATGACCACCACGAAGACCGTGCCGATGCCGGTGCCGGGGCGTACACCCGCCGCGCGCGCGTCCGACGCGTCCGCCGCCCGCGTCATCAGCGCCAGGCGCCCGCCGTCCCGGCGCGACCCACGCGGCCCCGGGGCGGGGCCCGCCGGGCGCCGGGCGCCGCTGCGCCCGCCGCACAGCCTGTTCGCCGAGCGCCTGCTCGCGGTGCTCAGCGGCGAGCGGCCGGTGCACTGGATGCTCGGCTGGACCGTGGGCGAGGCATACGAGCAGCTCGTACGCCTCGCCCCTGCCGTCCCGCTGCGGCCGCGCCCGGGGCAGCCGACACCGGTGGTGCGCCGCTGCCGCGCCTTCCGCCCCGGCCCCGACGCGGTCGAGGCGTTCGCGACTCTCGCCTCGGGCGACCGCGTCCGCGCCATGGCCTTCCGCCTAGAGCGCGCTCCCGACCACCGCTGGCGCTGCGCTGCGGTCGAGATCGACGGCCCGCGCCCACCCCGCGCGGACTCGTGAGAAACCCGCGCGGACTCCTGAGAAGAACGGCGCGACAGGGCCGGCAGCGGCCCCGCCCGCGCCACGGGCGGCCTGCGGCGGCCCCGCACACGCCGCGGGCCGGACGCGCACCGTGGTGGCGCGGACCGGCCCGGGGCGGCGAGTCGCTCGTGCGGCTCGGGGACTACTTCTTGCGGCGGCGGCCACCGCCGCCGCGCTGCGCCTTGCGGCGCTCCGCGCGCGTCATGCCGTCCGCCGTCGAACGCGTCGGTCCGCCCACGGGCTCGTGCTCGAACTCGCCCTCGACCACACCGCCCTCGCCGTCCACGGACGGCGCGGAGAAGTGCAGCCGGTCGGGGCGCTGGGGGCTGTCGAGCCCCTTGGCGCGGATCTCCGGACGGGCACCCGCGGGCACCGCGTCCTCCTTGACAAGCGACGTCGGCTCGGCGTCCGCGGGGGCTGCGTCCTGGGCGGGCAGCTCGACCTCCTCGACCTGCTGCTCGACCTGGACCTCCAGGTTGAACAGGTAGCCGACGGACTCCTCCTTGATGCCCTCCATCATGGCGTTGAACATGTCGAAGCCCTCGCGCTGGTACTCGACCAGCGGGTCCTTCTGCGCCATGGCCCGCAGGCCGATGCCCTCCTGGAGGTAGTCCATCTCGTAGAGGTGCTCGCGCCACTTGCGGTCGAGGACCGAGAGCACCACGCGGCGCTCAAGCTCGCGCATGATGTCCGAGCCGAGCTGCGCCTCGCGCTGCTCGTACTGCTCGTGGATGTCGTCCTTGACCGACTCGGCGATGAACTCGGCGGTGAGGCCCGCGCGGTCGCCCACCTCGTCCTCCAGCTCCTCCACGGTGACCTTGACCGGGTAGAGCTGCCTGAACGCGCCCCAGAGCCGGTCGAGGTCCCACTCCTCGGCGAAGCCCTCGACGGTCTCCGCCTGGATGTAGGCGTCGATGGTGTCATCCATGAAGTGCTTGATCTGGTCCTGGAGGTCCTCGCCCTCCAGGACGCGCCGGCGCTCGCCGTAGATGACCTCGCGCTGGCGGTTGAGGACCTCGTCGTACTTCAGGACGTTCTTGCGGGTCTCGAAGTTCTGCTGCTCGACCTGCGACTGGGCCGACGCGATGGCCCGCGTGACCATCTTGTTCTCGATGGGGACGTCGTCCGGGACGTTCGCCATGGACATCACGCGCTCCACCATCTGCGCCTTGAACAGCCGCATCAGGTCGTCGCCGAGCGACAGGTAGAAGCGGGACTCGCCGGGGTCGCCCTGGCGGCCCGAGCGGCCGCGCAGCTGGTTGTCGATACGGCGCGACTCGTGGCGCTCCGTGCCCAGCACGTAGAGCCCGCCGAGGCTCTTGACCTCCTCGAACTCCGCCCGCACGGCGTGCTCGGCCTTCTCGAGCGCCGCGGGCAGTGCCGCCGCCCACTCCTCGACGTGCTCGACGGGGTCGAGGCCGCGCTGCCGCAGCTCCGCCTCCGCGAGGTCGTCGGGGTTGCCGCCGAGCTTGATGTCCGTACCGCGGCCCGCCATGTTCGTGGCGACCGTGACGGCCCCCTTGCGGCCGGCCTGGGCGACGATCGTGGCCTCGCGGTCGTGCTGCTTCGCGTTGAGCACCTCGTGCTGGATGCCGCGCTTGTTGAGCTGCTGCGAGAGGTACTCGGACTTCTCCACCGAGGTGGTGCCGACGAGGATCGGCTGCCCCTTCTCGTGCTTCTCCTCGATGTCGTCGACCACGGCGGCGAACTTCGCGACCTCGGTGCGGTAGATCAGGTCGGACTGGTCGGCGCGGACCATCGGCTTGTTCGTCGGGATGGGCACGACGCCGAGCTTGTAGATCTGGTGGAACTCCGCGGCCTCGGTCATGGCCGTACCGGTCATGCCGGAGAGCTTGTCGTACAGGCGGAAGAAGTTCTGGAGGGTGATCGTGGCGAGTGTCTGGTTCTCGTCCTTGATGTCCACCCCCTCCTTCGCCTCGATCGCCTGGTGCATGCCCTCGTTGTAGCGGCGGCCGGCGAGGATGCGGCCTGTGTGCTCGTCGACGATCATGACCTCGCCGTCGATGACGACGTAGTCCTTGTCCTTCTTGAAGAGTTCCTTGGCCTTGATCGCGTTGTTCAGGTAGCCGACCAGGGGCGTGTTCACCGACTCGTAGAGATTGTCGATGCCCAGCCAGTCCTCGACCTTGGTGACACCGGACTCGTGGATCGCGACGGTGCGCTTCTTCTCGTCGACCTCGTAGTCGCCGGTCTCCTCGATGCCCTTGAGCTGGTTGCCCGCCTCCCCCTTGGTGAGCCTGAGCACGAGCTTGGCGAAGTCCCCGTACCACTTCGTGGCCTGGTCCGCGGGGCCGGAGATGATCAGCGGCGTACGGGCCTCGTCCACCAGGATCGAGTCGACCTCGTCGACGATCGCGTAGTTGTGGCCGCGCTGCACCAGCTCGTCCTTCGACCACGCCATGTTGTCGCGCAGGTAGTCGAAGCCGAACTCGTTGTTCGTGCCGTACGTGATGTCGCAGGCGTACTGCTCGCGGCGCTGCGCGGGCGTCATGTTCGCCAGGATGCAGCCGACGGTCAGCCCGAGGAACTTGTGGACGCGGCCCATCATCTCGGAGTCGCGCTCGGCCAGGTAGTCGTTGACCGTGATCAGGTGCACGCCCTTGCCGGACAGCGCGTTCAGATACGCGGGGAGCGTACCGACCAGCGTCTTGCCCTCACCGGTCTTCATCTCTGCCACGTACCCGAGGTGCAGGGCGGCGCCGCCCATCAGCTGCACGTCGTAGTGGCGCTGCCCGAGCACGCGCTTGGCGGCCTCACGCACGGTGGCGAACGCCTCGGGCAGGAGGTCGTCGAGGCTCTCCCCCTCGGCGATGCGCTCCTTGTACTCGTCCGTGAGCGCGCGCAACTCGGCGTCGGAGAGGTTGACGAAGTCCTCTTCGATGGAGTTGACCTGGTCCGCGATGCGGTGCAGTTTGCGCAGGATCTTGCCTTCGCCTGCACGCATGAGCTTGTTGAAGACGGACACTGAGGCTGGTCTCCTTGCCGGTCGGGCCTGGCACTGGGGGTCGTGTACGGGCGCGGGCACGGCAGGCGTGCCCCCACCGCATCGGCCATCGTAAGCGAGGACCGGCCCGCGCCGGGAGGGCCGCTGCGATGCGGGGCCACCGTCACCCGTCAACAAGAACGCCCGGGGCCTGCCCGAGGTGCCGGTCCGCCGGGAAAAGACTTCCCCGGCCCGCCGAGACCGTGACGATAATCCGTTCATGGACCCGCTCTCCCTCCGCTCGGACCGGCTCGTCCTGCGCGCCCTGTCCGGCGCCGACGTCGACGCCGTGCACGCGGCCTGCCAGGACCCGGAGATCCAGCGATGGGTCGCGGTGCCCTCCCCGTACGAGCGGCAGCACGCGGAGTACTTCGTGGCGCAGCTCGTCACGGAGGGGTGGCGCACGGACACGGCGTACACCTTCGGCTTCTTCCCGCGCCGCGGCGGCCCGCTCCTCGGCGCGGTCAACCTGCACCGGCGGGGCGGCACCTGGGAGGTCGGGTACTGGGCCGTGCCGGAGCACCGGGGCCGCGGATACACGGCGGAGGCGGTCGGCGCCCTGGCCGGCTGGGCCTTCGAGCAGGGCGTCGAGCGCCTCGAATGGCGTGCGGAGACCGGCAACACGGCGTCGCGCGCGGTCGCCGAGCGGGCCGGCTTCGTGGTGGAGGGCACCCTGCGGGCCGCGCTCCTCAGCCGCGGTGTGCTGCGGGACGTGTGGATCGGCTCACTGCTCCCCTCCGACCTGGGTCTGAGCGGGGCGCACGCCTATCTGCCCGCGCAGCGCGCCCACGACTGAGACCGGGCTCTGGCACGGCCCTGCCGACGGGCTTGTGCCCAGGTCAGACCCGATTGTCAGTGGGACGTCCTAGGCTGCGGGGCATGACGACAGCCTCGCCCGCAACCGGGCCGTCCGCCGTGGAGCTCTCCGCCGACGAGGCCCGCAGGATCGCCCTGCGCGCGCAGGGGCTCCTCGGCGCGCCCGACCGGCGCGGCGGCGTGCGCGGTGTGCTGCGCGCCCTCGGCGCCGTACAGCTGGACACGATCTCGGTGCTCGCCCGGTCGCACGAGCTGGTGCCCTACGCCCGCCTCGGCGCCGTCGGCCGTGAGGCGGTCGAGCGGGCGTACTGGACGCCGGCCCCGCCCGGTGGCCCGTCCCCCGAGCCGCACGCCTTCGAGTACTGGTCGCACGCGGCGTGCGTGCTGCCCATCGAGGAGTGGCCGCTGTTCGCGTTCCGCCGCCGCGCGTTCCGCGCCCGCCCGCACTGGAACCACGAGCTGTCGGACGACGCGTACGACACGGTGGTCAAGCAGCTGCGCGACGAGGGCCCGCTGACGGCCACGGAGCTGGGCGGCGCGAAGAACGGCGGCCCGTGGTGGGACTGGTCGGACGCGAAGATCGCCGTCGAGCGCGCCCTGATGTACGGCGAGGTGGTCTGCACGGGCAGGCGCGGCTGGAAGCGGGTCTACGACCTGGCGGAGCGCGCGGTCCCCGCCGCCCTGCTGCACGACCGCCTGAGCGACACGGAGTGCCTGCGCCCGCTGGTCCGCCTCGCGGGCAAGGCGCTCGGCGTCGGCACCCGCGCGGACATCGCCGACTACCACCGGCTCAAGGGCGAGCAGGTCGACGCGGTGATCGCCGACTCCGGCCTGGTCCCGGTCACGGTCCAGGGGTGGGGCAGGCGGGCGTGGGCCGACCCCGAGGCGCTCGCGGCGCCCCCGCGCGGCCGGCACAGGACGACGCTGCTCTCCCCCTTCGACTCCCTCGTGTGGGAGCGCGCCCGTACGGAGCGGATCTTCGGCTTCGCCCACCGCCTGGAGGCGTACGTGCCCAAGCCCAAGCGCGTCCACGGCTATTTCGCGATGCCCCTGCTCGCGGGCGGCAGGCTGGTCGGCAGGGTGGATCCGGCGCGCTCCGGCACCACGCTGGTCGCCCGGCAGGTCTCGCTCGCCGGCCCGAAGGCGGTCGCGCCGATGGCGCAGGCCCTGCGGGAAGCCGCCGAGTGGGTCGGCTGCGACGCGGTGCGTATCGAGCGCGTCGAGACCCCCGGCCTCGCCGCCGAACTGGCCCGCGCGGTCGCCTGACCCCCGACGAAGCCGTGTGCGGCGCGGCGCGCCCCGCGAAGGCGCGGGCGAGCGACAGGCGGCGGCCCCGGGCCAGGTCGCGGACGCTCCCTAGCGGATTTCGAGGATCTTCTCGCGCATCGCGTAGACGACGGCCTCCATCCGGGAGTGCAGCTGCAGCTTCTCCAGGATGTTGCGCACGTGGTTCTTCACGGTGTTCTCGGAGATGAACAGCTCTTTCGCGATGTCCCGGTTGTTCATGCCGGTGGCGACGAGCTTGAGCACTTCGAGTTCGCGGTCCGTCAGGCGCGGGGCCGGCACGAGCCTGCGCTCGTCCGTGCGCTGGATCATGGACTTGAACTCGGTGAGCAGCTTCGCCGCCATCGAGGGACTGATCTGGGACTGCCCGTCGGCCACGGCGCGGATCGCGGTGGAGACCTCGTCGGTGGAGATCTCCTTGAGGAGGTAGCCGGTGGCGCCCGCCTTGATGGCGTCGTAGAGGTCGGCTTCCTCGTCGCTGATCGTCAACATGATGATCTTCGCGCTCGGTGCGACCTCCTTGATGGAGGTGCACGCCTCGATGCCGCCGCGCCTGGGCATGCGCACGTCCATCAGGACGATGTCGGGCAGCAGGTCCGCCGCCTTCTCGACGGCCTCGGCGCCGTCCCCGGCCTCGCCCACGACCTGGATGTCCTCCTCCTGCGCGAGGACGATCTCAAGGCCGCGGCGGAAGAGGGCGTGGTCGTCCACGACGAGGACCCGGATGGGCTCCTTCTCGGACGCGCCGTACGCGTCGCGCTCGTCGGGCTCGGCGCCGTCGACCGGCATCCCGTGGCCCTGCGCCCCGAGCACCGGTCCGAAGCCGTCCGCCATCGTTCCTCCCCCTGAAGGCCGTGGCCCCAAGTTTGCTGACGCGGCCAACCTCATTGCGCTGACCGCCCGTTGGCCTGCATACCCATGATTCCATGCCCGGGGCTCGCGGCGGGGCCACCGTCCGGCGCGGGCGTGCCCCCGCGGACCTGACGGGTCCTCGGGGGCACCACTCCTGTCACCGCGGACTCAGCCGCCGAGCGCGCCCCCGGCGCCACCGGTCTCGGGCCCCGCGAGCGGGTCGGTCGTGAGGTGGATCACGCCGTAGTCGTAGGCGTGGCGCCGGTAGACGACGCTGGGCTCCTTCGTGTCGAAGTCCACGAACAGGTAGAAGTCGTGGCCGACGAGTTCCATCTCCTCAAGCGCCTGGTCGAGCGTCATCGGCGCCGCGGCGTGGTACTTCTCCCGGACGACGAGCGGGCCGTCCCCCTGCACTTCGAGCGAGCCGATGCGCTTGGTCTGTACGGCCGTTGTGCCGTCAGACTCCGCCGACGCCGCGCCGTTCATGCTGTACTCCGCGACCCCCGGCACCCGGTCCGCGACCTCGGCGGCGGAGAGCCTGCCCGTGCCGCGGCGGTTGTAGCGCTTCTCGTGCTGCTTGCGCAGCCGCGCTTCCAGCTTGCTCGTGGCGAGGTCGAGCGCCGCGTACGGGTCGCCCGCGCACGCCTCGGCGCGGATCACCGGCCCCTTCGAGCGGAGCGTGATCTCCACCCGGTCGCAACGGTCCGCCTGGCGCGGGTTGTGCTCCTTGGACACCTCGACGTCGAGGCTGATGACCTTGCCGTCGAGCTTCTGGATCTTCTCCGGCTTCAGCTTCTCGGCCACGTGCTTCCGGAACCGCTCCGGCACCTCTGTCTTGCGGCCCTTGACGACGATGTCCACGCAGAACTCCGTTCCCGGAGCGCCTCGCCTCGCTGCGGTGGCGCCCCTTGTTGCACCAGACCCCGGCAGCCGCCGGAGCCTCGGACTTGGCGACTTCCACCTCCTCCTCCCCGGCGGTGTGTTTTCCACCCGTGCCCGCCGGAGGATCCCCGAAAACGCCGGAGCGCAACAGCGCATTCATCGAGTCGCGGCTTTCGCCATTCCTCACAACCGAACATAGCTCTCCGAACGGGGTCGCGGCACCTGGTACCGGCAGGTACCCCCGTTCAGGCAGCTTTTCCTCGGCATTACCTTCGATCGCGTAAGTAACCAGTCAGTTCCGGTTTATTTCGAAAGAGACCGAAGAAGCGGCCACCACCGCCGCGGCCAACGGCGCTCCGGAGTCCGCGTCACGCGCGGCGCGCACCGCGCGGGCGGCCTCGGCGAGCGAGGCGCCCGTCGTCACCAGGTCGTCGACGAGCACGACCCGTCCCGCCCCCAACAGCCGCGCCCCGCCGCCCGCGACCTCCAGCGCGCCCGCCAGATTCACCAGCCGCTGCCGCGCGGCGAGGCCCGCCTGGTCCGCCACCGCGCGCCGCTGCCTCAGCACGGGCAGCACCCGCGCGGGCCGCCCCGCGCGCCGCAGCTCGCCCGCGGCTGCGACCGCGACCCTGCGAACGCCGTCGTGCCCGCGCGCCGCCACCGCACGGGAGGTCGACGGCACAGGCACGAGCAACAGCGGTCCCGTGCCCGTCCCCGGGGGCGCCACGGCGTCCACCGCGCCCGCCAGCGCCCGCCCGAGCGGCTGGGCGAGCCCCAGCACTCCCCGCTCCTTGTGCGCGAGCAGCACGGCCCGCACGGCGTCCTCGTACGGCGCCGCCGCGCAGACCGGGGGCAGCCCCGGCGGCTCGGGCGACGGCCGCACCCGGCACGGCCACGCCCCGTACAGCTCCCGGCGGCACTCCCCGCACAGCGACGTCCTCGGACTGCCGCACCCCGCACACGCGACCGGCAGCACCAGGCCGCCGATTTCCCGCCACCAGCCCCGCATGGCCACCACTGTGCCGGTGCCGCGCCGCCCCGGCCACCCCTGTGGACAACCAGGGACAACCGCCTGTGGACAACCGGCCCGTGGATGCCCGCGGGCGCGGGCCGCGGCTCGCGGCGGACGCCCGCGCGTCAGCCCGGATAGACCGGCGACTCCCCGTGGTCCACGACGGCCTGCCAGTTGCCGCCCGAGGGCAGTTGCACGATGCCCGCGTCCTCGGAGTCGGCGACCAGCGCCTTCGCGTCGGTGTCGCCCGCGGCGATCGCCGTCACCTGGTTCAGCCCTGGCAGCACGCTCGCGTCCGAGGTCGACCCGTCGGCCTGGATGAACCGCACCTGCTGCACGCCGCCCGCCTCCTTGCCGACGATCACCAGGCGGCTCGGCCCCGCCCAGGACACCGCCGTGACGGTCTCCATCTGCGGCGTCAACGACTTCAGGTCCTCCACCTCCAGGGTCCTGTGGGCCCCTGTGCCCGTCTGGTCGACCCGCCCGATCTCCAGGCTCGTCCGGTCTCCCCGCGTCAGCAGGAGCGCGATGCGCACCCCGTCGGAGGAGAGCCGTACAGCCTCGATCCTGCGTCCGCCGAGACCGTCCACGCGCACCTCGGCCGGCGAGGAGGCGCCGCTCTCGAACTGCAGCAGCCGGGCGTGGTCCGGGTCCCTGTCCGCGACCCACACGTCCCCACGGCTGTCCCAGCTCGGCGCGGACAGCCGGTCGGACGCCTTCTTGCCCTCGCTGGTGACCAGCGGGTCGCCGGCGTCCCCGCCGCCCGTGATCGACGCGACGTACAGCGACTTGCCGTCCTGCGCGACGCCTGCCGCGGTCCGCTCGTCGCGGGCGACGGCGACCGCGTCCAGCTTCACCCCGCCGTCGCCGAACGGCCCGGGGACGAGGCTGTCCTTGTCACTGCCCCGCTTGTCCTCGGGCCGCAGACGGGCGAGCCGGCCGTCCGAGTCGACGTAGAACGCGTCGTCGGACCGGCCCGAGGCGTTCCCCGGCGCGTACGCCAGCGCCTCGTCGCCGGTCACGGAGCACAGCGCGCTGCCGCCGGCCCGCAGGGCGATCTGGCTGACCCGGGTCGAGGTGAGATCGCGCAGCGTGAAGTACAGCTGCGCGGCCATCTTCTTGCACACGTCCGGCGACGCCTTCTTCGCGGCGGCGCTCAACGGCACGGTCAGCGCGTTGCTGTCGTCGAACTGCAGCGTCCTGGTGCCCGCGGCCAGCCGCGTCCCCGCGGGGAACGACGACGTGACGGACGGCTCCAGCCACCCCGTGGGCCCGGACAGCAGCGTGTTCACGGCCTGGGTGATCGGGTCCATCCGGGTCAGCGGGTCTATGCGCTGCCTGATGAAGACGGGGTCGGCCACCAGCCAGCCGTCCCCCCGCGCGAAGAAGTACGTGTCCACGGGGCGGTAGTTGCGCTGGAAGTCGGACGCGCCGAGCACGAGGCCCTGCGGCAGGGCGTCGATGCGCCACTCCTTGTGGTCGCCCACCTTCTCCTGGATGAGATGCAGGGCCTGCTGGTACGCGGCGGGTTTCAACGGCCGGTACACGTGCCCCTCGTCGACCGTCGCGATCTGCTCCCCGTGCATCTGGTACGTCAGTCCTGGCTGGTCCGCGGACGGCGGCTTGGCGGGCCCCTCCAGGTCGGGCGCCTCGCTGAGCACCGTTGTGATCTTCTGCGGCCGCCAGTCGTGCGCCTCGTCCTTGGCGAGATACCTCCTGGCCATGGCGAACCCGGGATCGTCGCTGGTCATCGCTTCGAGGAACCCGTCCACGATGTCCCCCGCCGACGCGTTCTGCGGGGGCGGCACCGCGTACACCCGCACCTGGGACTCGTCCTGCGGTGACGCCTTCACCGGCTCCACGTCCCCCTTGTCGGGGATGGAGGCGCACCCCGCGAGCGCCATCACCAGCACCACGAGCACCGCAGGTACCCGCGCGGAGCGCACCCGCCCGCGCCGCAAGCGATCACCGCCCACGCCCTGCCTCCTCCCAGTCCGACAAGCCGCCCACCGAGCCGCCACCGGAGGCCGGCCCGGCCGGACCGCCGCGCCCGTCCGAGGCCTCGCCATCCGATGCCCCCGCGGCCGAACCGCCCCCGCCAGAGGGCCACTCACACGGTCCACGGCCGTCCACGCCACCGGCACCGCTCCCGTCGCTCCCGTCCCCTGGCCCACCGCCCGGACCGCCGCTCGGCGCCGGCCCGGCAGGGCCGCCACCGTCCGAAGGCCCCGCGGCCCGGTCGCCGCCGGCGTCACCGCCCGCACCAGCCGCCTCCGCGGCGCCGCCGTCGGGAGCCCCCTGGACCGAGGCGTCGGCGGTGGTGGGCCGCGGCGCGGCGCCGCCGCCCCTGGCGTCCCCGCCGCCCCTGGGGCGGTCCGCCGTGCCCCTCGGCACCACGCGGGAGCCACTGCCCGGCAGGGCCGTCGGGTCCACCACGGCGGTCGGCCGCGAGCCCTGGCCCGGCGGTACGGGCAGCGCGCCACCGCCGCCCGGCACCGGGAAAGCCGTGGTCGCGACCTGCCGCACGCTCTTGTCCGCCACGGCGGCGGCCCGCTCGCGGTTGCCCCGGGAGTCCTCGGGCTCCAGCGGTATCGGGGAGCCCCGCAGCGGTTCGTCCGCCGTGCGCGGCAGCGTCAGCCGGAACTGCGAGCCGCCGCCCGGCTCGCCCCACGCCTGGAGCCAGCCGCCGTGCAGGCGCGCGTCCTCCACCGCGATCGACAGGCCGAGACCCGTACCGCCCGTCGTACGGGCCCGCGCCGGGTCCGCCCGCCAGAACCGGTTGAACACCCGCGTCGCCTCGCCCGGCTTGAGCCCCACACCGTAGTCGCGCACCGCGACCGCCACGGCCCCGCCCGCCGCCCCAAGCCGTACGACGACGTCCCGGCCCTCGCCGTGCTCGACGGCGTTGACCACGAGGTTGCGCAGCACCCGCTCGACCCGCCTGGCGTCCGCCTCGGCGACCACGGGCTGCTCGTCGCCGAGGACCCGCACCGTCGAGCCCTTGCGCTCCGCCAGCGGCGCCGCCGCGTCGATCACCCGCCGCACCACTTCCCGCAGGTCTATCGGCTCGGCCTCCAGCGCCGCCGCCCCCGCGTCGAACCGGCTGATCTCCAGCAGGTCCGCGAGCAGCGACTCGAACCTGTCGATCTGCCCCACCAGCAGCTCCGCCGAGCGTGACGTCGCCTGGTCGAAGTCGCCGCGCGACTCGTGGATGATGTCGGCGGCCATCCGTACCGTCGTCAGCGGGGTGCGCAACTCGTGCGACACGTCCGAGACGAAGCGCCGCTGCATCCGCGACAACTCCTCCAGCTGCTGGATCTTCAGCTGGAGGTTCTGCGCCATCTTGTTGAACGCCTCGCCGAGCCGGGCGATGTCGTCCTCGCCTGTGACCTTCATCCGCTCGTGCAGCAGCCCCGTCGACAGCCGCTCGGCGATCCCCGCCGCCATCCGCACCGGCGTGACCACCTGCCGCACCACGAGCCACGCGATCGCGCCGAGCAGCACCACCACGAAGAGACCCGCCGTGGCCAGCGTCCGCTTCACGAGGTTGAGCGACTGCTCCTCCTGCGTCAGAGGGAACAGGTAGTACAGCTCATACGGGTGGCGGTCCACGTCGTTGAGCCGCTTGCCGATGATCAGCGCCGGCTCGGGCTCCCGGTCCGCCGACGCGTCGGTGTACTTGATCTGCGCGTACGTCTTGAACTCGCCGGTGCCCCCGGCGACCGCCCGCCGCAGGTCGTCGGGGATGGACGACAGGTCCACGCCGCCGGAGGTGCGCGGCGCGCGCTTGGGCAGCGGGTCGGCGCTGAGCGCCACCACGTTGAACGCCCCGGGGCCGCCGCTCGCCAGCTGTTCCACGAGGTCCGTGCGCCAGGAGTTCGTGCCCGCGACCGTGGAGCCCGTGCCGTCGTCACTCCTGCCGCCGGGCGAGGGGGCGTCCGCCTTCTCCTGGGCGACGGAGAACCCGCCGTCCGCCTGGCTCTGGGCGGCCTTCTCCTTCGCCTCGACCAGGCCGTTGCGCACCTGCCCGATGACCACGAAGCCGAGCAGCAGCACCACGCCGAGCGACATCAGCAGCGTGGCGGCGACAACCCTGAGCTGGATGTTGCGCCGCCACAGCCGCATCACCGGCAGCAGCGGGCGCCGCAGCAGCCGGACGACCAGCCGCAGCACCGGGCCGCCCGCCGGTGCGTCCTGAAGGAGCCGGCCGCCCTGGAAGCGGCGGCCGCGCCCAGGACGCCCGGCCTTCGGCGCGGTGCTGCCGCCGGTCATGTCAGTTCGGTCCTGCCTTGTACCCGACCCCGCGGACGGTCACGACGATCTCCGGCCGCTCCGGGTCCTTCTCGACCTTCGAGCGCAACCGCTGGACGTGCACGTTCACCAGCCGGGTGTCGGCGGCGTGCCGGTAGCCCCAGACCTGTTCGAGCAGCACCTCGCGGGTGAAGACCTGCCACGGCTTGCGGGCAAGCGCCACCAGCAGGTCGAACTCCAGCGGGGTGAGCGCGATGGACTGCCCCTCGCGCTTCACCGAGTGGCCCGCCACGTCGATGACCAGGTCGCCGATGGTCAGCTGCTCGGGCGTCGGCTCCTCCGACCTGCGCAGGCGGGCCCTTATCCGGGCCACGAGCTCCTTGGGCTTGAAGGGCTTGACGATGTAGTCGTCCGCCCCCGACTCCAGGCCGACGACCACGTCGACCGTGTCACTCTTCGCCGTGAGCATGACCACCGGGACCCCGGACTCGGCCCGGATCTGGCGGCACACCTCGATGCCGTCCCTGCCGGGCAGCATCAGATCGAGCAGCACCAGGTCGGGCTTGGTCTCTCGGAAGGCGGCAAGCGCCTTGTCCCCGTCCGCCACAAACGACGGCTCGAACCCTTCACCACGCAGCACAATGCCCAGCATCTCGGCGAGTGCGGTGTCGTCGTCGACGACAAGGACGCGTCCCTTCATATCGACATCATCCCATCAGCCCATCGTTGCCTGTCGTGACCTGGCACACAGGTCAGCGATTCCACTGCCGGTCACCGGGGAGAGCGCCCCGTCCTCCGTGACGAGCGCCGTCACCAGCTCGGGCGGAGTGACGTCGAACGCCGGGTTGTACGCCTGCGTCCCGAGGGGGGCCACCGGCACCCCCGCCCCCGCCTCCGCGCCCGCCGCCGGAGGCACCGCGAACTCGGTCACCTCCTGCGCCGCTCGCTGCTCCACCTCGATCGACGCTCCGTCCTGGGTGTCCGGGTCGATCGTCGTCGTCGGCGCGACCACCACGAACGGCACATGGTGGTACCGGGCGAGCACGGCGAGCGGATAGCTGCCCACCTTGTTCGCCACGGAGCCGTCCGCCGCGATCCGGTCCGCGCCGATCAGCACCGCGTCCACCTCGCCCGCCGCGAACAGCGACCCGGCCGCGCTGTCCGTCAGCAGCGTGTACGCCATCCCGTTGCGCGCCGCCTCGTAGGCGGTGAGCCGGGCACCCTGGAGCAGCGGACGGGTCTCGTCCACCCAGAGCCGCTGGAGCCGCCCGGCCCGGTGCGCGGCCAGCGCCACCGCGAACGCGGTGCCCTCGCCGCCGGAGACGAGCGCCCCCGTGTTGCAGTGGGTCAGGATCCGGTGGTTGCCGCCGGGAAGCAACTCGTCGAGCAGGGCGAGGCCCGCCGAGGCCATCCGCGCGCTGCTCTCCGCGTCCTGCCGGTGCAGCAGCCTCGCCTCGGCGAGCGCCGCGCCGGCCGCGGCGCCGAGGTCCCCGCCGCCGGCCATCGCGCTCCGGTACGCCGCGAGCGCCCGCCGCACCCCGTAGGCGAGGTTGACCGCGGTGGGACGCGCGTGCGCCAGCGTCTGCGCCGCGTCCTCCACGTCGAAGCCCCGGACCGCCGCGAGCGCCACCCCGTACGCCCCCGCGATGCCGAGCAGCGGCGCACCCCGCACGGCGAGCGTACGGATCGCCCCCACCAGCGCCGGCACGTCGGTGCAGACGAGTTCGACCTCCTCGGCGGGGAGTCTCGTCTGGTCGAGCAGCACGAGCACGGGCCCCTCGGGCGGCTCGTCCCAGCGGAGCGCCGGAACCTGCGAGGACGGTGCGTCGGCGGCGACAGGTGCGTACGGATCAGCCATCCGCCCAGTCTGCCTGGTCGGGCGGGGACAATGAAGCCGCGAAGAGATCGCATCGGGCCGCCCGCCCTCTGGCCCGGCCCCGGGTACCGCGTGGCACGATGGCCACCAACCCGACGGTCACCGGCATCCCCGACGGTCACCGGCATCAACGGGCCGCACCAGAGCACCGGACCGCCGTGCCCAACCGACGACACTGCCACGAGGTGGACGACCGTGAACGACACTCCGGGCTGGGCCTCGCCCGGATCTGCCCCGTCCGACGGCCAGGAGAACGGCACGCCGCCCCCTGCGGACCAGCCGGGCGCACCCTCCGGCACGTGGTCCGCCGAGCAGCCGCCGCCCGGCCGGTGGTCGCCGCCGGGCGCCCCACCGTCCGTGCCCGCCCAGACAAGGCCCCCACGTGCCTCCGGCCGGGGCGGTCCCGGTCCGGCAGGCGGTCCCGGCTGGGGCGGTGGCGCGGGCGGCTGGGGCGGCCCACCGCCCGCGGCGCAGCCCGGGGTGATCCCGCTGCGCCCCCTCGGCCTCGGCGAGATCCTCGACGGCTCCGTGTCCGTCCTGCGCCGCCACTGGCGCACAGTCCTCGGCGTGACCGTCGGAGTCGCCGTGGTCACCCGGACCTGCGACATCCTCCTCGAACGCCTCCTGGCCTCCGCACCGGCCGAGATCGATCCCTCGGCCTCCCCCACCGAGGCCCTCGACCAGCTCGGCGACGCCCTCCAGTCGACGCTCGTCACCTCGCTGATCTCGATCGTCATCACCCTGATCGGCACCCTCTTCTCCACGGCCGTCCTCACCGTCGTGGTCAGCCGCTCCGTCCTCGGCCGTCCCGTGGCCTTCCAGGACGCCTGGCACGAGGCGCGGCCTCGCCTGCCCCAGTTGCTGGGGCTCACCCTGCTGCTGCCGCTGCTCGGCGCGGCGATCGTGGCGGTGGCCCTCGTACCGGGCCTCGCGAGCCGCACCGACGCGGGCTTCGCGACGACCACGCTCCTCTGCTTCGCCGCACTGCCCGTCGTCCTCTGGCTGATGATCCGCTTCAGCCTGGCCTCCCCTGCGCTGATGCTGGAGCGCCAGGGCGTGATCGCGTCCATGCGGCGCTCCGCGAAGCTGGTGCGCGGCGCCTGGTGGCGGACCTTCGGCGTCCTGCTCCTCACCGGGGTGCTCACCCTTCTGGTCTCCCTGATCGTCGCCGTGCCGTTCAGCCTTGTCGCGACGGTCGCGGACGGCGGTTCCGGAATCGACAGCGTGCTCGCCGGCGACACCCCGCACTTCGGCTGGGCGTACGTCGTCATCACCGCCATCGGCTCGGTGATCGCGTCCGCCGTCACCCTGCCGATCTCCGCGGGCGTCACCGTCCTGCTCTATGTGGACCGGCGCATCCGGCGCGAGGCCCTCGACCTGGAACTCGCCCGCGCCGCCGGCATCACCGGCTACGGATCCCAGCCGTCCGGCGGCCGTCCCGGGAGCTGAGAGGGTCACCGTCCCGGGGGAGTGCCGGAGACCGCATGGCTGACCGGCACGGCGGCCGACCACACTCCGCTCGGCATCTCGCGGGAGGCGGCCCGCGGGGAGGCGCGGCTCGAAGCGGACGCGGGCGATCGTCCGCTCCCTCGAAGAACGCGCCCTCCTGGACCCGCGCCCCGGCAGGGCAGTCACCGTGTGCCGTGGACGGCTCGGGTACTGCCGCCCTTCGAGAGCAGAAAGCACCTGCCGTCACGGCTGGCCGGACTCAGGGAGCTCGACGGCGGCACGAGCGTGCTCGTCCGGCGGCAGGGCACGAAGTTCGACGGCCTCCGCGCGTACGTACCGGGCGACGGCACACGCTCCGTCGACTGGCGGACCACCGCGCGCCAGTCGGAGCTGGCGGTCCGCACCTGGCGCCCCGAGCACGACCGCCAGATCATCCTGGTCCTCGACACCGCCCGTACGTCGGCAGGACGGGTCGGTGACACCCCGCGCCTGGACGCCGCCATGGACGCGGCCCTCCTGCTCGCGGCTCTGGCGACGAGGCCCGGAGACAGCGTCGATCTGCTGGCCTACGACCGCCGGGTCAGGCCCCCGGTACCTCGGCGGAACTGCGCGGACGTCCTGCCGTCCCTCGTAGAGAGGGAACGGGCCAGGGGCACGGTGGACGCGGTCTACGAGGCGGCGCTGCCGGCCAGACGCAGGCGGAACCCCGTCGCACGGCGGAGCTGCTGACCCGCCGGGGGTGACGGTCGTCGACGCCTCCCCGAGCCGTCTCGCCCCGGACCTGGCGGACGCCTACCTCGCGCTCAAGTGGGCGGGTCGGCTCTGACGGGGGCCGGGGCCAGGTCCGGAATGGCGGCCGGCCGGACGCAGAAACCCAGCGAACGCAGAAAGGGCCCGCACCACCCAGGTGCAGGCCCTCCCCACATTCATCATCT
>NZ_BAABEP010000069.1:0-30504 GCF_039540215.1 Streptomyces tremellae
ACGTGCGATCCCAACTCCTTGGCCCACAGAACGACATGGCTACGATCCGACTTGGTGCGACGGCGCGCACCGGGCCGACGGAGCGCACGGAGCCGTCGGCGTTGAGCAGGGTCTGCCGGTTGTTGGGGTGCCGGAAGTCGAACATGCCCTCGATGCTGCCGGCCCGCCGGTCGAAGGAGTGGTCCCCGATGTCGCGGGTGCCCCAGTTGCGTTCGATGAAGCGGGTGATCGACGCCTGTTCCGTCCTGGTGTGGTCGATGTGGTTGACCTTGCTGAACGGGGAGATCACCAGCAGCGGCTGGCGGGCGCCGGGGCCGCAGCGGTCGGCGTAGCCGCCGGCCGCGGGCGGGCCCGCCTGGCACATCGGGCTGTCGGTGGCCTTGCCGGTGGACGAGACGGTGCTGTCCCTGGACCCGTTGGTGACGGGCGCGGTGACGTGGTCGTACCAGCCGTCGGAGTCGTCGTAGGCGATGACGACGGCCGTGTCCTTCCACTGCGGGGACTGCTGGATCCTGTTGATCTGGTCGACGAGGAAGTGCTGTTCGTCGACCGGGTCGGAGTAGCCCGCGTGGCCGTCCTGGTAGGAGGGCGCCTTGAGGAAGCTGACGGCGGGCAGCCGGCCGGCCCTGAGGGCGGCGTCGAAGTCGGTGAGGTCGTAGTTGTGGTTGGCACGCCCGTCGTGGCCGATCTCGGCGACGGAGCGCGGCGCGAGGTGGTGCGGGTTGGCGGTGGACGCGTAGTACTGGAAGGGGTCGTGGTGGGGGCTGTAGTCGACGGACGAGGCCCCGCCGGCGTTGGCGTGGGTGGTGCCGCCGCAGCGCGCGTAGTGGGACGGGTCGCCGTCCCAGGGGGTGCTCGGCCGGAAACCGCCCTGGAACCAGCCCCAGCTGACGCCCCTCTCGTTCAGCCGGTCGCCGATGTTCTTGCCGGTGAACATGGCGAGCGAGCTCTTGCTGGTGTGGTCGGTGTCCGAGCAGTCGTCGTACGCCGGGTCGGGGTCGTTGACGAGGGTGCCCACGCCGTGCTCGTCCGGGGAGGCGACGGCCGCGGGGTCGGGCTTCGCGGTCCGCTCGGGGTGCTCGGTCGAGGAGGCCGGGTCGGTGGAGACCACGCCGTGGGTCTGGCCCGAGACCAGTTCGATCGCGCCGGGGGTCGAGGGGCCGTAGGCGGATCCGAACGAGTTGTCGCTGAGGGAGTAGCGCTGGGCGTAGTTCCACAGCGCGGTGACGGTGTTCCCGTCGTAGTAGTCCATGACGAGGCCGGGCTCGTAGTAGAGGTTGCCCGAGCAGCGGCCCGAGTCGGTGTTCTCCACGAACTTGTCGGCCTTGCCGCCGTTGTAGGCGTACTGCTCGCGGTCGTAGTCGTGCCGCTGGTCGCAGGTGACCGCCTGGTCGGGGCCGAGCCGCTTGGGGGCGTACTGGTTGGGGTTGTCGTCGAGGAGCCCCGCGGTGCGCAGGTTGTCGATCTTCCGGGGCGTGTGGCGGGACGCCGTGAAGGGCGTGCCGTCGGTGTTGGCGGCGTGCGGGTAGGTGGCGAAGTAGTGGTCGAACGAGATGTTCTCGTCGAAGAGGACGACCAGGTGCTTCACCGGGGTGGCGGTGCCTCCGTGCCCCGCCTGTCCCGTCTGGCCCGCGTACGCGGTGCCGCCGGTGGTGGCCAGCACGGTGAGCGCGGCGGCCCCGAGCCGGGCCCCCCAGCGCCGGGTGCGCGCGGTCCTGCCTGTCCAGCCCATTGCGTTGGCCCTCCGATCCTCGCGGGTGACGACCCGTCGACGGCGAGATGAACGCGCAGAGTCTGCCGAATGAACGCTCCTGTGGCCAGACGCCGTACCGCGGACCGTCCGCCATGTCCCCGTCCGTCCCGCCGCCGGCCCAGCGGAGGGCGGCCCCGGCGGGGCTCAGCCCGTCGCGGCAGGAGAGCCGCAGGGCGTGCGGCGCGGCGCGTGCGGCAGGTATCTGACGGGGGTGACGGGGACCTGCTCGCAGCGGCTGAATTCCAGCACCGGGTAGCCGAGTTCGAGCACCCGCTCGGCGAGGCGGACCGCGTCGGCGCGGGCCATGGCGGGGAGGATGTAGGGCAGTTGGGCGCCGAGCCGGTGGGCGCCGCGGAAGCGGCCCGGCCTGGCGAAGCCGGGCATGACCCGCGCGCCGTGGGCGAGCCTGGCGGAGCCGCCGCGGGCCAGGCCCCGGGTGTCGGCCGCGAGGACGAGATGGCCGGCCCGCTCCGCGAGGACGCGGTCGGCGGCGCCGGCCAGCGGATAGGCCCACCACAGGACGTCGGTCCTGGCTCCGTCGGACGCGCAGGCGGTGGCGCGGCCCGCCGTGGGGGCCGCGGCGCCGTGGCCGCCGTCGAAACCGTGGGCGATGCCCGCCTCCTCCTCGGCGAGCGCGCCCCCGACCGGCATCAGGTCGTCGGCCCTCCGGCCCCTCGCCTCGTCGTCCGCGTGGCCGAAAAGCCTCCGCGCGCCCGTCGACCAGTGCGAGACGAGGCCGTCGCGGTCCACGACGGCCACGGCGAGCGGGATCCGGCCGGCCGCGGCGACCTGCCGCGACAGCCCCGGCGGAAAACCACTGTCCATGAGGGGAGGGCTCCTTCCGTGCCGCCAGGAGATCCGCGGCCCTGGACTCCACGGTACGGCCAGGGCGGGGCGCTCCGGGGCGGATTCGCGAAGAGACCTCCCGCCCGCGGTGAGCTGGTGTGTTGACTGAAAATCAGTCAGTGGGCACCGGCCTCCCGCGGGTTCTTCCGGAGGGCGGCCCTCCTCAGTCCTCGTGGCCGAGCTGGAGGTCCCGCTCCGTGCGTCCGCCGCCCGCGACCTGGAGGACCGTGGCCACCGGCGGGTAGCCGGCGGCGATCACCGTGTACTCGCCCGAGGAGAGGTCCACGAAGCGGAAGGTGCCGTCCGGGCCCGTGGTGAGGGTGTCCACCACGTTGCCCGCCGCGTCGAGGAGGGTGACGCGGGCGTCCTCGACGGGCCGCCCGCCGGACGCCCGTACGGTACCGCGCAGTACGGCGCCGCCCGCGAGCTCCACGTCCTGCCGGGTCTCGCGGGAGGACTGCACGCTCACCGGGAGCGCGGCGGGGCGGAAGGCGGGCGCGCTCGCCGCGAGGGTGTACTCGCCCGCGACGAGTTCGTTGATGACGTACAGGCCCTCGCGGCCGCTGCGGGTGGAGGCGACGACCTCGCCGCGCACGTCGGTGAGGGTGACGGCGGCGTCCCGTACGGGGGTGCCGTCGGCCGTGAGCACGGCGCCCGCGAGGCGGCCCGCGCCGCCGAGGACCACGTCGAGGTCGACGGACCGCTCCCCCACGGTGACCGTGACGGCCTGCGGCTGGTGGCCGCCGGCCGCCGCGATCATCACGTACGAACCGGCGCCGGGGACGCTGAGCGCGTAGCGGCCGTCGTCGTTGCTCGCCCCGCGGCCGATCTGCCGGCCGTGGACGTCGATGAGGGTGAGAGCGGCGCGCGGCACGACGGTGCCGTCGTAGTGCTGGACCGAGCCGCAGACGGCGACGCCCGCGGTGTACGCGGCGGCCGGCGGCGCCGCCGCGTACACCGCGCTGTCGTGGGCGTGGGTGTCGTGGCCGGGCGCCGCGGCGGCGCGGGCCGCGGGGATCTCGGCGGTCGTCTCGGCGGCGGACGCGTTGTGGGACACCAGCGGTCTCTCCTTGAGGAAGAAAGCGATCAACAGGCCGAGGACGAGCACCGGCACGAGGTAGAGGAAGATGCGGGGCATGGCGTCCGCGTACGCGTCGACGTAGGCGTCGCGCAGCGCGGGGGCCAGGGCGTGGACCATCTGGGGGGTGATGGACTCGGGGTTCGGCAGGCCGGCGCCCGCCGGGAGGCGGTCGGCGAGCGCGTCGGCGAGCCGGCCCGCGAACAGCGTGCCGAAGACGGCGGCGCCGACGCTGCCGCCGATCTGGCGGAAGTAGTTGTTGGCGCTGGTGGCGGTGCCGAGGTCGGCGGGGCGCACGGAGTTCTGCACGGCGAGCACGAGAACCGGCATCACCAGGCCGATCCCGATGCCGAGCACCGCCTGGGCCGCACCGGTCGCGAGGTCGGAGGTGTCGGCGTCGAGGCGGGAGAGCAGCCACATGCCGAGGGCCGAGACGGCCGAGCCGAGCACGGGGTAGACCTTGTAGCGGCCGGTGCGGCTGATGAGCTGGCCCGAGCCGACGGAGGCGAGGACGACGCCGCCCATCATCGGAAGCATGAGCAGTCCCGAGGCGGTGGCGCTGACGCCGTCGACCATCTGGAGGAAGGTCGGCAGGTAACTGGCCGCGCCGAACAGGGCGATGCCGATGACGGCGCCGAGCAGCCCCGAGACGTTGAAGACGCCGTCCCTGAACAGCCGCAGCGGGATGATGGGTTCCGCGGCGAAGTGCTCGACGACCAGGAACAGCACGGCGGTTCCGGCCGCGCCCGCGGCGAGGCCGAGGATGACGCGGGAGCCCCAGGCGTACTCGGTGCCGCCCCAACTGGTCAGCAGCACCAGGCAGGTGGAGGCGGCGGTCAGCAGCAGCGCGCCGAGCACGTCGAGCCGGCCGCGCCCCCTGCGCTTCGGGAGTTTCAGGACGAGCGAGACGACGGCGAAGGTGATCAGGCCGAAGGGCACGTTGAAGTAGAAGCACAAGCGCCAGGTGGCGTGGTCGGTGAAGAACCCGCCGAGCAGCGGTCCCGCGACCGAGGCGAGCCCGAAGGCGGCGCCGATCAGCCCCATGTACCGGCCGCGTTCGCGGGGCGGCACGATGTCGCCGATGATCGCCTGCACGCCGATCATCAGGCCGCCCGCGCCGACACCCTGGACCGCGCGGAAGGCGATGAGCTCGTCCATCGACCGGGACCAGCCGCACAGGGCGGAGCCGAGCACGAAGACGAGGATGGCGAACTGGAAGACGCCCTTGCGCCCGAAGAGGTCGCCGAGCTTGCCGTAGATGGGCAGGCCGACCGTGGAGGTCAGCAGGTAGGCGGTGATGGCCCAGGACATCCGGTCGAGGCCGTGCAGATCGCCGACGATCTTCGGCAGCGCGGTGGCCACGATCATCTGGTCGAGTGCGGCGAGCAGCAGCGCCAGCATCAGACCGACGAAGACGAGCCGGACGCGGCGCGGGTCGAGCGGGGCCGCGGTCTCCGGCGCGGCGGCGGCTCCCGGCGGCGGGCCGGGTGCGGCCCCGGCCGCCGGAGCGGCGCCGTCCGGGGCGTGGCCGGCCGCACCGGCCGTCTCCTTCACCAGAGTGGTCGTACCGCCCACGTACTGCTCCCCTCACCCGCCGTCGCGCCGTCGTTCCCGGCATTACACGCCAAAGCAACGGAGGCGGAGAAACACGGAGGAACGCCGACGAAAGCGTCCGGAGGGGTCGAACGAGGGGGCGCGCGCGGCTCGCCACCGCGCGCCGGTGCGTTCATCAGGGGCTTTCCGGGAGGCCGCGCGCCGTGTTCGCACACGGGCCCCGCCGGGGAAAACCACCCGTATCGGTGACTCGGGCAAGCACCGCGCTGACCTGCGCGGTGCCGCCCGGGTGCCGGGGCGTCAGGCGGAGGCGCCGCCCGAGGACTCACCCTCGGTCGCCTCGGCGAGCTTGGCGAGGATCTGGTCGTAGATCGCGACGAGACCCTTGGGCGCGAACCTGCGCTCGAAGAAACCACCGATGCCGCCCGCACCGTTCCACACGGAGGTGACGGACGCCTTCGAACGGCCCTCCCCCGCCGGGGTGACGACCCAGGTGGTGACCATGGAGGAGTTGCGGTCCTTCTCCACGAGCTGCCCGTCGACCGGCTCGGTCACGTCGAGCAGACAGTCGCGGACCCGCTTCTCGGTGGCCTGGAGCCGCCAGTGGACGACCGTGCCCTCGCCGTCGCCGCCCTCACGGACCTCGTACTCGCTGAAGTTCCCCGGCAGCAGCTTGTGGCGGGTGTCCCGGTAGTCGGCCAGCGCGTCGAACACGTCCTCCGCCTTCGCCGCGATGACCCGCTCCGTCGTGGCTTCGACCTGCGCCATGGCTGTTCCTCCAGCACTCGGTTCCTCGGTGGGATGCCGCCACCCAACCACCCCCGCGCGCGGCACCCAAATCCGGGGTCGCGCAACCGCCCGCGCCGGGGTCCCGCGTCGGGCCCGCACGATCATGGGAACACTTGTTCTATTCTCGAACGGAGCACTACCGAGGAGGCACGCATGCGCTGGGACCATCTGGCCGACCGGCCCGTCCCCGAGGCCGAGGGGACCGGCGGGCCCGCCGCCCTCTTCGCCGCGGACGCGGTGACCACCAGGACGTTCGACACCCCCGAGTTCCGCGGGATCACCTTCCACGAGGTACGGGCCAGGTCGATCGTGAACCGGGTGCCCGGGGCGTCGCGCATGCCCTTCGAGTGGACGGTGAACCCGTACCGCGGCTGCTCGCACGCCTGCGTCTACTGCTTCGCCCGCAAGACGCACAGCTACCTCGACCTCGACACGGGGGCGGGCTTCGACTCCCAGATCGTGGTCAAGATCAACGCGCCGGATCTGCTGCGCCGGGACCTCGCGTCGCCGCGCTGGCAGGGCGCGCACATCGCGATGGGCACCAACGTCGACTGCTACCAGCGGGCCGAGGGCCGCTACGCCCTGATGCCCGGCATCATCTCCGCCCTGCGGGATCGCGCGAACCCGTTCTCCATCCTGACCAAGGGCACGCTGATCCTGCGCGACCTGGATCTGCTGCGGGAGGCGGCCGCCGTCACGGACGTCGGCGTCTCCGTGTCGGTCGGCTTCACGGACGGGGAGCTGTGGCGGACGGTGGAGCCCGGCACGCCCGCGCCGGAGCGCCGCCTCGGCGTGGTGCGGGCGCTGGCGGACGCGGGCATCGGCTGCGGCGTGCTGATGGCGCCGGTCCTGCCGTTCCTCAGCGACGGGCCGGAGCAGCTGCGGGGGACGGTGCGCGCCATCGCCGAGGCGGGCGCCGCGTCGGTGACGCCGCTCGCACTGCACCTGCGGCCGGGCGGCTCACGCGAGTGGTTCATGACCTGGCTGCGCCGCACCCGCCCGGACCTGGTCGGGCGGTACGAGCGGCTGTACGCGGGCGGCGCCTACGCGCCGAAGTGGTACCAGCGTCGGATCACCAGGACGGTGCACGAGCTGGCGGACGCGTACGGGATCGGCCCGCGCTGCCGCTCGTTCCGCCTGCCGCTGCCTGAGGAACCCGCGGAGCGGGAGGCCCCGCGGCCGACACAGCTCACGCTGCTGTAGCCGGCCCCCGCGGCGGTGGGCACACCCCCTGGCCGATCCGCCCCCGGCCCGCGAGAATGCCCGCCATGAGCGCGGAAACCAGATCGGACGTACGGATCAGGCCCATGGTGCTCGCCGACTGCCCGGCGGTCGCCGCGGTGCGGGTGCGCGGCTGGCAGTTCGCGTACGAGGGCCTGATGCCGCGGGCGTACCTGGACGGGCTGAGCGTCGAGGCGGACACCGCGAAGCGGCGGGAGCAGTTCCGCGCGGGCGCGGGCCGGGTCGTCAACCTGGTCGCGCAGCGCGCCGGTTCGGTGGTCGGCTGGGGGTGCTACGGGCCGGGCAGGGACGCCGGGGCACCGGCGGGTACCGCGGAGCTGTACGCGCTCTACGTCGCGCCCCGCCACGTGTCGACCGGGGTGGGCCGGGCGCTGATGGACGCGCTGCTCGCGGCGGCCGGAGCGGCGGGCCACCCGCTGATGCAGCTGTGGGTCGTCGCGGGCAACGCGCGGGCCCGCCGTTTCTACGCGCGGGCCGGCTTCGCGCCGGACGGCGCAGAGGAGCCGTACGAGGTCGCGGGCGCCGAGGTACCGGAGGAGCGCTGGGCGAGGGCGCTGAGCGCCGCCGCGGCGGCGGCCGAGAGCCGGGGGTGAGCGAGCGCCGCGCGCAGCACGGGCGCGGCCGCAGGGCCGCCGAGCGCGCCGAGCCCCTCGACGCAGGCGAGGGCGACGCGCCAGTGCGGCTCGTCGGGTGCGAGCAGCCCTTCGAGGGTGGCGACGAGGGCGGGCGCCGACTCGGGGGCGCGCAGCGCGGTGAGCAGCCGGACGGGGTGCAGGGCGTAGGCGGTGCGCAGCCGGTTGGTGGCGAGGGCGGCAGCGGCCCGTGCGGTGCGCGGGTCGCCGAGCCGGCTCAGGGCGTACGAGGCGGCGACACAGCGCTCCGGGTCGCGGTGGTTGAGCAGCAGCACCAGGGCTTCGAAGGCGCGCCCGTCGCGGGCGCAGCCGAGCCTGAAGGCCGCGATCTCCCGTGCCCACAGGGGCCGTTCGCGTGCGACGAGGACGGCGGCGAGTTCCTCGGGGTCGTCGGTGGCCAGCAGGTGCTCGCAGGCGGGTGAGGCGCCGGACTCGGCGCGCACCCGGTCCGCGAGGTCCCGGAAGTCCTCGTCGGTGACGTCCATGGGACTCAGCGTAGCCGTGCGGCCGGGTGACCGAGGGCACACGGGAAAACACGTCCCCGGACCTGGTGCGCTCGTCCACGACTGGCTAGGCTCAGATGAGCGGGCGGCCGGTGACGCAGCCGCCCCGGGCGCCGTCGGTTCGGCGCCCACGGTGACAGCACGGCGGACCGTCCGGGTCCGCGGCGGCGTGTCCCGGCCGCGCATCCGCGGCCGGGACGCCGCGCACGGCCTCGCCCTCCCGCCCCTGCACACCTGCGGGCGCGCCGTCGGCCGCCGCCCGCAGGGGCACGCACCGGCGGGCCGCCGCGCGGCTCCCTGCCGCCCCGGCGCGGGCACGGCTGCCGTGTCCGTACACACTGCTGCGCTCGTCCGCTTTCCCATTTCCCACTTCTCCACGACGCGACCACGGGACAGGGTCCGTCGGCTCCCCCGGCACGCCGCCGGCGTGCCGCGCCGCCGCTCTCCCTGGAGTCCCTCATGGGCATCACCGACATCAGCACCGTCGCCGTCGTCGGCCTCGGCACCCTGGGCCAGGGCCTCGCCGAGGCCCTGGCCCGCTCAGGACGCGAGGTCGTGGGCGTCGACACCGACCCGGCCGCGGGCGAGCGCGCCGCCGCCGCGCTCGCCGCGTCCACCGCGCGGGCCGTCCGCAGGGGCGACCTGGCGGAGCACCAGCGCCGCGCGGTGCGCGCGCGGTTGCGCACCTCCACCGATCTGCGGGCGGCCGCGGACGCGGACCTGGTGGCGGAGGCCGTGCCGGAGTCGTACGACGCGAAGCTCGGCGTGCTGCGGGCGCTCGACACAGTGGTGCGGCCCTCCGCGGTCCTCGCCACCGGCACCGACGCGCTCTCCGTGACCCGGCTCGCGGCCGGCACCGCGCACCCCGAGCGGGTCGTCGGCATGCACTTCTTCCACCCGGTGCCGGTGATGCGGCTGGTGGAGGTGGTGCGCACCGTCTTCAGCGCGCCCGCCGTCCTCGAAACGGCCACCGCGCTCGCCCGCGACCTCGGCAAGGAGCCTGTCGCGGCGGGCGACAGGCCCGGGTTCGTCGCGGACGGGCTGCTGCTGCGCTACCTCAACAGGGCCGCCGCGATGTACGAGGCGCGCTACGCCTCGGCCGAGGACATCGACGCGGCGATGCGCTACGGCTGCGGACTGCCGATGGGGCCGCTCGCGCTGCTCGACCTGATCGGCCTCGACACGGCCGGCGCGGTGCTCGAAGCGCTGTACGAGGCGTCGGGCGACCCGCGGGACGCCCCCGCGCCGGTCCTCGGCAGGCTGACCGCCGCCGGGCTCCTCGGCCGGAAGGCCGGGCGGGGCTTCCACCGCTACCCGGCGGACGGCACCCGGGGCCGGGATCCGCGCCCCGCGCCCGCCGCCCCGCCCACCCGTGCACCGGGCGGCGCGGTCGGCGTGGTCGGGTCGGGCACGATGGCGGCGGGCATCGCCGAGGTGTTCGCCGCCTCGGGACACGAGGTGGTGCTCGCGGGCCGCTCGGCAGGGCGGGCGGCGGCGGCCAGGGACCGGGTCGCCGCCTCGCTCACCCGCTCGGTGGAGCGGGGGCGCACGACCGGGGAGGCGGCCGACGCGGCCCTCGCGCGGATCGCGCCCGCCGGGGCGCTCGACGCCGCGGCCGGGGCGGACCTGGTCGTGGAGGCGGTCGCGGAGGACCTGGAGGTGAAGCGGTCGCTCTTTCGCACGCTGGACGGCGTGTGCGCGCCGGGCGCGGTGCTCGCGACCACCACGTCCTCGCTCCCCGTGGTGGCCTGCGCCCGCGCCACGCGGCGGCCCGAGGACGTCGTCGGGCTGCACTTCTTCAACCCGGCGCCCGCGATGCGGCTGGTCGAGGTGGTCCGCACGGTCCTGACCTCGGACGCGGCGCACGCCCGCGCGCGGGCGGCGGCGCTCGCCGCGGGCAAGCACCCGGTGGAGTGCGGTGACCGGGCGGGCTTCATCGTGAACGCCCTGCTGTTCCCGTACCTCAACGACGCGGTGCGGATGGTCGAGGAGCACTACGCGACCCCGGACGACGTCGACACCGCGATGCGGCTCGGCGCGGGGTACCCGATGGGGCCGTTCGAGCTGCTCGACGTGGTGGGCCTCGATGTCTCGCTGGCCATCCAGCGGGCGCTGCACCGGGAGTTCCACGACCCGGGGCTCGCCCCGACCGAGTTGCTCCAGCGGCTGGTAGCCGCCGGGTGCCTCGGCCGGAAGTCGGGCCGTGGGTTCCGCTCGTACGCGCGGCGTTGAGCATCCGCGGCACAGGGTGCCACCTGCATGGAGTACGTTCACCGTATGTCGCAGTCGGCCAAACCCTCCCGTACGAGCACGAACTCCGACGTTCCTGTGAGCGCCGCAGGAACGAAGGCCGCGGCCCAGCGGCTGAAAATGCGCCGCGAACTCGCGGCCGCAGCCATGGAGCTGTTCGCGACCAAGGGGTACGAGGCGACCACGGTCGACGAGATCGCCGCGGCTGCCGGGGTCGCCCGGCGGACCTTCTTCCGCCACTTCCGCTCCAAGGAGGAGGCGATCTTCCCCGACCACGACGACACGCTGGTGCGGGCGGAGGCCGTGCTCAACGCGGCCCCGCCGCACGAGCACCCGCTCGACACCGTGTGCCGCGGCATCAAGGAGGTCATGCGGATGTACGCGACCTCGCCCGCCGTCTCCGTGGAGCGCTACCGCCTGACCCGCGAGGTGCCCGCGCTGCGGGAGCGGGAGATCGCCTCGGTGGACCGCTACAAGCGGCTGTTCACCCGCTATCTCCTCGGCCACTTCGACGAGCACGCGCACGCGGGCGGCAGCGACGACCCGCTGCTCGCCGAGGTGGCGGCGTCCGCGGTGGTCACGGCCCACAACCACGTGCTGCGCCGGTGGCTGCGGGCGGGCGGCGAGGGCGACGTGGGCGCGCAGCTCGACCACGCCTTCGAGATCGTCAGGAACGCCTTCGGCACGGGCTTCGCCGCCGGGGCGCCCATCGGTTCCGAGAAGCCGCAGGCCTCGGTCCGTACGAGCGGGGACGTGGTGGTGGCGGTCGCGCGCACGGACGCCCCGCTCGACGAGGTGATGCGGACGATCCAGCGCGCGCTCGGGGCGCCCTGAGCCCGGCTGCCCGCGCGCGGCTTCCGCGCTCCGCCGCCCCTTCCGCCCTCCCCCGGCCTCCGGGTGGAGGGCGGTCGCGGTCCCGGGCCTCCACCGGGCGTCTCCCGTGCCCCGTCGCCCACCGGTGGCGAACGATGATCGATCATCCTGGCACTCAGTGCCATAAAAACAGGGGTCTACTCTTGCGTAGCGGCACTGGGTGCCATACTTTGAGGGTGTCCGGCCTGTCCCCGCGGGTGTCACCCCCGCGCCGCCGGCGCCTGCGTCACAGGCGACAGCCCCGCGCCCACCGGCGCGCGCTCCACCCGCCGAACCGACGGCAGCCCTCCAAGCCCCAGCACAGCCAGGTTTCACAGGAGGTTCCCGTGAAGGACATCCTGGACGCAGTCCAGTCCCCCGACGCCACCGCGGCCGACTTCGCCGCGCTGCCGCTGCCCGAGTCCTACCGCGCCGTGACCGTCCGCAAGGACGAGACGGCGATGTTCGAGGGGCTCGCCTCCCGCGACAAGGACCCCCGCAAGTCGCTCCACGTGGACGACGTGCCCGTGCCGGAACTCGGCCCCGGCGAGGCGCTGGTCGCGGTGATGGCGAGTTCGGTGAACTACAACTCGGTGTGGACGTCCCTGTTCGAGCCGCTGCCGACCTTCGGCTTCCTGGAGCGCTACGGGAAGCTCAGCCCGCTCGCCGCCCGCCACGACCTGCCCTACCACGTGATCGGCTCCGACCTCGCCGGGGTCGTGCTGCGCACCGGCCCCGGGGTGAACGCGTGGCACCCCGGCGACCGGGTGGTCGCCCACTGCCTCTCGGTGGAGCTGGAGAGCTCCGACGGGCACAACGACACCATGCTCGACCCCGAGCAGCGCATCTGGGGCTTCGAGACCAACTTCGGCGGCCTCGCCGAGCTCGCGCTCGTCAAGTCCAACCAGCTGATGCCGAAACCCGACCACCTCACCTGGGAGGAGGCGGCGGCGCCCGGGCTCGTCAACTCCACCGCGTACCGCCAGCTGGTGTCGCGCAACGGCGCCGGGATGAAGCAGGGCGACAACGTCCTGATCTGGGGCGCGAGCGGCGGACTCGGCTCGTACGCCACGCAGTTCGCCCTCGCGGGCGGCGCCACGCCGATCTGCGTGGTGTCGAACGCCGAGAAGGCCGAGCTGTGCCGCCGGATGGGCGCGGAGGCGGTGATCGACCGCACCGCGGAGGACTACCGCTTCTGGCGCGACGACGGCCGCCAGGACCCGCGCGAGTGGAAGCGGTTCGGCGCGCGCATCCGCGAGCTGACCGGCGGCGAGGACGTGGACATCGTCTTCGAGCACCCGGGCCGCGAGACGTTCGGCGCCAGCGTGTACGTGACCCGCAAGGGCGGCACGATCGTCACCTGCGCCTCGACCTCCGGCTACACCCACGAGTACGACAACCGGTACCTGTGGATGTCGCTCAAACGCATCGTCGGCTCCCACTTCGCCAACTACCGCGAGGCGTGGGAGGCCAACCGGCTCGTCGCCAAGGGCCGCATCCACCCCACCCTGTCCCGGGTGTACGCGCTGGAGGACACCGGCCAGGCCACGTACGACGTGCACCGCAACCTCCACCAGGGCAAGGTCGGCGTGCTCGCGCTGGCGCCGTGCGAGGGCCTCGGGGTGCGGGACGCGGAGAAGCGGGCCCGGTACGAGGACGCCATCAACCTCTTCCGCGCCGACAGGACGGCGGTCGCCGCATGACCGCCGGGGCCCCCAGGGACCGGCCCTGGCTGATGCGCACCTACGCGGGCCACTCGACGGCCGAGGCGTCCAACGCGCTCTACCTGCGCAACCTCGCCAAGGGGCAGACCGGCCTCTCGGTCGCCTTCGACCTGCCCACGCAGACCGGCTACGACCCCGACCACCCGCTGGCCCGCGGCGAGGTGGGCCGGGTCGGCGTGCCGGTGTCCCACCTCGGCGACATGCGGCGGCTGTTCGAGGGGATCCCGCTTGAGCGCACCAACACCTCGATGACGATCAACGCGACCGCCCTGTGGATGTTCGCGCTCTACCAGGTGGTGGCCGAGGAGCAGGGCGGCGCGCCCGCCCGCCTCCAGGGCACCACGCAGAACGACATCGTCAAGGAGTACCTCTCGCGCGGCACGTACGTCTTCCCGCCGGCGCCGAGCCTCCGGCTGACCACCGACCTCATCGCGTACACCGTGCGCAGCGCGCCGCGCTGGAATCCCGTCAACATCTGCAGCTACCACCTCCAGGAGGCGGGCGCGACGCCCGTCCAGGAGATCGCGTACGCGCTGTCGACCGCGGTCGCGGTGCTCGACGCGGTCAGGGCGGGCGGCCAGGTGTCGGAGGACGACTTCGGCGAGGTCGTGGGGCGGGTCTCGTTCTTCGTGAACGCGGGCGTCCGCTTCGTCGAGGAGATGTGCAAGATGCGCGCCTTCACCCGGCTGTGGGACGGCATCACCCGCGAGCGGTACGGCATCGAGGACGCGCGGCAGCGCAGGTTCCGCTACGGCGTGCAGGTCAACTCGCTCGGCCTGACGGAAGCGCAGCCGGAGAACAACGTGCAGCGCATCGTGCTGGAGATGCTCGCCGTGACGCTGTCGAAGGACGCGCGGGCCCGCGCCGTGCAGCTGCCCGCGTGGAACGAGGCGCTCGGACTGCCCCGCCCGTGGGACCAGCAGTGGTCGCTGCGCATCCAGCAGGTGCTCGCGCACGAGAGCGACCTGCTGGAGTACCCGGATCTGTTCGAGGGCTCCCCGGTCGTCGAGGCGAAGGTCACCGAGCTGGCCGAGGGCGCGCGCGCCGAGATGGAGCGGGTGGAGCGGGAGGGCGGCCTGCTGGCCGCCGTCGAGTCCGGCTACCTCAAGGGCCGCCTCGTCGCGTCGCACGCCGAGCGGCGGGCCGCGGTCGAGTCGGGCGCGGCGAAGGTCGTCGGGGTGAACTGCTACGAGCAGACGGAGCCGAGCCCGCTCACGGCCGACCTCTCGACGGCGGTGCTGACGGTGGATCCCGAGACGGAGGCCGGGGTGGTCTCGGCCCTCGCGCGCTGGCGCGCCGGGCGCGACGACGCCCGGGTGCGGGAGACGCTCGCCGCGCTGGAGAAGGCGGCGGCGGGCACGGAGAACCTGATGGATGCGAGCCTGCGGTGCGCGCGCGCCGGAGTGACGACCGGCGAGTGGGCGGGGGCGCTGCGCGCGGTGTTCGGCGAGTTCCGCGCGCCCACCGGCGTGGGCGGCGCGCCGGTCGGTGAGGCGGCGCCCGCGGGCTCACCGCTGGCCGCGGTGCGCGTCCGGGTGGACCGTACGGCGGCTGACCTGGGCGTGGGCCGGCTGCGGCTGCTGGTCGGCAAGCCGGGCCTCGACGGGCACTCCAACGGCGCGGAGCAGATCGCGGTACGGGCGCGGGACGCCGGGTTCGAAGTGGTGTACCAGGGCATCAGGCTGACGCCCGAGCAGATCGTGTCGGCCGCGCTAGCCGAGGACGTGCACTGCGTGGGCCTCTCGGTCCTCTCGGGCGCGCACACCGCGCTCGTACCCGACGTGCTGGAGCGGCTGCGCGGGGCGGGCGCGGGCGACGTGCCCGTGGTGGTCGGCGGCATCATCCCCGCGGCGGACGCGGACGCCCTGCGGGCGGCCGGGGTGGCCGCCGTCTTCACCCCCAAGGACTTCGGCATCACCGAGATCATCGGCCGTATCGTCACCTGCGTACGGCAGGCGAACAGGCTCGACCCCCAGGAGGTTCCCGCATGACAAGCCCCGCTCCCCACGCCCCGGTGGACCGGCTGCGCCCCCGCCGCTCCTGTCTCGCGGTGCCGGGGTCGAGCCCGCGCTTCCTGGAGAAGGCGCAGGGGCTCCCCGCCGACCAGGTCTTCCTCGACCTGGAGGACGCGGTGGCGCCGCTCGCCAAGGAGGGCGCGCGGCACAGCATCGTGGACGCGCTCAACAAGGGCGACTGGACGGGGAAGACGCGGGTCGTCCGGGTCAACGACTGGACGACGAGCTGGACCTACCGCGACGTCATCACCGTCGTGGAGGGCGCGGGCCAGAACCTGGACTGCGTGATGCTGCCGAAGGTGCAGTCGGCCGAGCAGGTGCGGACGCTGGACCTGCTGCTGACGCAGATCGAGCGGACGATGGGCTTCGATGTCGGCAGGATCGGCATCGAGGCCCAGATCGAGAACGCCAGGGGCCTGGTGGAGGTGGACGCGATCGCCGCGTCGTCGCCGCGGCTCGAGACGATCGTGTTCGGGCCCGCGGACTTCATGGCGTCCATCAACATGAAGTCGCTGGTGGTCGGCAGGCAGCCGCCCGGCTACGACGCGGACGCCTACCACTACATCCTGATGCGCATCCTGATGGCGGCCCGCACCCACGATCTCCAGGCCATCGACGGCCCGTACCTCCAGATCCGCGACGTGGACGGCTTCCGCGAGGTGGCACGGCGCGCCGCGGCGCTCGGCTACGACGGGAAGTGGGTGCTGCACCCCGGCCAGATCGAGGCGGCCAACGAGGTGTTCTCGCCCTCCCAGGAGGACTACGACCACGCGGAGCTGATCCTCGACGCGTACGCGTACCACACGTCGGAGGCGGGCGGCAGGAAGGGCTCCGCGATGCTGGGCGACGAGATGATCGACGAGGCCAGCAGGAAGATGGCGCTGGTGATCTCCGGCAAGGGGCGCGCCGCGGGGATGCGGCGCACCTCCTCCTTCGAAGCACCGGAGGTGTGAGCCGATGCGGTTCGGCAGGACGTTCGAGGAGTTCGAGGTCGGCGCCGTGTACAAGCACTGGCCGGGCAAGACGGTCACGGAGTACGACGACCATCTGTTCTGCCTGCTCACGATGAACCACCACCCGCTGCACCTGGACGCCCACTACGCGGGGAGGACCACCGACTTCGGCCGCAACGTCGTCGTGGGCAACTACGTGTACTCGCTGCTGCTCGGGATGTCGGTGCCCGACGTGTCCGGCAAGGCCATCGCCAACCTGGAGGTGGAGTCGCTGCGCCATGTGGCGCCGACCTTCCACGGCGACACGCTGTACGGCGAGACGACGGTGCTGGCGAAGACGCCATCGCGGTCCAGGGACGACCGCGGGGTGGTGCAGGTGGAGACGCGCGGCTACACGCAGGACGGCACGGTGGTCTGCGTCTTCCGCCGCAAGGTGATGGTGCCGACGGCGCGGTACGTCGAGGAGCGGGGCGGCGAGCAGCCGGGCCGCCCCGAGCCGCGGAAGGAGGACTGACATGGGACGTCTCGCCGCCACCGCGGGGCTGACCGACGTGCAGCGCGAGATCGTCGCGACGGTGAGGGACTTCGTCGACAAGGAGATCCTGCCGGTCGCGACCGGGCTCGAACACACCGACACGTACCCCACGGAGATCGTCGAGGGGCTGAAGGACCTGGGCCTGTTCGGGCTGACGATCCCGGAGGAGTACGGCGGGCTGGGCGAGTCGCTGCTGACGTACGCGCTGTGCGTGGAGGAGCTGGCCCGCGGCTGGATGTCGGTGTCGGGGATCGTCAACACCCACTTCATCGTCGCGTACATGCTGGGCAAGTACGGCACGGACGAGCAGAAGGACGCGTTCCTGCCGCGGATGGCGGCCGGGGAGGTGCGGGGCGCGTTCTCGATGTCGGAGCCGGGGCTCGGCTCCGACGTGTCGGCGATCGCCACCAAGGGGGTGCGCGACGCCGCGACCGGTGACTTTTCGCTCACGGGCCAGAAGATGTGGCTGACCAACGGCGGCACCTCCTCGCTGGTGGCCGTGTTGTGCAGGACGGACGAGGGGCAGCCGGCCGACGCGCCGCCGCACCGCTCCATGACGGCGTTCCTGGTCGAGAAGGACCCGGGGTTCGGCGAGGTCGCCCCGGGGCTCACGATCCCCGGCAAGATCGAGAAGATGGGGTACAAGGGTGTCGACACCACCGAGCTGATCCTCGACGGCCTGCGCGTACCGGCCGACCGGGTGCTCGGGGGGACGACCGGCCGAGGGTTTTACCAAATGATGGACGGCGTCGAGGTCGGCCGGGTGAATGTGGCGGCGCGTGGTTGCGGTGTCGCGCAGCGCGCCTTTGAACTGGGCGTTTCGTACGCGCAGCAGCGGCACGCCTTCGGTCGGCCCATCGCGCAGCACCAGGCCGTCCAGTTCAGACTGGCCGAGATGGCCACCAAGGTGGAGGCCGCGCATGCGATGATGGTCAACGCGGCACGCAAAAAGGACTCCGGGGAACGAAACGACCTGGAGGCAGGGATGGCGAAGTACCTCGCCTCCGAGTACTGCAAGGAAGTCGTCGAGGACGCCTTCCGTATCCACGGCGGCTACGGCTTCTCGAAGGAGTACGAGATCGAGCGCCTCTACCGGGAGGCCCCGATGCTGCTCATCGGCGAGGGTACCGCCGAGATCCAGAAAATGATCATCGGCCGCCGACTGCTTGAGGAGTACCGAGTGCAGGGATGAGCGCCAGGGCGCGGCCCCTTCCGTTTCCGTACGGTTGCGCCCGGCCGGGCCCGGTTCACGGCCGGGCCGGCGGGCGGGGACAAACGGCCGGGGGGCGGACACACCGCACAGAACGCGCCATGGAACGCTCGGAACGAGACGTGCGTCCAAGCTCCCAAGAGCCCGCCGGTGCACGCGCGCCCGTGGGGGGACGGGGCCGTCCGCGCCCCCGACTGGGCTGCTGGCTTGCCCAGTTGTGGTTCGCTACCGATAGCATCGGCGGAAGGCCGCCGTCCCCCTGTTGCCAGCGCGGCATCATCCGCTACGAAGGTCATCCATGCCCCACAGCCCATCCGGCCCAACCTCCGCACCCCGCGGCCGCGTCCGCCTCGCCCGGGGAGCCTCCCCCTGGCTCCTGCCGACCGTCGCCACGGCGGCGCTCGGACTGGCGCGCGCCCGCCGATCACGAGGTGCGGCCGCCGTAGCAGTGCCCGCCACCGCGCTCGCCGCGGGCATGCTGTGGTTCTTCCGCGACCCCGAGCGCGAGATCGCGCAGGGCCGTCTGATCTCCCCCGCCGACGGTGTGGTGCAGAGCGTCATGCCGTGGAAGGACGGACGCACCCGGGTCGCCATCTTCATGAGCCCGCTCAACGTGCACGTGAACCGCGCGCCGCTGGCCGGCACCGTGGCGTCCGTCGAGCACATTCCCGGCGGCTACGTCCCCGCGTTCAACAAGGAGAGCGAGAACAACGAGCGCGTTGTCTGGCACTTCGACACCGAACTCGGCGACATCGAGATGGTGCAGATCGCGGGCGCGGTGGCCCGCCGTATCGTGCCGTACGTGCCCGAGGGCACCAAGGTCGAGCAGGGCGAGCGCATCGGTCTGATCCGGTTCGGGTCACGCGTCGACCTCTACCTTCCCGGCGACATCGACGTCGCGGTCGAGGTGGGCCAGAAGACGACCGCGGGGGTGACTCGAATTGACCGTGATTGACCCGGAGACCGAGACCGGGACCGGCTGGGTGCCCGAGGCCGGGGAGGCCGGGGACGAGACGGAGAACATGCCGCTGTCCCTGCGTCTCTCGATAGCCGATGCCCTCACCCTCGGCAACGCCACCTGCGGCTTCATGGCGGTGTACTTCACCACCACCGGCATCCTCATCCCCCACCTGACCGGCAGCGACGAGAGTGGCGGCATGGCACGCCACTCCGCGGCGACCGCGGTCATCCTGATGCTGTGCGCGGCGGTCTTCGACCTCTTCGACGGGCTGGTGGCGCGCAAGCTGCGCAGCTCGCCGATGGGCGCGGAGCTGGACAACCTCTCCGACCTGATCAGCTTCGGCCTCGCGCCCGCCTACTTCGTCCTGGTCTACGGGCTGGTCGAGAGCGATGCCCACCAGCGGTTCTCCGTGGTGGCGGCGGTGGTGGTGCTCCTCGCGGTGGTGCTGCGGCTCGCGCGGTTCTCCTGCGTCACGGTGCGCGACGGGATGTTCCAGGGGATGCCGAGTCCGTTCGGCGCGCTCACGGTCGTCTCGATCGTCCTGCTTGAGCTGCCGTTCGTACCGACGTTGCTGGCGATCGTGGGCGTGGCCTGGCTGATGGTGAGCCGGGTCGAGTACCCAAAGCCCCGCGGTGTCCTCGCGGTCGCGATGCTCAGCTGGATCGTCTCGGCGATGGCGCTGCTCGCGGCGTGGGCGTTCGACGCGCCCGGCGGCCAGCTCCTGCTCCAGACGGGCTGTGCGCTCCAGGTCGTCACCGGCGCGGTGATCCCGCTGTTCGCCACGGCGCGCCGGGTGAACACCTTCCGCGACAACCGCCGCGAGGCGCGGGCGGCGCAGCTTCCCTGAGTCGCGTCCGTACGGATCCACGGGAGGGCCCCGACCTGACAGGTCGGGGCCCTCCCGTGGGCGGGGTGTCAGCGCAGGTGGTCCGCCGCGAGTGCCGCCGCCGCGCGTTCGAGGAGGGGGCCCGCCTCCGCGATGCAGCGGTCCTGGTCGGGCTCCAGGTCGGTCAGCGCGTAGGCGCGCAGGATCCCGGCGCCCCGCAGCGCCGCGGGGTCGAGGGCCAGCCGGCCGCAGACCGCGACGACGCCGACGCCGCGCGCCCGCGCCGCCGCGGCGACCCCGGCGGGAGCCTTGCCGTGCAGGGTCTGCGCGTCCAGGGAGCCCTCGCCCGTCACCACGAGCGTCGCGCGCTCCAGGGCCGCGGCGAAGCCGAGCACGTCGAGCATCACCTCGATGCCGGGGCGGAAGGCGGCGCCGAGCCCGACCAGGGCCCCGTAGCCGATCCCGCCGGCCGCGCCCGCCCCCGGCGCCGCGGGCGCCGCGGCGGCCTGCGGGCCGAGGGCCTCGCCGAGCACCTCGGCGAGGCGGCCGAGCGCCGCGTCGAGCACGGCGACGTCGGCCGGGCTCGCGCCCTTCTGCGGCCCGTACACGGCTGCCGCGCCCTTCGGCCCGGTCAGCGGATTGTCGACATCGCTTGCCAGCACGATCCGGGTGTCCGCGAGGCGGGGGTCGAGGCCGCGCAGGTCGGCGGAGGCCAGGGCCGCGAGCCCGCCGCCGCCCTGCGGCACGGGCTCGCCCGCCGCGTCGAGGAGGCGGGCGCCGAGCGCCGTGAGCATACCCGCGCCGCCGTCGGTGGTCGCGCTGCCGCCGACGCCGAGGACGACGGTGCGGGCGCCCGCGTCGAGCGCGGCCCGCAGCAGTTCGCCGGTGCCGTACGTGGTCGCCGTCAGCGGCGCGAAGACGCCGGGCGGCAGGTGCTGGAGGCCTGACGCCTCCGCCATCTCCACCACCGCGGTGTCGCCGCGCAGCGCGTACGCCGCGGTCAGCGGCTCGCCGCGCGGCCCGCTGACCCGCTCAAGGCGCCGTCCGAACCCGGCGGCGAGCGCCGCGGCGACCGTGCCGTCGCCGCCGTCCGCCACGGGCAGGGTCTCCACCCGCACCCCGGGGACGGCCCGGTGGATGCCGGCCGCGACCCGCTCGGCCACCTCGACCGCTGTCAGCGACCCCTTGAACTTGTCCGCCGCGACCAGCACGCTCCTTCGCGCGCCGCCATTGCCGCGGCCCCCCTTCACTGCTCCGTCCGTCACGTACTCGTCCTTTGCTGTCGAACAGGCAGTCGCGCCGCCCCGACCCTATCCGGCGGCCCGCGCCCTGCCCAGGCCGCGACCGCGGCGGTCCCGTTAGGCTGCGGGGGTGACAGTGAGCGACGACTACAGCGCCTATATCGCGGGGCTGCCCAGGATCCTCGCGGGGGCGGCCGTGCTGTTCCGCGACGCGGGGGGCCGGGTCCTGGCCGTGGAGCCGAACTACCGGGACGGCTGGGCGCTGCCCGGCGGGACCGTCGAGTCCGACGAGGGCGAGAGCCCCAGGGAGGGCGCGCGCCGGGAGACCTTTGAGGAGATCGGCCTGGACATCGCGCCCGGCAGGCTGCTCGCGATCGACTGGGTGCGCGGCCCCGGCCGGCCGCCGATCGCCGCGTACCTCTACGACGGCGGAGTGCTGAGCGACGGGCAGCTCGCGGCGATCGTGCTCCAGGAGTCGGAGCTGCTGTCGTGGCGGCTGGTGGACCGGGCCGAGATCCCCGCGTACTTTCCCGGCTCGCTCGGCGGGCGGGTGGCGGCGGCGCTCGCCGCGGCCGAGTCGGGCGGCGGCGCGGTGGAGCTGGAGGACGGCCGCCCGGTCGGCTGAGCCGCGGGGACCTCCGGTGGCCCGGGGCGCGCGCGGCCTTCGTCGCCCCCGGTCCGGCGCGGCGCCGCCTACGCTCGGGGGCATGACACTCGTCGCGATCCTGACCGGCGCGGGCATCTCCACGGACTCCGGCATCCCGGACTACCGCGGTCCGAACGGTGTCTGGCGGCGCGATCCCGGGGCCGAGCGGTATGTGACGTACGACGCGTACATGAGCGATCCCGGGCTCAGGCGGCGCGCCTGGCGGCGGCGCGCGGACAGCCCGACGCTGCGGGCGGAGCCGAACGCGGCACACCGGGCCATCGCCGACCTCCACCGCTCCGGCACTCCGGTCAGGGTGCTCACGCAGAACGTGGACGGACTGCACCAGCGGGCCGGCCTGCCCGGGGAGAAGGTGCTCGAACTGCACGGCACCGCGCGGGAGATCATGTGCACGGGGTGCCGCCGCAGGTCGTCGGTCGACGGGGCGCTCGCGCGGGTCGCGGCGGGCGAGGAGGACCCGCGCTGCGAGGAGTGCGGCGGCATCCTCAAGTCCGCCACGGTCATGTTCGGCGAGCGGCTCGACCCTGCGGTGCTGCGCGAGGCGCTGGCGATCGCCAAGGAGTGCGAGGTCTTCCTCGCCGTGGGCAGCACGCTCCAGGTCCAGCCGGCCGCGTCGCTCGCGGGCGTGGCGGCCGACCACGGGGCCGGGCTGATCGTGGTGAACGCCGATCCGACACCGTACGACGCGCGCGCGGAGCGGGTGGTGCGGGAGCCGATCGGGACGTCGCTGCCACCGCTGCTGCGCACGCTGCACGCCGCCTGAGCCGCCGGGCGCGGCGCGGGTCCGCGCGCTCCGGCAGCGGCAGCGGCAGCGGCAGCGGCTCAGAACAGCGCGTCGTCGGGTACGGGCGCGTGCCCGGCCTCCAGGGCGAGGAGGCGCCGCTTGTTCGCCAGCCCGCCGCCGTAGCCGGTGAGGCTGCCGGTGGAGCCCACCACCCGGTGGCAGGGCACCACGATGCTGACCGGGTTCCTGCCGTTGGCGAGGCCCACCGCGCGGGACGCCCCCGGGCTGCCGAGCGCGGCGGCGAGCTCGCCGTACGAGCGGGTCTCGCCGTACGGGATGCGGGTCAGCTCCGACCAGACGCGGCGCTGGAACGGCGTGCCCTCCAGGTGCAGCGGCAGGTCGAACACCCGCAGCTCGCCGCTGAAGTACGCCGCCAGCTGGGCGGTGGCCTCCCCGAACGGCTCGGCGGAGCGCGGACCGAAGGTGTCACGCGGCGGCATGTGGCGGTGCTCGTCCAGGTAGACGCCGCTGAGGGCCCCGTCGGCGGCCACCAGGGTGAGGGGCCCGAGCGGGCTGTCGATGACGGTGTGCCGGCGTTCCATGGTTTCTCCTGTCGCGCGGGGCGGTGGTGCGGTGGGCGGTACGGGGTGCGATCGGTGGTTCACGCGGGCAGACGGTTGACCGGATGGTCGCCGGTGGCCCAGAGGTGCTGCGTGGCGTAGGCGCGCCAGGGCCGCCACGGCGCGGCGCGGGCGGTGAGCGCGGCGGGGGCCGTGGGCAGGCCGAGCCGGGCGGCGGCCCTGCGGACACCGAGGTCGGTGGGGAGGAAGGCGTCCGGGTCGCCGAGCGCCCGCATCGCGATCGACTCGACGGTCCACGGCCCGAAGCCCGGCAGGGCCGCGAGCGCGGCCCGCGCGTCGGCCCAGTCGCTGTCGGGGCCGAGGCGCAGCGCCCCCGAGGCCAGCGCCTCGACCAGGCCGGTGAGCGTGGCGCGTCTGGCCCGCGGCAGGGCGAGCGCCCCGGGGTCGAGTCCGGCGAGCGCCTCGGGCGTGGGGAAGAGGTGGGTGAGGCCGCCCTCGGGGTCGTCGACCGGGACGCCGTGGGCCGCGACGAGGCGGGCCGCGTGGGTGCGGGCGGAGGCCGTGGACACCTGCTGTCCGAGTACGGCGCGTACGGCGAACTCCGCCGCGTCCACGGCGCGGGGCACCCGGCGCCCCGGAGCCTCGCGCACCAGCGGCGCCAGCCCGGGGTCGGCGGCGAGCTGCCCGTCGACCGCGACGGGGTCGGCGTCCAGGTCGAGGAGTCTGCGGCAGCCGCTGATGGCGACGGTCAGGTCGCGTGGGTCGGTGAGCGAGAGCCGGCAGGCCACATGGTCCGGGCGTGGGGCGAGCGACACGATGCCGTGGCCGTACGGCAGCGACAGGGTGCGCCGGTAGGCGCCGTCGCGCCACTCCTCGACGCCGGGGACCGCCGTGGCGGCGAGGTGTCCGAAGAGGTTGTCGGGGGTGAGCGGCGCGCGGAACGGCAACCGCAGCGCGATCGCCCCTGCGGCCCGCTGCGGCGTGGCACGGCCGGCCCGGCCCCCGGTCCGCGCGGCGCGCTCCCGCAGTGCTCCGGGGGCGAGCGCGAACACGGCGCGCACCGTGTCGTTGAAGGACCGTACGGAGGTGAAGCCGGCGGCGAACGCGACCTCGGCCATCGGCAGCGCCGTCGTCTCGATCAGGAGCCGCGCGGTCTGCGCCCGCTGGGCGCGGGCCAGCGCCAGGGGTCCCGCGCCCAGCTCGGCCCGCAGTTGCCGTTCGACCTGGCGGGCCGAGTAGCCGAGGCGCGAAGCGAGTCCGGTCACGCCCTCCCGGTCCACGACGCCGTCCTGGATGAGCCGCACGGCGCGAGCCACGCCGTCGGCCCGCGCGTTCCAGGCGGGCGATCCGGGGCTCGCGTCCGGCCTGCACCGCCTGCAGGCGCGGAAACCCGCCTGCTGGCAGGCGGCGGCGCTCGGGTGGAAGACCATGTTCTCGGTCTTCGGCGGCACGACGGGGCAGCTGGGCCGGCAGTAGATACCGGTGGTGAGGACGGCGGTGAAGAACCAGCCGTCGAACCTGGCGTCCCTGGAGCGCACGGCCCGCTCGCAGCGTTCCCTGTCGGTGTGCATGCCTACAGGATCGGCGAAGGAGCCGGGGGGAAGCTCGCAGAAAAACGACATCAAGGTCGCGGGAGGCGGCGCGGTAGCATCCTGGCGTGACGAAGATGCGGGCAACTGCGGCTCTGCTCCGGCGGCTTGGTGAGGGCGTGCGCTCCGGGCGCGCGGCGCGCGTGCGCGCTCCCCGGTTGCGGGGTGGGGCATGACGACCCCCTCGGGGGAGCCGCGGCTCCTCGCCATCAGCGACCTGCACGCCGCGCACGCCGACAACCGCGCGATCGTCGAGTCCCTGCGCCCCGGCACGGACGGCGACTGGCTGCTGGTGGCGGGCGACGTCGGGGAGATCAGCACGGACATCGAGTGGGCGCTGACGCTGCTCGCCGACCGGTTCGCCACGGTGGTCTGGGTGCCGGGCAACCACGAGCTGTGGACGCACCCCTCGGACCCGCTGACGCTGCGCGGCCGGTTCCGCTACGAGCACCTGGTGTCGATGTGCCGGGGGCTCGGCGTCGTGACGCCCGAGGACCCGTACCCGGTCTGGCGGGGCGCGGGCGGCCCGGTGACGGTGGTGCCGCTGTTCCTGCTGTACGACTACTCGTTCCACGCGCCCGGCACCTCCACCAAGGAGGAGTCGCTGCGGGTGGCGCACGAGGCGGGCGTGGTCTGCACGGACGAGTACATGCTGCACCCCGACCCGTACGAGACCCGCGACGCCTGGTGCGCGGCGCGGGTCGAGGAGACGGAGAAGCGGCTCGCGGCGCTCGACCCGGACCTGCCGACGCTGCTGGTCAGCCACTGGCCGCTGGTGCGGGAGCCGACGGACGTCATGTACTACCCGGAGTTCGCGCAGTGGTGCGGCACGACGCGCACCGCCGACTGGCACACCGCCTACCGCGCCCTGGCGTCGGTCTACGGCCATCTGCACATTCCACGCAGGACGGCGTACGACGGGGTGCCGTTCGTCGAGGTGTCGGTGGGCTATCCGCGCGAGTGGCGCGGGCGCGGCGGGCCCCGGCCCGCCCTGCGCGAGATCCTGCCCGCCCTGGCCGGGGAGTCCCGGTGATCGCGGAGCTGCTGCCCGCCGCGGTGACGGCGTACGACACGTTCGCGGACGCGTCGGGGGACGTGCTGTTCCCCGAGGAGCAGGCCGTGGTGGCGCGCGCCGTCGACAAACGGCGCAGGGAGTTCACGACCGTGCGTGAGCTGGCGCGCACGGCCATGGCGGAGCTGGGTGTCGCGCCCGCGCCGCTGCTGCCGGACCGGCGCGGCGCGCCGCGCTGGCCCGAGGGACTCGTCGGCAGCATGACGCACTGCGACGGCTACCGTGCCGTGGCGGTGGCGCGGGCCGCGGACATCCACGCGGTGGGCATCGACGCGGAGCCCAACCTGCCGCTTCCGGAGGGGGTGCTTGACGCGGTGACCGTTCCTGCGGAGCGCGCCAGGATCGCCGAGCTGGGCGCCTCGCACCCGGAAGTGGCGTGGGACCGGCTGGTGTTCAGCCTCAAGGAGACCATCTTCAAGGCGTGGTTCCCGCGGACGCGCTACGAACTCGACTTCTCAGAGGCCGAGGTGACGCCCGTGCCTGAGGGCGCGGGCGCCGGTACGTTCGGCTTCGCCCTGGCGCTGGAGCGGGAGGGCCCCGACCCCCGCTGGCTGAGCGCGGCGCGCGGCCGGTGGACGACGGGGGACGGCGTACTCGTCACGGCGCTGGCCGTGCCCAGGACGACGCTGCCGGGCCAGCGGCGCGGCTGAGCCGGGCCACCCTTCGGACCGGGCGGCGCGGCTGGACTGGGCCACCCTTCAGGCCGCGGGGCGCCGGGCGATCCAGGTGCCGCGCGTGGAACGCACCACGAGGTCGCCGCGGCGCCGTACGTCCTGCGGGCCGCCGTCGAGCAGCGTGTCGAGCGCCGTGCGGTCGGCGGGGTCCGCGCGCTCCTCGACGGCGGTGCGGATCCGGGCGAGCACGAGGTGCGCGTAGCGGCCTGCGCTCTCGGGCAGCGGCGCCCGCAGTGCGAGCCGGTCCGTGCGCTCCTCCTCGACGGTGAGCCCGGCGGCGGCGAGCAGCGCGCTCCAGTCGGCGCCGAGATGCGGCACCCGCTCGGCGTGGACGGCGTCGAGCAGCGCGCGGCAGCGCTCCTCGACGCCGGGCCGCGCGGGCACCGCGTCGTCGGGCAGGAAGCGGGGCAGCCCGTCCAGCTCCGCGACCGCGAGCAGGCCGCCGGGGCGCAGGGCGGCGCGCACCCCGGCGAGGGCCGCGACGGGGTCCTCGACATGGTGCAGGGACGCGGAGGCCCAGACCAGGTCGGCACCCTCGACACCCGGGAGGCCGGCGCCCGCGTCCGCCTCCAGGGTGCGCACGCGTTCACCGAGCCCGCGGGCGCGGGCCGTCGCGGTGATCCTGGCCAGCATGTCCTGATCGGTGTCGACGGCGGTCACCCGGGCGTCGGGGAAGCGTTCGAGCAGCGCGAACGTGCCGGCGCCTGTCCCCGCGCCGAGGTCCACGACGCGGGTGACGGGCCCCCGGGCGAGGCGTGCGATCCGGCCGGTCAGACCGGCGATGTGCGGAGCGAACAGGCCGGCGTCCAGGTCGAGCATCTCCGCGAGCCCGTCCGGCAGGTCGTCGCGGTGGGAGCGGCCTGGGTGCGTGTGGGCGTGGGCGGGGTGTCCGTGGGTGGCGGGCGCGGCCGGTCCGGCGGGGTGGCCGTGCCCGGTGTGCCGGGGTGCGGGGTGCGTCATGCGCCCGACCCTACGGGGCGGTCTGCGCACAGCGCATAGGATCATGCGTATGACGCAAGAACGGGACGGCCTCGACGGCCTCGTGCGCAAACGCATCCGGGCCCTGCGCGCCGCGCAGGGCTGGTCGCTCGACGATCTCGCGGAGCGCTGCCACCTGAGCCCGTCGACGCTCAGCAGGATCGAGACCGGCGGGCGCAGGATCGCGCTCGACCAGCTCACCGCGATCGCCAGGGCCCTCGGCACCACGCTCGACCAGCTCGTGGAGACGGCCGCCGACGACGTCGTCACCCAGCCCGTCCGCGACCGGTCCCGCGGGCTCACGCAGTGGCCGGTGCGGGGCGAGCCCGGCATGACGGTGGTCAGGATGCGCGTGACCTCTCCCGCGCCGGACAGCCCGGCCGCGCTGCGGGCCCACCCGGGGCGCGAGTGGCTCACGGTGCTCGCGGGCACGGCGGAACTGCTGCTCGGGGAGCGCAGGCTGCGGATCGAGGAGGGCGAGGCCGCCGACTTCCCCACCATGCTCCCACACGCCCTGGGCGCGGTCGGCGGCCCCGCCGACGTCCTCGGCATCTTCGACCGCGAGGGCGGCCGCGCCCACCTGCGCGAAGAGGGGCGCCGCGGCGAGAGGTCGTACCGCAGCCGGTGAGCTGTCGGGGCCGCTCGTGGCGATCGCCGGCGGCGGAGCGGGTGCTGGATGATCCTGCGTCGCTGACGACGTCTTCACCGGTTCGTTGTGCACGGTTCGCCGTAAACGGGAGGACGGCGTGTGCATCGTGGACGGCACCCTGGTTCCCACCCGGGACCGCAGCGTCGCCGCGTCGCGTGCAACCTACCGTTACTCGACGAATCCGCGGGTCGTCACCCCGTGCAGGAAACCGAGAACGCGGCCCATCGCCGGGCCCGGGGCGGGTGTCGAGCACGCGTTGTCCGGCCGGCACCTTGGTCAGGGCGGCGCGTTCGCGGGCCGCGACGGTTCGAGGGGGTGGACGCCTCCACCACCGGCGCCGGGGCTTTCTGCACCAGCGAACGCCGCGCGGCGCACGCACAGCATCCGCGCCAGGCTCAGGTCCTCGGACAACGCCCGCTCCACCGCCCGCGGTGCCGCTCCGGTCCTTCGCGCGGCCACGGAGAGGAACACGGTGGCCGGTTCGTTGGCATGTCGCGCGACCAGGGCATCGGCCACCTGCTCCACCGATGTCGCGCGGGCGGACGGTGCGGGCAGGTGACGCCGGACCGGCACCGCGCCGTGCGGGCTTGTCGAGGTGCGCGTGTCAGTCGCGGAGCGTTCTGAAGAAGGCGCGGATGTCGTCGATGAACAGGTCGGGAACCTCGAACGCGGGGAAGTGCCCGCCCTCCGTGTGCTCCTGGAAGAAGACGGAGCTGTCGCCGGGGCCGAGGACCTTGCGGACCAGCGGGTCGCTGTAGAACAGCGAGGAGCCCGTGGGGACAGGGGAGGCGCCACCCCATCCCGGGTTGTCGGCGTGAGCCAGTTCCCAGTAGAAGTCGCCCGCCGCGGGTCCGGTCCGGGTGAACCAGTAAAGGCTGGCGGTGATCAGGACGTTCTCGCGGCTGATCGGTGTGGCGGGGTTGGCCCACTGAACGAACTTCTCGGCGATCCAGGCCAGTTGCAGGATCGGCGAGTCCGCAAGACCGGCCGAGAGGGCATTGGGCGCGGTGGAGTGCAGTACGCGGTAGCCCTTCATCTGCGCCCAACTCCGCTGCGCCGCCGCGAGTCCGGCGAGTTCCTCCCTGCTCAGGCCGTTCGGCACGGGCAGATCCTCACCGGCCATGCCGAGCTGGAGCCGGTCGCCATGGGTGTGCGCGCCGATCACCCGGTCGGGCATCAGCATCGCCACCCGGCCGGTCACGCCGGCCCCGAGGTCGCCTCCTTCCGCGCCGAAGCGCTGGTAGCCGAGCCGGGTCATCAACTCGCCATAGGCCAGGGCGGTGCGCTCCAGATTCCAGCCGCGGGCCGAGAGCGGGCTGGAGAAGGCGAAGCCGGGCAGTGAGGGAATGACGACATGGAACGCGTCGGCCGGGTCCGCGCCGTGCGCGCGCGGATCGGTCAGCGGGCCGCTCGCTTCGAGGAACTCCACGAACGAGGTCGGGTAGCTGTGGTTGAGCAGCAGCGGCGTGGCGTCCGGCTCCGGCGAGCGGATGTGCAGGAAGTGGATGGTCTGCCCGTCGATCTCGGTCAGGAACTGAGGGAAGGCATTCAGTCCTGCCTCGTGGGCCCGCCAGTCGAATCCGTCCGCCCAGTAGGCGGCCAGCTCGTGCAGGTAGGCCGAGGAGATGCCGTGATCCCACTCCGATTCGGCGCCCGGTACCGGGTACGGCGATCGGGTGCGCGCCAGTCGGTCATGCAGGTCGTCGAGATCGGCCTGCGGGATCCGGATCCGGAAAGGGTGGATTTCATTGGACATGCCCATGAAAGTACGTTGGTTCCTGCTCAATCACCACGCAAGTGCCGCGGAGGTGGTGTCGTGTCAGTCGGGTCCGGGACTACCCGGCGACGTCCAGGCCCGTCTGCAGCTCGCCATCGACACCGACAGCCCTCTGGCGGCGCCGGTCGGGGCCCCTCGCCCGGCCGACGGACGGGACGCCTCGTAGCCGACGGACGCCTCGTAGCCGACTGCCGCCTCGTGCGGGACAGCTTTCGGGGGCGTCCGCGAAGCCGCGCCGCCGCCCAGGGACACGCCGCCCGGGCCGTCAGCCCTGCTCGTACTCCGCGTGGTCCGAGGGGCGTGGTGGCTCCGGGCCCTCGGGGCCGGTACGGACCAGCCGCTCGACGCGGCACACGCGAAAGACGGTGTCACCGGCCCGCGCCTCGTCGGCGCGGCGCTCGGCCCGGAAGCGCCGGGCGGCACGCGCGTACCGGTCACGCTCGGCGGCGTCGGCCGGCCGCGCCCCGGTGAGATCCTCGTACAGCAGGCGCCGCGCGTCGTGCGGGGTCGGCATGAGGCAGCCGCGCGGGGCCCAGCCGCGGGCGGCGCGCTCCACCACGCCGAAGCCGGTGGGCAGCATCACCACCTCGGGGTGGGTCCGCACCGACCGCCGCGAGTCGGCCCTGACGCGGGCGGGGAAGCGTGCGCCGGTGCAGGCGAACCCCCGCAGCGCCAGCCGCAGCGCGCCCGCCATCACCCCCTGGTCCCCGTCTTGCGCGTACTCCGCGTCGAGGCGGAGTACCAGGTCGCGCGGGCCGCGGGCTCCCACGCGCCCTTCCAGGACAGGAGCGGGGGCTCCTGGCCGGTGGGGCGCGGCGGTTCGAGGCCG
>NZ_BAABEP010000070.1:0-30406 GCF_039540215.1 Streptomyces tremellae
CCAACTCCGAAGGCCGGGCGCCCCATTGCGGGGCCACCAAGAAGGTAATGGGGGGTCAGAGCGTCTTCGCGGGGCGCTCCCCGGAGCCGGGCCCCTCGTCCCCGGACCCGGCGCCGTCCGCGCCGGACGCGCCGTCCGCGCGGCCGACGATCAGGTCGTCGCCGAACCGGTCCACCCGTACGGTGTCCCCGTCCACGACCTCGCCCGCGAGGACCTGCTTCGCGAGCCGGTCGCCGATCGCGGTCTGCACCAGCCTGCGCAGCGGACGCGCCCCGTACGCCGGGTCGTTGCCCTCGACCGCCAGCCACTCCAGCGCGGCCGGTGTGACGTCGAGCGTGAGCCGCCGCTCGGCGAGCCGCCTGCCGAGCCTGTCCACCTGGAGCCGCGCGATGCGCGCCAGCTCGTCGCGGGTCAGCGCGGAGAAGACCACCATGTCGTCAAGGCGGTTCAGGAACTCCGGCTTGAAGGAGGACCGCACGACCGCGAGCACCTGCTCGCGCCGCTCCTCCTCCGACGTGCCGGTCTCCACCAGGTACTGGCTGCCGAGGTTCGACGTCAGCACCAGGATCGTGTTGCGGAAGTCCACCGTGCGGCCCTGGCCGTCGGTGAGCCGCCCGTCGTCGAGCACCTGGAGCAGGACGTCGAACACCTCGGGGTGCGCCTTCTCCACCTCGTCGAGCAGGACCACCGAGTACGGGCGCCGCCGCACGGCCTCCGTGAGCTGGCCGCCCTCCTCGTAGCCGACGTAGCCGGGGGGCGCGCCGACGAGCCGGGCGACGGAGTGCTTCTCGCCGTACTCGCTCATGTCGATGCGGACCATGGCGCGCTCGTCGTCGAAGAGGAAGTCCGCGAGGGCCCGCGCCAGTTCGGTCTTGCCGACGCCGGTCGGACCGAGGAAGAGGAACGAACCGGTCGGCCGGTCCGGGTCCGCGATCCCCGCGCGGGTGCGCCGCACGGCGTCGGAGACGGCCCGTACGGCCTCGGTCTGCCCGATCAGCCGCTTGCCGAGCTCGTCCTCCATGCGCAGCAGCTTCTGCGTCTCGCCCTCCAGCAGGCGGCCCGCCGGGATGCCGGTCCAGGACGCGACCACGTCGGCGATGTCGTCGGGGCCCACCTCGTCCTTGACCATCGTGTCGCGGCGCTCGTCGGCCTCCTGCTCCTCCTCGGCCGACGCCTCGGCGAGCTCGCGCTCGACCGCCGGGATCTCCCCGTACAGCAGCTTGGAGGCGGTGTCGAAGTCGCCGTCGCGCTGGGCGCGCTCGGCCTGGCCGTGCAGCTCGTCGATGCGCTCCTTCAGCTCACCGACGCGGTTGAGGCCCTTCTTCTCCTTCTCCCACCGCGCGGTCAGGGCGCGCAGTTCCTCCTTGCGGTTCTCCAGGTCGCGGCGGAGCTTCTCAAGGCGCTGCACCGAGCCGGGGTCCGACTCGTTCTTCAGCGCGAGCTCCTCCATGGAGAGCCGGTCCACGACGCGCTGGAGCTCGTCGATCTCGACGGGCGAGGAGTCGATCTCCATGCGCAGCCTCGACGCGGCCTCGTCGACCAGGTCGATGGCCTTGTCGGGGAGGAAGCGCGAGGTGATGTAGCGGTCGGAGAGGGTCGCGGCGGCCACCAGCGCGGCGTCCGCGATCTGCACCTTGTGGTGCGCCTCGTAGCGGCCCTTGAGCCCGCGCAGGATCGCGATGCTGTCCTCGACGGACGGCTCGGCGACCAGCACCTGCTGGAAGCGGCGCTCCAGCGCGGCGTCCTTCTCGATGTGCTCGCGGTACTCGTCGAGGGTGGTGGCGCCGACCATGCGCAGCTCGCCGCGGGCCAGCATCGGCTTGAGCATGTTGCCCGCGTCCATGGCGGAGTCGCCGCCCGCGCCCGCACCGACGACGGTGTGCAGCTCGTCGATGAAGGTGATGATCTGGCCGTCGCTCTCCTTGATCTCGGACAGGACGGTCTTCAGGCGCTCCTCGAACTCACCGCGGTACTTCGCGCCCGCGACCATCGCACCGAGATCGAGCGAGATCAGCCGCTTGTTCTTCAGCGACTCGGGCACGTCGCCCTTGTCGATGCGCTGGGCGAGCCCCTCCACGACGGCGGTCTTGCCGACGCCGGGCTCGCCGATGAGCACCGGGTTGTTCTTGGTGCGGCGCGAGAGCACCTGCACGACGCGCCGGATCTCGTGGTCCCTGCCGATGACCGGGTCGAGCCTGCCCTCGCGCGCGGCGGCGGTGAAGTCCGTGCCGAACTTCTCCAGCGCCTTGTAGTTCCCCTCCGGGTCGGGCGTGGTCACCCGGCGTCCTCCCCTGGCCTTCTCGAATGCGTCGGCGAGCCGCTTCGCGGTGGCTCCCTGCCCCGCGAGCACCTCGCCGGCCTGGCCGCCCTTGGCGGCGATGCCGATGAGCAGGTGCTCCGTCGACACGTACTCGTCGCCGAGCTCGCGGGCGCGCCGCGTGGCGTCGGCGATGACGGCGAGCAGGTCGCGGTTGGCCTGCGGCGGCGCGACGGTGGACCCGGCGACGCTCGGCAGTCCTGCGAGCAGCTGCTCGGCCCCCGACCGCACGCCCGCCATGTCGGCCTCGACGGCCGACAGCAGGTCGGTGACGTTCTCGTTGTCCTGCCCTGCGAGCAGCGCGAGCAGGAGATGCGCGGGGGTCAGATCCGGGTTCCCCGCCTCCACGGCGCGATCGCTCGCTGCACTGATCGCTTCCCGGCTCCTGTTGGTCAGCTCGGCGTCCACGTGCGTCCTCTCCTCCTGTTCCTCTCCATCCTGACTCCCATAACGTGTACAAAGTTGAGTCTATTCCACTCAACCCGAAAACGGGAGCCGGGTACGGCCCGGATCCGGCCGTACCCTCGTGCCATGACCATCGACGTACGCGACCCGGACCCGGAGTTCCTGGCGTTCTGGCGCGAGTACCACCTCTGCACGCTCGCCACGCGGCGCCCCGACGGTTCACCGCACCTGGTGCCCGTGGGCGTCACGTACGACCCCGGCGCCGGGGTGGCGCGGGTGATCACCAACAGGAACAGCAGGAAGGTGGCGAACGTCCTGGCCGCCGCCGAGGACGGCCTGGGGGCACGGGTCGCGGTGTGCCAGGTGATGAAGGGGCGCTGGGCGACGCTGGAGGGGCGGGCCAGGATCCGCACCGAGCCCGAGGTGGTCGCCGACGCGGTCGCGCGGTACGCGGAGCGCTACGGCCGCACGCCCGCGCCCAACCCGGACCGGGTGGTCATCGAGATCGCCCTCGACCGGGCGATGGGGCGCGGCTGACGCGCGTACGACGCCGGGCGGCGGGGCCCGGGGCCGCGCTCGCGAACGCGTCCGGGCAGCACAACGGCGCCATCGCGTTTCAGGTCCACGATGGCGCCGTTGTGTGGGGGAAGCGCCTGAGCGACTTGTTACGACGGGGGAATCGCTCAGGCACTGCGGGGGGTGGCTGTATGGGGTTGTGGTCCTACGAACTCGTGATCCCGCTGATCAAGATTAACAAAAATCATGTCATACCTGATGCAGCATCGGACCCGCTGCGGAGCACCACGGGGGCGGCGCGGACAACGGTACGCGCGGACGTCGTCGTCCTCCTCGCGCACGACGAGCACGGGCTCTCCGAGCAGGGTGACCCGCACCGAGTCCCCGCGCCGCGGAATCGCGGACACGAGGTCGACCACGTGCCATCCGGACCGGTAGGCCGCGGCCATCTCGCGCCGAAGAATCCTGTCGTCCGCGGGCGTCGTCATGCGCCGAGGACCGCCTGCTGCCCCGCGGCTGCCGCGGGCCAGCTGATGTCGCCCTGGCTCGCGGCCGGGGTGGCGCCGTGGGCCGCCGCGGGCCAGCTGATGTCGGCAGGGCTGACCGCGGGAGGGGCCGCGGGCCAGCTGATGTCCGCGGGCGCGAGGGGCCAGCTGATGTCGGCCGGACGCACCTGCGGGGTGCCCGCGTGCGAGGCGGGCCAACTCAGATCGGCGGCGACTGCCTCATGGCTGCCGGGGCCGGCCCCCACCGACGTGCTGTGCACGGTCTCCGGAGAGTTCCCGGACCCGACGCCCGAGGCAACGACAGTTGCGAACGCCAACGGGATCGCGAACGCCGCGGCAAGCGTCGAGCGAAGCAATCTCTTCTTCATCGCCAGCTTCGTCCTCACTTGATGGAATCTCTCCCCCGTCAAAAACGACAATGGCTCACACCAGGATCTCCGCGCCACAACACCGAGGCATCATGTTCCTGCAGGTTCAGCAACCTGAGGGGTGGATAAATGAGCATGAACGGTACAGACAGGGCGCATCGGCACTCTCTAACCGATCTGTGTGCCGAAGGTAAGCGCCTCTACGCCGCCGCCCTCCAGGCCGGCCGCATCACCAGGCGCGAGGTGGCGAGCGCTCCGTGCCTGATCGACTTCGCCCTTCTCCACCCCGACCCGGACGATCCGGACTGGCTGCGTCCGGTGGCGCCCTCCATAGCCCTCGCCCAGCGCCTGCACCCCCTCGAACGGGAGATACAGGAGCGCAGGCAGCGCACCGTCGACCTGACCGAGTCGTTCGACGAGTTCATGGCCATCAGTGCCCAGGCGCCGCCCAGTATCCACGCCATCACCGTGCTCGAAGGCTCCCACCGCATCAACGCCGCCCTCGACGTCGCCACCGCCGCACTGAAGAAGGAAGTGCTCACCGTCCAGCCGGGCGGCGGCCGCCCCGAGCACCTGCTGAGCCAGGCCATCACCCGCAGCAAGCCCCTCATCGACCGGGGCGTCAGCATGCGCACGCTCTACCAGCACACCGTGCGCTACAGCCAGAACACCTTCGCCTACATCGACCACCTGGCCGGCGCGAAGATGGAGATAAGAACCCTTGAGCAGCTCATCGAGCGGCTCATCATCTGCGACGACGTCGTCGCCTTCATCCCGGCGCGGGACGACGACAGCGCGGCGCTCGAACTGCGCCACCCCGGCCTCGTCGCCTACCTCACCAAGGTCTTCGAACACCTCTGGCAGCGCGCCACCCCGCTGGTCCAGCCGCTGCCCTCAGGACCGGACTCCGAGGGCGTCACCGAGGTGCAGCGCTCCATCGCCAAGCTCCTCGTCGAGGGGCTCGTCGACGAGGCCATCGCGCGGCGCCTCGGCATGAACGTCCGCACCTGCCGCGCCCACATCGCCAAGCTCGCCGCCGCACTCGGCAGCGGCAGCAGGGCACAGCTCGGCTTCCTCATCGCGCGCTCGGGCATCCTGGGCGACGGCCACGAGGGCTGACACCGGCGCACACCGCACCGCCAACCCCCCGCCCGCCGGAAGCAGAACCGGCGCGGGGCGGGACGCCCGCCACGGCGCCCCGCCCCAAGATCCCCGCGAAACCCCGCGGAACCACCGCACCGCGGCCGTGTCACTCCGGTCGCTTCGGCCGCCACACGACCAGCGCGCTCGCCTGCCGCACGTCCTCGTAGGGCACCAGATCGCGCCGGTACGACGCGTGCACCTGCGCCTCGCGCTGCCGCATCGCGGCCGCCGCGCCGTCCAGCGCGGCCGACAGCTCGGCCACCCGGGACTGGAGCGCGGCGACCTGGTTCTCCAGCTCGATGATCCGCTTGATCCCGGCCAGGTTGATGCCCTCGTCCTGCGACAGCTGCTGCACCTGGCGCAGCAGCTCGATGTCGCGCGCCGAGTAGCGCCTGCCGCGCCCCGCCGTGCGGTCCGGTGAGACGAGCCCGAGGCGGTCGTACTGGCGCAGCGTCTGCGGGTGCAGCCCGGACAGCTGGGCCGCCACCGAGATGACGTAGACCGGGGTCTCCTCCGTCAGCTCGTACGCCCCGCCGAAACCGGCCGGGGCGCGGCGCCTGGCGCCGCCGTCCCTGTCCATGACGTCATGCTCCCTTCGCTGCCTGGAACAACTCCGCCCTCGGATCCTCGCCCGCGGTCGCCTTGCGGTACGCCTCCAGCGCGTCGCGCGCGTCGGTCCCGAGATCCTTCGGCACGGCCACCTCGACCGTGACCAGCAGGTCCCCGCGGGTCCCGTCCTTGCGGACGGCTCCCTTGCCGCGCGCACGCATGGTGCGCCCGGCCGGCGTGCCCGGCGGCAGTTTCAGCGTCACCGGCGGCCCGCCGAGGGTGGGCACCTTCACCTCGCCGCCGAGCGCCGCCTCCGCGAACGTGACGGGCACGGTCACCGTGAGGTTGTCGCCCTTGCGGCCGAACACCGGATGGCTGCCCACATGGACGACCACGTACAGATCGCCTGCGGGGCCACCCCGCTCGCCCGGCGTGCCCTTGCCGCGCAGCCTGATCCGCTGCCCGTCGGAGACGCCCGCGGGGATGCGGACCTGGATGGAGCGCGACGACTTGGCGCGCCCGCTGCCCTTGCACACGTCGCAGGGGTCCTGGGCGATCAGCCCGCGGCCTTTGCAGTCGACGCACGGGTCGGTCAGCGAGAACCCGCCGCCGGTGCCGCGCGAGACCTGCCCGGTGCCGACGCAGGTCGGGCAGACGCGGGGGGTGCCGTTCTTGTCGCCGGTGCCGGAACACGCCTTGCAGGGCGCCTGGCTGGACATCCGCAGCGGCACGGTCACGCCCTCCACCGCCTCGGTGAAGCTCAGCGTCACCTCGGACTCGATGTCCTGGCCGCGCCGTGGCTGGGTGCGCGTACCGCCGCCGCCGCGGTTGAACAGCCCGCCGAAGACGTCCCCGAGGCCGCCGCCGAAGCCGCCCTGGGTCCCGCCGCCGCCCTGGGCGCCGCCGCCGAAGAGGTCACCCAGGTCGAAGTTGAACGTGCCGCCGCCGCCCGCGCCGGGACCCGGTCGGAAGCCGCCGTTCCCGAACAGGCTGCGGGCCTCGTCGTACTCCTTGCGCCGCTTCGGGTCGCCGAGGATGTCGTTCGCCTCGGAGATCTCCTTGAAGCGCTCCTCGGCCTTCGCGTCGCCCTTGTTGGCGTCCGGGTGGAACTCGCGCGCGAGCTTCCGGTACGCCTTCTTGATCTCGGCCTCTGTCGCGTCCTTGGGGACGCCGAGGACCTTGTAGTAGTCCTTCTCGACGAAGTCCTTGGTACTCACTCCCGACGTCCCTCCTCCCGAACCGGGTACCGGCCGCCGCCTGCCGGTACCGCCGCCGTGGCGGCGGCACCGGCGGCACCGGCCGTTGTGTCAGCCCTCGTCCGGGCCACCGTTCTCCTTCGCGGGCTTCCCGTCCTCGGCCGAGGACGTGGACCCCTCGCCCGCCGCGTCCTCCTCGGACGCCTTGGGCTGCGCCCCCGGCTGGGGCTCGGCCACGGCGACCCGGGCGGGCCTGATCGTCCGCTCGCCGAACCGATACCCGGGCTGGAGGATCGCCACGCAGGTCGTCTCGGTGACGTCCGGCGCGTACGAGTGCATCAGGGCCTCGTGGATCGTCGGGTCGAAGGGCTCGCCCTCCTCGCCGAACTGCTGGAGGCCCAGCTTGGCGGCGACCGACTCCAGCGACTCGCCCACCGACTTGAAGCCGCCGACCAGCTCGTCGTGTTCCCGCGCCCTGCCGATGTCGTCGAGCACCGGCAGCAGCTCGGTGAGCAGGTTCGCCACGGCGATCTCGCGCACGGTCACCCGGTCGCGCTCCACCCGCCTGCGGTAGTTCTGGTACTCCGCCTGAAGGCGCTGGAGGTCCGCGGTCCGCTCACCGAGAGCGGTGCGCACCTGATCCAGCTGCGCCGTCAGCGCGGCCTTTTCGTCCACGTCCCCGGCCTGGGCGGCCGGGCCGGGCTCCGCCGCGGAGCCCGGCCCCGCGCCCTTCGGCGCGTCCTCGGGGTCGGCGCCGGAGGGGACGTCGGGCTTCTCCTCGAAGCCCGGGGTCTCCTCCGTCACGCGGCACCACCCTTGCTGTCACGCTCGTCGTCGACGATCTCGGCGTCCACCACGTCGTCCTGGCCGTCCGCCGCCTGCTCGGCGCCGGGGGCACCGGCCGCGCCCGCAGCCGCGGCGTCGCCCTGCGCGTTCGCGTACATGGCCTGACCCAGCTTCTGGGAGACCGCGGCGACCTTCTCAGTGGCCGTGCGGATCTCGGCCGTGTCCTCGCCCTTGAGCTTCTCCTTCAGCTCGCTGACGGCGGTCTCGACCTCGGTCTTCACGTCACCGGGGACCTTGTCCTCGTTGTCCTTGAGGAACTTCTCGGTCTGGTAGACGAGCTGCTCGCCCTGGTTGCGGGTCTCGGCGGCCTCGCGGCGCTTGTGGTCCTCGTCCGCGTACTGCTCGGCCTCCTGGCGCATCCGGTCGACCTCGTCCTTCGGCAGCGAGGAGCCGCCGGTGACGGTCATCTTCTGCTCCTTGCCCGTGCCCAGGTCCTTCGCGGTCACGTGCATGATGCCGTTGGCGTCGATGTCGAAGGACACCTCGACCTGCGGGACACCGCGCGGGGCCGGCGGCAGGCCGCTCAGCTCGAACATCCCGAGCTTCTTGTTGTACGCCGCGATCTCGCGCTCGCCCTGGTAGACCTGGATCTGCACGGACGGCTGGTTGTCCTCGGCCGTCGTGAAGATCTCGGAGCGCTTCGTCGGGATCGTGGTGTTGCGCTCGATCAGCTTGGTCATGATGCCGCCCTTGGTCTCGATGCCGAGGGACAGCGGGGTCACGTCGAGGAGCAGGACGTCCTTGACCTCACCCTTGAGGACACCGGCCTGGAGGGCGGCGCCGATGGCGACGACCTCGTCCGGGTTGACGCCCTTGTTGGCGTCCTTGCCGCCGGTCAGCTCCTTGACGAGCTCCGCGACCGCGGGCATACGGGTCGAACCGCCGACGAGGACGACGTGGTCGATCTCGCTGAGCTGGATGCCCGCGTCCTTGATGACGTTGTGGAACGGGACCTTGCAGCGCTCCAGCAGGTCCGAGGTGAGCTGCTGGAACTGGGCGCGCGTGAGCTTCTCGTCCAGGTGCAGCGGGCCCTCGGCGGACGCCGTGATGTAGGGCAGGTTGATCGTGGTCTCCGAGGAGGAGGACAGCTCGATCTTCGCCTTCTCAGCGGCCTCGCGGAGGCGCTGGAGGGCCATCTTGTCCTTCGACAGGTCTACGCCGTGAGCATTGGAGAACTGCTTGACCAGGTAGTCGACGACGCGCTGGTCCCAGTCGTCACCACCGAGGTGGTTGTCGCCGTTGGTGGCCTTCACCTCGACGACGCCGTCGCCGATCTCCAGCAGCGAGACGTCGAACGTACCGCCACCGAGGTCGAAGACCAGGATGGTCTGGTCGTCCTTCTCCAGCCCGTACGCGAGGGCGGCGGCCGTCGGCTCGTTCACGATGCGCAGGACGTTGAGGCCCGCGATCTCGCCGGCCTCCTTCGTCGCCTGGCGCTCGGAGTCGTTGAAGTACGCCGGGACGGTGATCACCGCGTCGGTGACCTTCTCGCCCAGGTAGGCCTCGGCGTCCCGCTTCAGCTTCTGCAGCACGAAGGCCGAGATCTGCTGCGGGTTGAAGTCCTTGTTGTCGAGGTTGATCTTCCAGTCGGTGCCCATGTGGCGCTTGACCGACCGGATGGTCCTGTCGACGTTGGTGACCGCCTGGCGCTTCGCGACCTCGCCGACGAGCACTTCGCCGTTCTTGGCGAAGGCGACGACGGACGGCGTGGTCCTGGCGCCCTCGGCGTTGGTGATGACGGTGGGCTCGCCGCCTTCCAGAACGCTGACGACGGAGTTAGTCGTGCCCAGGTCGATGCCGACCGCACGTGCCATTTCGATTCCTCCAGCTGACTTGAGTGGAACAGGCTCAAGGATGCAACACGAATCCCGAGGAGTCAACAGACATGAGTCGACTAGACTCAACTATTGTGCGGCAACCTCTAAGTGTGCGCATCTGACCTGCGAAAACCTTGTACGACCCTCTCGCGAGGAGCACCGAGACGCGCGCCGCCCCGCCTCCGCCCCGAACCCCCAGACGGCACGGAAATACCAGAAATCCCACAGAGAGGGACGAACATCACTTTTCAGACAGCACCCGAGAGCCCCGAGAGAACGGACGGCCGCCCATGCGGTTCACCCGGCGCCCCGGCCCCCCGACCGCCCCCGCCGACCGGCGGACCGCGCCCGCGCGGAGACCGGCCCGCGCCGCTCTCCTCCTGGGAGAACGCCTGCCCGAGCCCAAACGTGCCCTCGACGCCACCCTGGGCGCGGTCCTGCTCGCGCTCGCCGCGCCCCTGCTCGCCGCCGCAGCCGCCGCGCTCGCCCTGCGCGAGGGCCGGGTCCTCGTCCGGCAGGAGGTCACGGGCCTGGGCGGACGGCCCTTCACCCTGCGCTCCCTGAACACCCGTCACCTCCGCCTCGACCTGTTGTCCCGGCTGCCGGAGGTCGTGCGCGGCCGACTGTCGCTCGTCGGCCCCGCGCCTCTGCCCGTGGGCCACCCGCGCGCCCGCGCCGCCTGGCGGAGCGCCGTACGGCCGGGCCTGACGGGTCCCGCGCAGCTGCGGCGCGGTTCGCGGATGCCGTGGGACGAGCCGGCGCTGCTGGACCAGGCGTACGTCGAGGGTCACTGGCTCGGCGGCGACCTGGCGCTGCTCGCCCGCTCCTGCGCCGCCCCCGCCAGGGGCCGCCGCCACCCCCGCAAGGCCCCGCGGCCGGGTTCGCGTACGGTGCGCGAACATGTCACGGTGAGCGACACAGATCACCGGCGGCAACGCTACATTGCAGCCCCATAAGTGGGTACGCTCAGTCGGAACCGATTAAGTTACCGCTTAGTACGGCCGTGACGAGCGGCCACAGCGCGCGGAAAGCCCGCGAAACCTCCCCACCTCGCAGGCCCGAGGAGCCCTCCATGCAACTCGCCGCGATCATCGTGTCGCTGGTGCTCGCCGTCGTCGGTGTGGCGCTGTTCTGCCGCGCCGTCGCGCAGATCGTCGCCTACCTGCGGCTCGGCCAGTCCGTCCCCGCGGGCACGCGCACCGACGAACCCGGCGCCCGCACCCTGACCGTGGCGAGAGAGTTCCTCGGCCACACCCGGATGAACCGGTGGGGCGTCATCGGCGTGGCCCACTGGTTCGTCGCCGTCGGCTTCTTCTCGCTGATCCTCACCCTGGTCAACGCGTTCGGCCAGCTGTTCCGTGCCGACTGGCTCCTCCCGGTCATCGGCAACTGGGCACCGTACGAGATCTTCGTCGACCTCATCGGCGTGCTGACCACCCTCGGCATCCTGGTGCTCATCGTCATCAGGCAGCTCTCCAAGCCGGGCCGCGCCGAGCGCAAGTCCCGCTTCGCGGGCTCCAACTTCGGCCAGGCGTACTTCGTCGAGGCCGTCATCCTCATCATCGGCCTGTGCATCCTGGCGCTGCGCGGCCTGGAGGGCTCGCTGCACCACGAGGAGTCGTACACCGTCTCGTACCTCCTCTCGTACCCGCTGGTCGCCGCCTTCCGCGGGCTGAGCACCGGCACCCAGCAGAACCTCGTCTACCTGTTCGCGATGATCAAGCTCGGTGCCTCGTTCATCTGGATGATCACCGTGGCGCTCAAGACCGACATGGGCGTCGCCTGGCACCGCTTCCTCGCCTTCCCGAACATCTGGTTCAAGCGGCGCGCCGACGGCGCCACCGCGCTCGGCGAACTCCAGCCGATGACCAGCGGCGGCAAGGTCATCGACTTCGAGACCGTCTTCGACGAAGACGAAGGGGACGGTGCGGAGACCGTCTTCGGCGTCTCCCAGGTCGAGCACTTCTCCTGGAAGGGCCTCCTCGACTTCTCCACCTGCACCGAGTGCGGCCGCTGCCAGTCGCAGTGCCCCGCCTGGAACACCGGCAAGCCCCTCTCCCCGAAGCTGCTGATCATGTCGCTGCGCGACCACGCGCACGCCAAGGCGCCCTACCTCCTCGCGGGCGGCGGCAAGGACGCCGAGGGCGCGGAGAAGGCCACCCCCGAGCAGCTGGCCGGGGTACCCGCCGAGGCGCTCGCCGAGGCCGAGCGGCCGCTGGTCGGGACGCTCGAAGAGGGCGGCGTGATCGACCCCGACGTGCTGTGGTCCTGCACCACCTGCGGCGCCTGCGTGGAGCAGTGCCCCGTCGACATCGAGCACGTCGACCACATCGTCGACATGCGCCGCTACCAGGTGATGATCGAGAGCGCGTTCCCGAGCGAGGCGGGCACGATGCTGAAGAACCTGGAGAAGCGCGGCAACCCCTGGGGCCTCGCCAAGAAGCAGCGCCTCCAGTGGACCAAGGAAGTGGACTTCGACGTCCCGGTCGTCGGCAAGGACATCGAGGACCTCACCGAGGTCGACTACCTCTACTGGGTCGGCTGCGCCGGCGCCCTGGAGGACCGAGCCAAGAAGACCACCAAGGCCTTCGCCGAGCTGCTGCACATCGCGGGCGTCAAGTTCGCGATCATGGGCGGCGACGAGAAGTGCACCGGCGACTCCGCCCGCCGCCTCGGCAACGAGCCGCTGTTCCAGCAGCTCGGCCAGGAGAACGTGGCGATGCTGAACATGGCGTTCGGTGAGCCGGACGCCGACGAAGCCGACGGTGACGACGCCGCGGCGGCCGGGAGGAAGCCCCGGTCGGCCAAGAAGATCGTCGCGACCTGCCCGCACTGCTTCAACACCATCGCCAACGAGTACCCGCAGCTGGGCGGCGAGTACGAGGTCATCCACCACACCCAGCTGCTCCAGCACCTGGTGGACGAGGGCAGGCTCACCCCCATCACGCCGGTCGAGGGCCTGATCACCTACCACGACCCCTGCTACCTCGGCCGCCACAACAAGGTCTACACGCCGCCGCGCGAGATCATCGCCAAGGTGCCGGGGCTGCGCAACGAGGAGATGCACCGCCACAAGGAGCGCGGCTTCTGCTGCGGCGCGGGCGGCGCGCGCATGTGGATGGAGGAGCGCATCGGCAAGCGCATCAACAACGAGCGCGTCGACGAGGCGCTCTCGCTCGACCCGGACATCGTCTCGACGGCCTGCCCGTTCTGCCTCGTCATGCTGACCGACTCGGTCAACGGCAAGAAGGGCGACGGCAAGGCGAAGGAGTCCCTCCAGGTCGTGGACGTGGCGCAGCTGCTGCTCGACTCGGTGAAGACCCCCGCCGACCCGGCGGGAACGCCCGAGGCCGCGGACGCGCCGGAGCCCGAGCCGGTGAAGTAACCCCCTGAAGGACAGTGAGGGCCCGGGGCGCACACCGCGCCCCGGGCCCTCATGCGTGCGGGCGCGCCCGCGTCACTTCCGTACGGGTTCGAGCACCCACATGGCCGAGCTGTTGTTGCTGACCCGCACCACCGAGCCCTGCACCGCGAGCCGCCCGGCGGGCGGGTACGCGTGCGCGATCGTCGCGGGCCCGTCGACCCACCCCTCGATCCGCCACCGGTCCGCGGGGTCGGCGGCGGCGGGCGTCCCGGCCTGCGACGGGGACGCGGACGCCCCCGCCTGCGACGGGGCGGCGACGGTCGGCGCGCCCGGCGCCGCCGAGGTGCTCGACGCCGCGGCGGGCGACGCGGTCGCGGCGGGCGTGCCCACGGGCGCCGGCAGCGTGACGGGCGTCGCGGGCGAGGCGGGCGAGGCCGGCGCCCCGGGCTCCGCGTCGCAGGCGTCCATCCGGACGGCGGCCGGATAGGCGGTCGTCGCGGGCAGCGCGAGGCAGCGCCGCTCCGTGCCCGCCTGGAGGAACTGCACAGTGCCGTCGCCGTGGCTGCGCACGGTCCACACGGTGCCCTCGGATCCGCAGGTGGCGAGCCGCGCACCGGCGAGGCACCGGCCGGTGGCGGCCTCCTTCACGTAGTACGTACCGTCCTCGGCCGTGCCGCCCAGGGCGGCGGCGGGCACGGCGGAGGCGGTCAGGAGCAGGAGCGGCGCGGCCAGCGCGGAGGCGACGGCGGGCCGTACGGACGACGACATGGGACCTCCAGGATGCGGGGAACGGATACACCAGGAACCCAACGTATGCGACTGCTCACGCAGCGCGACGCACGGCGGTGCGAGGCGTCAGGGAAACCCCCTGGGGGATGTCACAGGACGGACGCAATGACGTGCCCGTCCGCCTCCCTCGGCCGCCGGGCCCGCCGCGAGCGGGTACGTTCGGGAACGTGGCTGGATTCAGGAACGGACGCGGCCGGGACAACCGCGACCCGCGACAGCAACCGCAGAGCCCGCACGGGCGGCAGCAGCCGGCGCCGTGGCCGCCGGCGGGCGCCCCGGCGGCTCAGGGGCCGTACAGCGGTGAGCCGGAGTACTTCGGCGAGCCGCAGCAGTACCCGTACCACGCGCCGCCGCAGGCCGCCGCGCCCCACCCGTACCAGCAGCGGCCGCAGGGCGGCCCCTACCACCCGCAGGGTCCCGCGGGCGCCGGCATCCCCTCGGCCGACCCGCACCCCGACGCGAACAACCCCGGCTACACGCAGGCGTTCCGCGTCGACGACCCGTACGGCGACGGCGCGACCTACCGCGCGGGCGCCGCGCCCGCACCCAGCGGGCCGCGGCTGCCCTGGCGCGAGCTGCTCGCGGGGATCGTGCTGCGGCCCGCGCAGACGTTCCTCCAGATGCGCGACTACCCCGTCTGGGGCCCCGCGCTCGTCGTCACGCTGATCTACGGCATGCTCGCGCTGTTCGGCTTCGACGACGCCAGGGACGACGTCATAGGCTCCACGCTGTCGACGGCGGTCCCGTACGTGCTGATCACGGGCGTCGCGTTCGTCATCGGCGGGCTCATCCTCGGCGCCGTCACCCACACCCTCGCCCGCCAGCTCGGCGGCGACGGCTCCTGGCAGCCCACGGTCGGCCTCTCCATGCTGATCATGTCGCTGACCGACGCGCCCCGCCTGGTCTTCGCGGCCTTCCTCGGCGGCGACAACGGCTTCGTGCAGGTGCTGGGCTGGCTCACCTGGCTCGCCGCCGGCTTCCTGATGACGTCGATGGTCCGCAAGTCCCACGACCTCCCCTGGCCCAAGGCGCTCGGCGCGTCCGCGATCGAGCTGCTGGCGCTGCTCTCGCTGGTGAAGCTGGGGACGTTCTGAGGCCCTGAGGCAGGTGCTGGACGCCTGAGGCCCCGGCGTGCCAGGGGCTCCGGGGGTCCCGGGGGCTCCAGGGGTCCCGGGGGTCCCGGGATTCCGGGATTCCGGGGTTCCGGGGTTCCGGGGTTCCGGCGAGCCTCAGGCGTCGAGCACCTGCCCGGAGCGCCGCACCACGGGCGGCTGAACGCTCCACGGGAAATTGATCCACCGGTCGGTGCGCTTCCACACGTACTCGCACTTGACCAGCGACTGCGACTTCTCGTAGATGACGGCGCTGCGGACCTCGGCGACGTGCTCCACGCAGAAGTCGCGCACCAGCTTCAGCGTCTTGCCGCTGTCGGCGACGTCGTCGGCGATCAGGACCCGCTTGTTGCTGAAGTCCACGACGTTCGGCACGGGCGCCAGCATGACGGGCATCGCGAGGGTGGTGCCCACGCCCGTGTAGAACTCCACGTTGACCAGGTGGATGTTCTTGCAGTCCAGCGCGTACGCGAGACCGCCGGCGACGAAGACGCCGCCACGGGCGATGCTGAGGACTATGTCGGGCTCGTACCCGTCGTCGGCGACGCTCTGCGCCAGCTCCCGTACGGCCACACCGAACTGCTCGTACGACAGTTCCTCACGCGACGCACTCACAACCGCTCCCGCCTCGGACATCGGCCCGTCAGACATCGGTCCGGTGGAAATTCAGATAGGACCGCGAGGCCGTCGGCCCCCGCTGCCCCTGGTAGCGCGACCCGGCGGGCTTCGAGCCGTACGGGAACTCGGCGGGCGAGCTCAGCCGGAACAGGCACAGCTGCCCGATCTTCATGCCCGGCCAGAGCTTGATGGGCAGCGTCGCCATGTTCGACAGCTCAAGCGTGACGTGCCCGGAGAACCCCGGGTCGATGAACCCGGCCGTCGAGTGCGTCACCAGCCCGAGCCGCCCCAGGCTGGACTTGCCCTCAAGCCGCGAGGCGATGCCGTCGGGCAGGGAGATCACCTCGTACGTCGAGGCGAGCACGAACTCCCCCGGGTGCAGGATGAACGCGTCGTCGCCCTCCGGCTCCACGAGCCGGGTGAGCCCCGACTGCTCCACGGCGGGGTCGATGTGCGGATACAGGTGGTTCTCGAAGACCCGGAAATACCGGTCGAGCCGCACGTCGATGCTGGAGGGCTGCACCATCGAGGGGTCGTACGGCTCGATGCGGACGCTGCCGGAATCGAGCTCGGCGCGGATGTCCTTGTCGGAGAGAAGCACGCCCCGAGGATACGCAGAGTGCGCGGGCCGCCCGGAACCGGCCACCCCGCGCACCCGCGGACGCCGGCTCCCGGCGGCGGGCGCGTGGACCCGTGAGGCGGCCGGGGGCCCCCGGCCGCCTCACGAGCGCACCGGGGGTCGAGAGCCGGACGCGACCGTGCGGAGACGGCCTAGCGCTGCTGCTGAGTCCCCAGGGCCACCGGCACCGCACTGCGCAGCCGCGCGCACCGGGGACACCGGATGAGCCGGCCGGGGCCGATCCTCCCGGCATCGAGATGCTGCATCGGGAACGACGCGGTGCTGAACACATGGCCTTCGGCACAGCGGACGAGGGTGCGCTCCATCAGATCCATCAAGTCCCTTCCCCAGAACGCGGACGAACGCCACATTAGGGGATGACCAGGACAACACCACGCCGCCGCTCCGGCGCCCACGCTACGCCCCCAACTCCCGCCCACCACACCCGCGTCCACCCGCCACGCGGTGGACCCGCGCCGCGCCACAGAGGATGAGGTAGAGTACAGACGACACGACGCCGAGGCCCTCCGTGGACCATCGACGCCGATATGCGGGTGTAGTTTAATGGTAGAACATGAGCTTCCCAAGCTCAGAGCGCGAGTTCGATTCTCGTCACCCGCTCCAGAGAAAAGCCCCAGGCCAGCGGCCCGGGGCTTTCGTATTGTCTAGACCTCCCTAAGCGTCGCGTGCCAGATCCGTGCCAGGTTGGCCGTCCGGCTTCTCCCGTGCAGCTTTTCGCTGCCGCCGCACCAGCCTGTCGAGTCCGGCCGCAACCTCCTGCTGCCGCTCCTCGTCCGAATGCTGATAGACGAGCGCGGCCCGCTCGGAGGACTGCCCGGCTCGCACCATCGTGTCCTTGAGCGTGGCTCCGGACCGCGTCGCGAGCGTGTGCCCGGTGTGCCGCAGGTCGTAGAAGCGGAATGTCTCCGGCAGCCCGACCGCCGCACGCGCCTTCCGCCACTTCCGCCCGAAGGTCGAGCGGCGGAACGGCTTGCCCCGCTCCCCCACGAAGAGGAGCCCGTCCGGCCCCGCCTGTGCGTACCAGTCCAAGTGCCGGCGCACCTCGATGTGCAGGAAGGGCGGCAGGACCACAAGCCGCTTGCCCGCATCCGACTTGGTCGGCCCCTCAGCCCTCCGGCCTGTCGTGAGCTCCGGCGCCGCCTGGCGAACGCGGACCGTCATCGCGTCCAGGTCGACATCCCGACGGCGCAACTCAGCCTGCTCCTCCGGACGCAGCGGCCCGTACGCGCCGAGGTAGACCATCAGCCGCCAGCGCGGCCCGAGCGCAGTGGCCAGCGCGTCCACCTGCTCGACGGTCGCGATGGACCGCTCGGCCGCCGACTCCTTCCCGGCGCCCCGGATGCGGCAGGGGTTCCGGCGAATCAGCTCGTCCTCGGTCGCGGTCTCCAAGATCGCTTTGAGAAGCCGATAGCTCTTGGCGACGGTCGTCTCCGCGCCGGTCGCGTCGAGCCGTTCGGCGCGCCAGCTCCGCACCTCCGGCGGAGTGATCTTGTCGAGATCGAGCTCTCCGAAGGTGGGCAGTACGTGCAACCGCAGGAGACGCCGGTACAGCTCGTCAGTGGTCGGTGCGAGTCGACGTTCCGTGACCCAGCGGAGCGCATACTCCTCGAAGGGCACGGCCGACGCATCCGGGTCCTGCCAGTCACCGCGGCGGATCTCGGTCCGCTTCTCCGCGAGCCAGTCATCGGCCTCACGAACCGTCGCGAAGGTCTCGGGCGCCGGCCTCATGACGTCGTCGGGGCCGGGGTAACGCGCCTGGAAGCGCCCGGAGGGCAGCTTGCGAACGGCGCCGAAGGTACGCCGCTTGCCTTTCTTGTTCGCCATTACACGGCCCTCCTGCGACGCCCGCCAGGCACGACGGTGTTGCGCGTGATGAAGTCGCTCAGGGCGCCTTCCGGGATACGGATATGGCGGCCCACGCGGACGAAGACGATGCGCCGCTCGGCGATCAGCCGACGCGGGAAGCGCTGCGTGGTCCCCAGGCGTTCGGCGACCTCGGGCACGGAGAGAAGGCGTTCTTTCATGCCCGCACCTCCCGCTTCGCCGCCCGGATGCCCGCGGCGATCAGCGCTTCGTCCGGGGCGTAACCGCGGCCGGCGAACGCCCAACGGCCCACGGTCACAGTCGGCCGGTCCGCCAGACCGAGCGCCGCGCGCTGCTGTTCGGCGCGATGCTCGGCGCGTGCCGTCCGCAGCGCGGTCAACGTGGTCGAGTAGCGCCGGGACTTGGTGGAGAAGTGCCCGCCGTAGCCGAGCATGTGTGCCCAGCGTCGCAGCCCCAGAGACTCGAAGTCCGGCAACGCACCGAGCCACCAACACGTACCGATCATGCGCAGTGTGTGCGCCCGCACGGGCAGCACCGCGAATTCGGCAGCATGACGAATGCGCGTGTCGACGGCGCCGGCCGCTTCCGCGCCCTTCGTCGCGTACTTGGCGATGTACGCGGCCACGGCCGCCGATGTCAGCCGCTCGCCCGTATCGAACTCCGCGATGGGGCGTACGTCGATCTGCCGCCCGAAGCGCAGCATGCGCGGTCCGATCACCTCACTGCCCGGCGCGACGAGTCGGACCCGACCGGCAGCCGCTCGAACAGCGTCGGCCAGGAGTCGGGTACTGGCCCAGGTCGGCGGCGGCGAGTCGGGTCCGTCCGGGCCGTCGAGCCGGATGACGGCGTGGAAGTGAACCAGGCCCCGACGCTGGTACTCGGCGACCTTCGCATAGGAGAGGCGCAGCCGCCGGGCAAGGTCGGTACGGGCGCAGCCGACCCGCCGCGCGATCTCGCGGCGCAGCTCCAGCGCGAAGCGGTGCCAGAATCGGCCCGCGTGTGCCTGCCACAGCACGGCGCCCGCGTAGTCGTAGCAGCGCGGACACAGTGGCTCTCCGAGCCTTTTGTCGTCACCGTGGTGACGCGCGCTGCACCCGAGGGGCGCGCCGTGCGGGCACCGTTCCGCCGTGCGTCGAGGTCGGCAAGGCAGGACACGACCGCCGTGTTCCCGGCGGGTGTGGACCGCGCCGAAACCAGGCGCGGTGAGGGTCGCGAAGACGCGCGGATGCCCGCCGACCGATGACGACGCAGCTCCCTTGCCACCGACCAGGCCGACGCGGATGAGCTGGTACGTGTCCGCGCGGTAGAGCGCGGCGCAGGTCGGACAGACGCTCGCCCGCCGGTTTCCACAGCCTGTGAGCAAGGGGCCGCCGCGCTCCTCGGACGAGAAGGAGTACAGGGCTTCACCCGTCGTGGCGTCGAAGAGGGTCGAAGTGCCGACCAGGCGGACGGGGCTGGTGCAACCATCGAGGCGCACAACGCTGCTGTACCAGGAGGCGAAGCCCTCTGCCGACGCGCGCTCGATCAGCGCGGTCACCGCGTTCGGGGTGACGTTCATCGGCCGCCTCCGAACGCGTGGGCCATCACGGTGGCGATGGCTTCCGGACGGGTCTTGGCGCTGAACCTGAGCGTCGGGTCGGTCAGCCACAGCGCCGAGGCGTGGGCCGGGCAGAGCGGCTGTTCGGCCCCGTCCCGGTCGACCAACACGACTTCCGGACGACCGACGCACGACGGGTCCTCCGGCTCACGGAGCGCACAGCGGACGGCCGATGATTTGCGCGGCTGAGTGGGATTGGTCAAAGTGTGAGTGCTCCTTTTGCTGCTCACGTGGCGGTTGGAGTGGGCTTCCGACGGGGTCGGGTTTGGCGACTTCGCGCCCCGTCGGGAGCCGTTGGAGACGAGTACGGGCATGGGAACCTCCCTCGTTTCGTAGCCGGTCAGAAGTGGAGTTGGCCGAGGAAGCCGCCCACCCCCTCCAGCGCCGCACGGATGGCGGGTGCCGCTGCGGTGGTCGCGACGAGGAAGCCGAAGACCGAGCAGAGCAGGAACTCCACCCACCGCAGGTAGCGGATGCGCAGCAGGAACCAGATCAGGAGGCCGAGCAGCAGCGCGGCCGACATGGTGACGAGCACGGCGGACACCTCTCATGTGTGATCGCGGGGCCTCTCGGCGTCGGGGTTGTCGCCGTCGAGCCGTTCCAGGTGGACCGCAGGCCCGGCGGACGGAGAGCCGAAGAAGTCGGCCAGCTCGGGCAGGTACGGGGTCAGGTGCGCGTACTCGGCCGCGGTCGCCTCGGCCTGAGACTCGGAGACGAGATGCGACCGGGCCCGTTCCCAGCCGTCGCCGGACGCAAGGACGGCCGTGCCCGCCTGATCGGGCCTGATGGCCTGAGCCGCCTTGATCGCGTCCGGGTTGAGATCGCCGAGCGCCATCTCCGCCGTACCGGGATCGGCCACCCGATGGCACACCCTCCCGCCGAGCTGCGCGCGCAGGGCCGTGACTCCGGGGCCGAGGTCGGACCCGACCCGCTGGCCGGCCACGATCAGGAACACCCCGAGTGCGGCGCCCAGTTGGGCCAGCCGGATGAGCGCCGTACCGGCCGCCTGCGCTTCGTCCTTCTCGCTGCGGCTGGCCAGGAGGAAGAGTTCCGCGATCTCGTCCACGATCACCACGACGGGCGTGGGCCGGTCCTCCTCGGTCAGACCCCAGATGTTCCGGACGCGCGCGGCCCGGCAGACCGCCATCCGGTCGAGCGTGAGGTCGACGAGCGCGGACAGCAGCTTGACCGCCTGCCGTCTGTCGGTCGCCAGGGCAGACAACCGAGGCCCGTAGAGCGACAGCTCCATGCCGCCCTTGCAGTCGACGCCGACCAGGGCCACGGGCTGTGGTGCCAGGCCGGCCACAAGTGCGTTGATCAGCGTCGACTTACCAGACCGCGTGGCACCGACGATCAGCCAGTGCGGCACCTCGCGCAGATCGATCACCCACTGCGTGCCGGTCTCCAGAGCACCGACGGCGACCCGCAGCGGCTGGACGGCTTCTCGCTGCCTCGGGACGCGGGGTTCGCGCAGTGGATCGGTGGCCGAGGCCACGACGCGCACGACACCCGGCCGGTAGGCGGTGACGCGCACCGCGTGCACCTGCCAGCCTTCCGCCATGGCGGGGGCCGCCTTGGCGAACGCATCAGGCACCTGCCCCGGCAGGAGCCGCACCAGGAACCAGAAGCCGCCGGCCGTCGGATGCAGCACGCCTCGGGCCGGAACCCGAGGTTGCGGGGGCGGCGCCCCCTTGCCGACGAGTCCGGAGACCACGACGAGCGCAGCCTTACGGCTCACGGCCAGTCCGCACCCGGCCATCAACGGACGCCACGTCCGCGCCAACCTCACCCATGTACAGGGAAAGCCGACGAGGTACCACCAGGCGACCGGATACCGGCAACGAAGCATCGGGGCGACCGCCAGGAGACCCAACACCAAGGCCGCCAGCACCACGAGCGCTATCCCGGGCCCATGGTCCGGGGACTGCGCAGACAGACCGGTCACTGTGCACCGCCCTTCGTCGCCGTACTGCCGGACGACGGCGCAGCGGACAGCGGCTTGATCTCGGCAGCACGGAAGGCGACTCCGTGACGGCCGTCGTTCTCCCACGGGGTGGCCAGCAGGTCCCGGACCTGCACCGGCATCCCGAGCTGCACGCCGCGCGGCTCCCCGGCCACGCTCACGTTGACCACCTCGGCCGTTGCCCCGGACATCAGGCACAGGCCGACCTGAAAGACGGTCTGCCCGGTCTCGCGGTCGACGCGGACCTGTCCGGTCTCCCGGTTGGCGACACGTGGGGCCGGGGGCACCGCACAGAAGATCGCCGTGAACTTGCTCGTATCGATCGGAAGGCTTGCCACTTCCCACAACTCCCTTGACTCTCCGACCCGTAGCGCATCACTACGGGATGACATCCACCCGTAGTACGGGTAGCGATGACAAGAGTGCGACCCGTAGTACGGGTTGTCAAGCGAGATGGGGTGAGAGATGCTGTCCGCGTTCGCGAACAAGGACAGACGACGGAGACGCCATGCCGCCCGACAAGGCCCAAGCCAAGTACCGGCAGATCGCAGAGCACCTGCGAGCCGGCATCCTGGACGGCACGTACCCGGCCGGACAGCCGCTCCCGTCGGAAGAGGTCCTGGCCAAGCAGTTCGGGGTGACCAGGCCCACCGTGCGCCAGGGCGTCGCGGAGCTGCGAGCCGCCGGCCTGGTCGAGGTGATGATGGGCCGCGGCATGTTCGTCCGCTCGCCCCACTCACGCCCGAGCTACACACGTCCACGCGGCGTCCGCAGCGACGCCAACGGCCGCTACATCGAGGCTGACGGCCTGCGCTGGACCGACGCCGAGGAACCCGCAGTCACCCGCACCGACGCCCCGCTCGCGCTCGCGGACCTGCTGGACATCCCGCCGGGCGAGCCGATGTACACCTACGACGCTTTGCAGACTGCCGACCGAGGCCGCCTCCACCAACTCCACCGCACGCACGTGCCGTTCTCGGTGCTCCTCGACACGAAGTACGAGGAGGAGGCGCCACCCCCGGCCCCCCAGCTCTACGGCGCACTCAGGAAGCTCGGCCACGACCTCCGATTCACGGAGTACCTGCGCACGCGCATGCCGCTCCCCGACGAGGCCAAGACCCTGCGCCTGCCCGACGGAGTCCCGCTCCTGCACATCCTCCGGGTCACGCTCAGCGCGGATGGCAAGCCTCTGGCCCTGGAGGAGTTCGAACTCCCCGGAGACGACCTGGAGCTGAGCTACAACCTCTGACGCCGAGGACAGGTGGCTCAAACTTTCTCTACGTCTTCAAGGCGGCTCGCTCCGCTCAGCGCGCGCGGCCCGGCCCCCGGCCGGGCCTGCGCTCCTGTCTCCGCCCCGCTCCAGCCCGACCGGCGCCCCGTGCCGCGCTCTACGCGATCAGCCGAGTGCCATGGGGCTCGCTGTGCAGTTCCGGCGACTGCTCAGAAAGATTCCAATTGGGAATTCCTTCCAGAGCCATAGGTCTGGCACCATCCGAAATATCGTCGGTCAGTTAAGCTTTGTCCGCTCCTCCAAGAAGGCATCGAGCACCTCTTGGTTGAGCGTGATTGTGAGCTTCAGGTGAATATTAATTGAAGCTACCTCACTGGACGCATACCGATCACCCAGCGCATCAATTTCGTCAACATACTCCTGCACGAAACCCTTCACTTCGCGGACAGGCGTGTCTGCAATGAGGGCAGTCATCTCAATCAAGCGGGCAGCTTTGTGAGGAGCAACGATCCCCCTGATTGCCATAGCCCAGTTCATGTAGTCTTCATAAACGCCCACCAAATCGCTCGCCATGCGCTTGATAAGATCAGGATCCGCCTGCTCGGGCGGCTGCTCAAAGGCTCTATCCTGTAGCTCCTCACTCAAACATCCGTCGATTCGGTGAGTGATTTTTTGTAGCTTGCCTAGAGAATTATCAACGTAATGGCAAAGTTGCGCAACACTCATATGCCGAGATCGAGACGAACGGCCGGCTTCATATTGCGTCCACTTTTCATTCAAAGACTCCATGCCGAGCCATAGAGAAGACGCGTAAAGTAGGTAATCCCACTTTGACGGCTTGCCGCGGATGAGTTCATCCCGTCCAGCGAGCGTTCGCGGGACGCGCGGCACCTCTACCGCAGCATCATCGACAAATGTGCCCGAACTGAGAGGCTGCACATCCGCTACAACGCCGACAGGGGATACAATCACAGCTTTATCGCGATCCCGAAGGCTGTGATCGAATGCTGCGTTTCTGGCTAGAGCCATAACGTCAGCGTTTTCGGTTATCTGCTGCTGCGGAATAGGATTTCCACTGGCTCGGAGCGCATATTGTAGGTGTTTATAGATGGAGTTCAGCGTCAGCAGGTTTTCGGCACCTGGGATCCCCTCTCGCAGGATACGCAGAAGTTCGCCGGTAAAGGCTGTGAAACGTTGCCCAGGGCGCGCCTTCGCCACCCCATGCCCTGGCGAGGCGGCAAGCACATATGTGCCAGCCACTTGGATCTGATTAAAGAAGGCGGAATCCGATTCGGAGGACGATAAAGCACCCGCGATTGCTCGACCCGAATAACAGCAATCTAGGATTACTACCCGAGTCCTAGCCCTGCTTTCCATGCATGCGTCGCGAATGTGCGAATAGTCCACTCCAGTGAATGGAAGCCGCGAGCCTGGCGTCGTGTTAGTAGTTGACAAGAATAGTTCATGCCGAGCAGCACTAAGAAGCCCATGCCCAGCATAGTAGATTAGAAGAAGATCTTCCGCTTCCTCTGACGCAGAGGCTACTAATTCGCCGACGCTGGCCTGGTCTTCGGGATTTAGCAGGATGGTGCAATTTTCCGGAGCGATGAAGCCCGTGGATTGCCCTGTGAAGGTGTCGAATAGCGTCGATAGATTGTTTTCAATTGCTGGAACATCAGGAAGTCCTGTCGATCCGTAGCGAGAAGAGCCGATCAAGACGACGCGGGATTTTTTACTATCCGGAAGTCTCATTCCGTGGCCTCCCGCTCCGCGTTGAGCGCTTTATTGAGGAGCGCGGCTACTTCTTGTGGAGTGGCACGATTGGCGTCGATCTCTACGGTGGTTCCGTTCGGTCCTGTGACCTTCAAAAAGATATCGGACTTTTTCGGTTGCTGAATCCATGTGCTCAGCGAGGTCGCGAGAATCGAGATTACGCCGCCGCTACCGATGGCGACAGCGAGTAGCTCGACTGCTGTTCCCAGGTCACCTTCTGAAGGCGTACCGGAAAGCTTTGTTCGGCCCCTGAAATTCGAGTCCAGCCGCAGCCAAGAATCCAGCGATTCAAGCTGCCTCTGCTCGTCAGGTTCGGAGAGACTAATCTGAGCCTCGATAGGCCACTCCGTAGTCACGGTTCGTTTACCCTTCAGGTATGCAATTAGGGGTTTGCGTGATTCTACTCTCAGCGACGCGTCTCGTGGCTGCTTTGAGTAATCTCGTCGGACTCGGCGCGGGCTCAGTGACAGTCCAGGAGGACCTCTCTCAGTTAGCTAAGCTGAGCTCAGGCATCGTCGCGTCACGGTTCAACCGGCGCGGCTTGCCCTGGTCGACGGTATGGCAGCGTGGCTAAGGCCGGTGGGGGTGCAGCGAGGCACACGCGCGCCTGACCGGTCGACGCACCCACCGTCGTGGCTGACTGTCGTCGGCTGAGGTTCGAACGGAGCGCATCGCGGGTGCCAGCCGTCAGCGGAGTGCGGCGAGACTGGGCCGTCCCTGGGCCGTCCGAGGCCGCTCGGCAGTGGCCAATGACGGCCAACAACGACCACCAGGCGGACGGTGGCACCGCTCCTGAACAGCAAAAACCCAGCTCACCGAGATCCCCGGCAAGACCAGGGTAAGAAGAACCACTTCCGGTGAAAACGACGCGGCTCGATCGAGTCTCGAACCTGCCATTTTGCTTTGGTCGAAGCCCGAGAAAGCCACAACTGACCGTAGCTTGCCAAGCCGAGGCCGCCGAAGCGCGATCGCACTTCGTGCTGTACGGCAGCCTCCCGCTCACCCGACCATGGCCGAGGACAATTCCAGAGACCTCGAAGGAGAGCACATGGCGGACAGGGATACAGCAATCCGCGCTGTGGCGCAACGTGCTGACCGAGTGCACTGGGTGCGGGAGTGGCCCACCAAGCCGACTTGGCGCGACCGGGTACGCCGGTGGGTGGACCCTGCGGCCTACCGGTTCGACCCGACCTCCACTCCGCCGGAAGCCTGGGTCGACCGGCCCGCTGGCCACTACGAGCGGACTGGTTGGCGCATCCGAGCGGCTTACTTCGGCTCCGACGTGGCTTTCGAGGTCGAGTACGTGGTCTGTGATCAGTGCAAGATCGGCTGGGTGGAAGCCCCTACCTCCTATGAGGGCTACAAACGCTGCGGCCTCGCCTCAGCCGCCCTCCGGTCCTTGCGCGGCGCCTACCCCGGAGACCAGTGGCACACGGGCGGCGGCCATTTCCGCGAGGCGGAGCCTTTCTGGAACTCCGTCAGCGTGGGCGTGCCCGGTGGCTACACCCAGCAGGAGAGGTGCCATCACGTAGAACCATGGCGAGCGCGGTGAGCATGAAGATATGACCAGACCCGCCAGCGGCCAACTCGGGACGGCCGTCCGTCTCAACAGACTCGGAAATAGTGCGGTTGCCTGTCTATAGCAGAGCCCGGCGGCTCGTCCGGGCTGCGGCGCTGGAGCGCCGGTCCCGGCCGGCCGCCGGGCGCGGCTGCGCCGCATGCGTCCAGGCATACGAGAGCCCCGCTGCGTCGGGTTCGAAGCAACGGGGCTGTCGTCGGCGGCTATGCCGCTGATGCGTCCGGGCGGTTCGGTCCTGTTGCCTGCTCGGCCATCTCCGAGGTGAGTCCCGTAGCAACCAGACGAGCCAGCAGCTCGGCCGCGTCCGGGCGGAGCGCGCCGAGGCAGACCAGGCCGTCGCCGAAGACCGACACGTCAGCTTTGAGGCCCGGAACGTCCGTCTCCAAGCCCGCGGAGCGCAGCTGCTCCGCCAGGGCCTCGGCCGCTCGCTTGGCCTGCCCCCAGCCGCGGACGTACGGGCGTGCCTCGGTCAGGTCCTCCGCGCGTCGGGCGACGACGCGGCGCGGGTCGATGGGGTCTGCCATGTCTGCACTCCCGATCGGTCAGTTCGAGGGGCGGCGGGTTTCGTCGGCGTCGCACTCGCAGAGCAGAGCGCGGCGGACCAGTTCCGCCAGGCGCTCGGCGGTGGCCGGCGAGATGCGGCCCAGGTCGATGAGGCCGTGTCCGAAGGCGTTCAGGTCCGCACGCAGATGGGGGAAGTCGCGTGCCGTGCCTGCCGCCGTCAGAACCTCTCGGAGCGAGGTAGCTGCGGCCCGTGCCGCGTACCACTCCTCGGTGTCCAGCGGCGACCAGTGCGCCGCGTCCGGTCGCTCCTCGTCACTCGGCACGACCTGTCACCCGTTCCCGGGTTTCGGTCGCTCCACCGGTCGTGGTCTGTGTCTCCGCACAGTGTTCGCCGTAGTGGTCGGTTCGCTCCAGCAGAGTTGCGGAGGCGACGAGCATCACAGCCAGGGAAGCGGTGCGCAGCGGACTGTTCTCCGGGAAGCGGTTGGGGGCGCGCAGCCACTGGTAGCGGTCATCGGCCATGGGGATCGGGCCCGGTACGACGACGTACGAGTCACAGTCCAGATACCGGTAGGCCGGGGGCGTGTCGGTCTCCTGACTGATCAACCGAGCGAAGCGGTCGCGTGAGTTGAGCGGCAGGAAGAACCCCACCTGGTGGCTCCCCCGGTCGGCCATCACCGGCCCAACCGGCATGTTCCTGCGCTCCAGTTGGTCGTAGACCTCGACGCCGAGGCGCTGATCCGTCGCCACGACCTCGAAGGCCACGCCGACGGGGAAGGGGTAGGGCCGCCGAAGGTCATCCGCCCAGGACTTGCGGCACAGTTCGGGGTCCTCCGCGACAGCGGAGAGCCACTGCACGCCGCGCTTCGTCATCCTCTGCACGTCATCCACCTCGGTCGGACGCCTCGTCACCGGCCCTGTTCGGCCGCCGTACGAACAGACTCCCGCCTCTGCCGTGAGCTGGGGAGATGACGAGGGGTGACGGGGGATGACGAGGTGGCAGGGCGCACGTCATCCCCCGTCGCGGGCAAAGGGCCGCATCCGGGACGGCGCGGGGTGTTCAAGTGTCCGAGTGATTACGTAGAGTCCATGAGTGGCACTGGAGCGGTGTCCGGACGCGGCCCTCGGGGAGGTGCAGACGCATGGCCACTCCGACTTCCGTCGGCAGCCGACTGCGAGACGTCCGGGCCCAGCGCGGTTGGAGTCAACTCCGCCTGGTCAACGAGCTGCGGCGAGCCTCCGCACAACGCGGTCATACGCTGCCGACCGACGCCAGCGTGAAGCGTCGCATTGCCAGTTGGGAGAACGGGCACAGTGCGCCGGACGACTTCTACGGCCCGCTGCTCTGTACTGCCCTCGGACTGTCGGCCGCCGAGCTGGGGCTCAACCACCTCACCGACCAGGACGCGCCCCTCCTGGACGCGACGTACCCCGCCAGTCCCGACGCGGCGATCGCCACCGTCGACCGGCTGTGGCGCGCCGATCTGAACGGCTACGAGCCCCTGATCCAGGCCGAGCCCTCCCAACCGGCGTGGAACGAGGCGTCACTCCGCTGGCTCGTCGCGCCTGAGGCGTCCTTCCCCGTGCGCGGCGGCGAGCGCGAGCCGAGGGTGGGGCTCGCTGACGTGGCCGTGATCAGAACGACCAGCGACATGTTCGCCGGCCTGGACGACCAGTTGGGCGGTGACCACGCACGGCAGTCCGTGATCCAGTACCTCAGCCGGGACGTGGCCCCGCTCCTCAAGGGGCGGTACAGCGAAGCTGTCGGCCGCGCACTGTTCTCCACGGTCGCGGAAGCCACCCTGCTAGCGGGTTGGATGTCGTACGACGCGGGACACCACGGCCTCGCCCAGCGGTACTTCCTCCAGGCGCTCCGGCTCGCCCAGGACGGCAACGACCGCCGGCTGGCGGGCAGCATCCTGTCCGCGATGAGCCACCAGGCGACGTTCCTCGGGCAGTACACCCATGCCGCGACGCTCGCCCGTGCCGCCCTGATGGGTATCTCGGGGGTCGCCACCCCGACGCTGCGAGCGCAGTTCCACGCCATGGAGGCCCGCGCGCTGGCCCGTACGGGAGACCGCCGCGCGACCGAGACGGCTCTCGGCGAGGCCGCCAGGGCTCTGGACGCCTCCAACACGACGGATGAACCCGAGTGGATCACGTACTTCGACGCCGCGGAGCTGGCGGCCGAGACGGCGCACTGCTTCCGCGACGTGCGACGGGCGCGGCAGGCCGTCGAGCACGCCGAGAACGCCATGAGCGGCAGCCATGTACGAAGTGACTTCTTCGCGACCATGGTTCTGGCGGACGCGCACCTGCACGCCGGGGATGCCGAGGAGGCGTGCCGTGTGGTGCTCGACGCGCTCGATCTGGGGGAACAGCTCAAGTCCGCCCGGTGCGTCGCCTACCTCGCGGAGTTCCGTCGGCACCTGGACGCGCTCGGACCCTCGGCAGCGCACCGAGAGCTTGCGGAACAGGCGGCCGACAACCGGCTGTGGCTCGCCTCTGAGGCTCCGGTCTGAGCGCCGTCCTCAGAAGGGGGCCCATTCTTTGCGGCTGCCGTCTGTGCGAAGCGTCTCGACCCGCCGCCCGAACTCTGCCGCCGACTTCTCGCTGTCCGCCACCTGTTGGCCCATCCACAGGACCATCATCAGTTCGCGGACGTCCGCCAGGACCGGGTACCCGGGCCAGTTCATGACGTCGAAGCCGTAGTGGTGGACGAAGCTCTCGTACTCGGTGCGCGTGTGCCAGCCGAAGCGGTCGTAGTAGATCGCGGTCAGGATCAGGTCCCACTCGCGGGGTGCGAGGGTGAAGCCGTCGAGGTCGATCAGGATGGCTTGCCCGTCGCGGTGGCGCAGGACGTTGCCCACGTTCGCGTCACCGTGGATCATCCCGAAGGGCAGGACGAAGTCCAGCCGCTCGTACTCCTTGGCCAGGCGCACGACGCGCTGTTCGAGGAACGCCGCGTCCTCGGGCGTCACCCCGCGCAGGGCGCGGAGCGAGGACCACAGCTTGCCGACGGGGTCGAAGTACGACAGGTGCAGCGACTCGGGCTCGTGCAGCCAGTGCAGGCGCTTGAGCAGGTCGGCCAGCTCGGTGACCGTCGCGTACTCCTCGCGCTCCTGCGCGCTCTCCCAGAACGTCACCACGCGGCCGGCCGCGGTGATCGGCTGCTCGATGCGGGGCAGCACCCGGGTCGCGGGGAAGTCCTCCGACTCCAGCCAGCGGGCCACCGCGACTGCCCGTTCCATGTCCTCTGCCGCGCCCACGTCGCGCGCGATACGGACGACAACCGGAGCGGACGGGAGCCGGTACACGGCGTTCGAGCCGAGGCGCAGCAGCTCCGCGCCGGAGGCGTCGACACCGGCAGCCGCGCACGCCTCGCGCAGCGCCGCACCGGCGGTCTCCGCCGTGAACTCCTGCCGTTCGTCGGGTCCGCCGGCCGCCTGCGAGGTCATGCGATCGACCGTACCCGCCGTGCCAGAAGCGTGCCAGAACGTACGGTGAGCCACGGCCACGAACAGGACATTCGCGCCATGCGTTCGGGGTCACTCATCGGGTGTCCGTGCAGGTCAGGCGTCGAAAAGGGGAGTCACGGCCCGTGATTCCCAAGCTCAGAGCGCGAGTTCGATTCTCGTCACCCGCTCTTCGAAGAGGGCCCAGGTCAAAGACCGGGGCCCTTCTTGTTGTCTAGCCTCGATCTTTCTTGAGGGTCCGCCGACGGAGTCGGTGGACCCTTTTGCGTTCCG
>NZ_BAABEP010000071.1:0-30206 GCF_039540215.1 Streptomyces tremellae
TGAAGGCGAGCGGCGCCTCAGGCGGCGCCACCAGGTGCGCGGCGGCTGCGGGGTGTGCGCGGGAGGTGGTGGCGGGGTGGTCGGCGGAGGAGGCGGAGGCGGCGCCGGGGGAGTCGGCGGCCGGGTCGGAGGCGGCGGCGGGGGCGTGGTCGGCGGCGGGGGAGGCGGTGAGGAGGGCGGCGGGCAGGGGCGGCAGCCGTGGCCGCCCGCCTCCGCGACCGCCCACACGCCGTCCGGCCCGGTGGAGGCGTAGGCGCAGCTGTCCGCGGCGGCCGGCGCGGACAGCGCGGCGGCGGACAGGCAGACGAGGGCGCAGGCGGCCAGCAGCCGTCCCGCGTGGGATGCGTGCACGGCCGAAGCCTGGACTCCGAATTGTGCCGCCACGCCGAAAGGCGTCAGGATTCCCCCGGATAGGGGGATTTGGCATAACCATGGTTTCCCGATCGCTCACCCGATCCGGCGAACAGGCCAACGCGCTTGTATGCTCCCTGAGTTAACGGAGCGCGTGGTGAAGTGCCGGTCCCACGGGGGGTGGGATGCGAGGGCGGCGCGGCTACCGACGCGTACGGTCAGGAACAGGCCACCGTCAGCTACGGACGGGGCAGGGGGAGGGGCACATGCCTGCGGTGTGTGACGGAGAAGGATGCCTGGAGGCCCGTCCGGGGTCGCTCTCCTGGCGCGGTGTCAGTAGCCTCGGCTCGAACACCCGGCCGGGCGGTCGGCCGTGACTCGTGGCGACTCGTTGGAGACCTCGATGGAACGTCCCGCGTGGGCCCCGCACGACATCGACATATCGGTGCCGAGCGTCTCCCGCATTTACGACTACTACTTGGGCGGTTCGCACAATTTCGAGGTCGACAGGGAAGCCGCCCGCAGGGCAATGGAGTTCATGCCGGGCCTCCCGGCGATCATGAAAGCCAACCGGGCATTCATGCGCAGGGCCGTGAAATACGCACTGGCCCAGGGCGTCGGGCAGTTCCTGGACGTCGGGTCCGGAATTCCCACCTACGGCAATGTGCACGACGTGGCGCAGGGGAGCGCTCCCGGCACCCGCGTGGTCTACGTCGACCGCGACCCGGTCGCCGTCAGCCACAGCCGCGCCGTGCTCGACGGCGTGCCGGGCGCGGCCGCCACCACCGGGGACCTCAAGGCCCCCGCCGAACTGCTCGCCGACCCCGTGGTGACCGGACTCCTCGACCTGACACGGCCGGTGGCCCTCCTGCTCGTCGCCGTCCTGCACTTCATCGAGGACGCGGACGAGCCGCTGCGCGCCGTCGCCGCGCTGCGCGACGCCCTCGCCCCCGGCAGCCTGCTGATCCTCTCCCACGCCAGCTACGAGGGCGTGCCCGTGCCGCGCGAGCGCACCCAGGCGGCGGTCGACGTGTACCGGGACATCCGCAGCCCCATCGTGCTGCGTTCCCGCGAGGAGGTCGCCCGCTTCCTCGAAGGCTTCGAAACGGTCGACCCGGGGCTCGTGCCGATGTCCCGCTGGCGGCCCGAGATCCCGCCCGCGCAGGCCGATCCCTATGCCTCGTCGGCCTTCGTCGGGGTGGGGCGCAAGGCGTGACGCTTCCCCAGCCGACGTCGGGCACCCACGACGCACAGGACGCCCTGGAGGACAGGCTCCGGCGGTTCGCGACCATCTGGAGCCGCGCGGTCTTCCCGTCCTCCGCGACCTCCCTGACCCGCCCCGAGTTCGAGAAGCACCTGCTGCCGCTCGCCCGCAGGCTCAACGAGGCGCTGCGCGCCCCCCGGTTCGACACGACGCCCGCCCAACAGGTCGGCGTCGAGCTGGTGGCCGCGCACTGCACCGACCCCGAGGCGCTCGCCCGCACCCTCGGCGTCATCGAGTCCTACCTCGTCCTGTACTGCGGGGCCGAGGAGTTCGCCGGCGACGAGAACCACGCACGCTGCGCCCGCCTCCAGCACGCCCTGGCCGGCGGGTTCGCGCAGGCGCTGCGTGAGCGCACCCTCGCCGAGCAGGAGGCCATCGCCCGCTCCGCGCTCAGCGCGCGCTCCGACGCGGAGGAGGCGCTGCGCGCCACCCAGGCGCGCTTCCTCGCCGTCTTCGAGGGCGCGGCCATCGGCATCGCCATCGCGGACCTCGACGGCACCGTGCTCGAGGTCAACGACACGCTCACCGCGATGTTCGGCGGCCTCGAACACCACGTGCGCAGCCGCAACGTCACCGAGTGGGTGCACCCCGAGGACAAGCCGCAGGTGTGGCGGATGCACGGCGAGCTGGTACGCGGCGAGCGTGAGCACTTCAGCATCGAGAAGCCCTTCTACCGGGGCGACGGCACCGTGCTGTGGACCAACCTCACCGTCTCGCTGCTGCGCGACGCCGAGGGTGCCCCCCAGTACCAGCTCGCGCTGATGGAGGACACCACCGAGCGGCGCCTGCTCAACCTGCGGCTGCGGTACGAGGCGACGCACGACGCCCTCACGGGGCTGCCCAACAGGACCCTCTTCTTCGAGCGCCTCGACAAGACGCTCGCGGCGGGCGACGGGGCCCGGTTCGGCCTGTGCTACCTGGACCTCGACGGCTTCAAGGCCATCAACGACAGCCTCGGCCACTCCGCGGGCGACCGGCTGCTCGTCGAGGTCGCCGACCGGCTCCAGAGCTGTGCCACCGCGCCGGGCGAGATGGTCGCGCGCCTCGGCGGCGACGAGTTCGTCGCGCTGACCACGGGGCCCGACACCCGCACCGAGGCCGCCGACCTGGCCTCCCGGATGCTGGGCGTGCTCACCACCCCGATCCGTCTGGACGGGCGGGAGTTCACCGTGCGCGGCAGCATCGGCGTCGTGGAGGGCCCGACCGCGGAGCACACCGCGGCCGAGGTGCTGCGCAGCGCCGACATCACCATGTACCGGGCCAAGGCGGCGGGCGGCAACCGCTACGAGATCGCGGACCCGGAGTCCGACGAGCGGGCCATCACCCGGCACGGCCTGACCACCGCGCTGCCCGCCGCGCTGGAGCGGGGCGAGTTCTTCATCGAGTACCAGCCGCTCGTCCGTCTCGGCGACGCCAGCGTGCGCGGTGCCGAGGCCCTGGTCCGCTGGGCGCACCCGCAGCACGGGGTGATCGGACCCGACCGCTTCATCCCACTCGCCGAGCGCACCGGCCTGATCGTCCCACTCGGCCGCTGGGTGCTCGAACAGTCGGCACGCCAGGCCAAGGTGTGGCTTGAGGCGCTGCCGCCGGAGGAGCGCGACACCCCGCTGCGGGTCAACGTGAACCTCTCGCCCGCACAGCTGCACCACCCCGGTCTGGTCGCCGACACGGTCGAGATCCTGGAGCGGATCGGGCTGCCGGCCGGCGCGCTCTGCCTCGAGGTGACGGAGTCCGCGCTGATAGGAGCCGACGAGGACCTGCTCAAGCCGCTGCGCCAACTTGCCGAGATGGGCGTGCACATCGCGCTCGACGACTTCGGCACCGGCTACTCCAACCTCGCCAACCTGCGCAGGCTCCCGGTCGGCGTGCTCAAGCTGGACCGGTCCTTCACCCAGGGCATGCAGCAGCACCCCGCGGACCCCGTCGACCTGAAGATCGTGGAGGGCATCGTCTCCCTCGCCCACAGCCTGGACCTCACGGTCACGGTGGAGGGCGTGGAGACCGGGGCGCAGGCCGACCACCTGCGGCGGCTCGGCTGTGACACCGCGCAGGGCTGGTACTACGCGCGCCCCGGGCCGCCCGAACGGCTGCGCGAGCTGTCGCTCGCCGACGCCGTCTGAGCCGACGCCGTCTGAGCCGGCGCAGTCTGAGCCGGCGCCCGCGCCGCGGTGACGCCCGCCGCCGCGCGGGGCGCCGCGGTCAGGGGGCCGCCGTGCCCGGCGGCATCCGGGTCTCCAGCAGCAGCCGCATCAGCTCGCGCGCCGCGCGGGGCGGCGCCACGTCGCTGCGGTGCGCCAGCGCGATCGTCCTGCGCAGCCCGGGCGGCGCGAGCTCGGTCACCCGCAGGTCACGGCCCGCCCGCTGCGCCACCATGCTCGGCACCACGGCGACACCGAGCCCCGCCCGCACGAAGCCCAGCACGGCGTCCATCTCCCCGCCCTCCACGGTGAACGACGGCTCGAAGCCCTCCGCGTGGCAGGCGGCGACCGTCAGTTCCCGCAGGTCGTAGCCGTGCCGGAACATCACGAGCGGCTCGCCCTGGAGGTCCGCGACGCGCACCGGCCGCCGCGGCGCGGGCCCGGCCGCCGACGACACCACGACCAGGTCCTCCTGGAGCAGCTCGACCGTGGTCAGCGCGGGGGAGGGCGTCGGCAGCGGCAGCACCACGAGGGCGAGGTCGACCGCTCCGCGCGCCAGCTCCCGCACCAGGTCGCGCGACCCGCTCTCCTCGATCCGCAGCTCGATCCCCGGATGCAGGTCGTGGAAGGCACGCAGCACGTCGGGCAGCAGGCCCGTGCACACGCTCGGCGTCGCGCCGAGCCGCACCCGGCCCTTCCGCAGCTGCGCGAGCTCCTGCACCTCGTGCCGCGCGGTCTCCGCGTCCGCGAGGATCCTGCGGGCCAGTGGCAGGAGCGACTCACCGGCCTCCGTGAGCGCCACGTTCCCCCGGGCCCGGCTGAACAGCTCCGCGCCCAGCTCGTTCTCCAGCGCCCTGATCTGCTGGGAGAGGGACGGCTGCGAGACATGGACCCGCTCGGCGGCGCGGGTGAAGTGGCGCGTCTCGGCCACCGCGACGAAGTAGTGGAGCTGATGGAACTGCACGATGCCATGATAGGGACAGGCTATGGACATGAGCCAATCCATGTCTTGGACCTCTGAGGCCGTTCGGCCCTAGCGTCAGGTACATGGCTCTGGCGACGCGGACGGACAAGCGGCCCTCCCTGCCCAAGACGGTGTGGGACTCCACGGTCGGCAAGAAGATGGTGATGGCCGTCAGCGGCCTCCTGATGCTCGCCTACCTCGTGGTCCACATGTACGGGAACCTCAAGATCTTCTTCGGGCCCGGCACCTTCGACGAGTACGCCCACTGGCTCCGCGTCGTCGGCGAGCCCTTCTTCCACTACTCGTGGGTCCTGTGGATCGTCCGGGTCGTGCTCGTCGCCGCCGTCGTGGCGCACGCCGTCTCCGCGTACCAGCTCAGCCGCCGCGACCTCGCCGCGCGCCCCACCAAGTACGTGCACAAGAAGGCCCGCACGAGCTACGCCACCCGCACCATGCGCTGGGGCGGCGTGATCCTCGGCCTGTTCATCGTCTGGCACATCCTCGACCTGACCACCGGCACCGTGCAGCCGGGCTTCGTGCCGGGCCACCCGTACGCCAACGTCGTCGCCGCCTTCCACGAGTGGTGGAACGACGTCATCTACATCGTCGCGATGCTCGCGCTCGGACTCCACGTCCAGCACGGCTTCTGGAGCGCGGCCCAGACCCTCGGCGCGGGCAGCGCCACCCGCGACCGCGTCCTCAAGGCCGTCGCAGGCGTGCTCGCGGTCCTGCTGACCGCGGGATTCATCGCCGTACCCGTCGCCGTCATGACCGGACTGGTGAGCTGACATGAACGAATACATCCGATACACCACCGGCGAGCCGGTCGCGGACACCAGGGCCCCGGACGGGCCCGTCGAGGAGCGCTGGAACCGCCGCCGCTTCGAGGCCAAACTCGTCAACCCCGCCAACCGCCGCAAACACACCGTCATCGTCGTCGGCACCGGGCTCGCCGGCGGCGCGGCAGGCGCCACCCTCGCGGAACAGGGCTACCGCGTCGTCCAGTTCTGCTACCAGGACTCGCCGCGCCGCGCCCACTCCATCGCCGCGCAGGGCGGCATCAACGCCGCGAAGAACTACCGCAACGACGGCGACTCGGTCCAGCGGCTGTTCTACGACACCGTCAAGGGCGGCGACTTCCGCTCCCGCGAGTCCAACGTCCACCGCCTCGCCGAGGTCTCCGTCGAGATCATCGACCAGTGCGTCGCCCAGGGCGTGCCGTTCGCCCGCGAGTACGGCGGCCTGCTCGACACCCGCTCGTTCGGCGGCGTGCAGGTGTCCCGCACCTTCTACGCCCGCGGCCAGACAGGGCAGCAGCTCCTCCTCGGCGCCTACCAGGCGCTCTCCCGCCAGATCGCCGCGGGCAACGTCGAGATGCACCCCAGGACCGAGATGCTCGACCTGGTCGTGGTCGACGGCCGGGCCCGCGGCATCGTCGCCCGCGACCTGATCACCGGCGCCGTCTCCACGTACTTCGCGGACGCCGTCGTCCTCGCCTCCGGCGGATACGGCAACGTCTTCTACCTGTCGACCAACGCCAAGAACAGCAACGCCACCGCGATCTGGCGCGCGCACCGCCGCGGCGCCTACTTCGCCAACCCCTGCTTCACCCAGATCCACCCCACCTGCATCCCGCGCTCCGGCGACCACCAGTCCAAGCTGACCCTGATGAGCGAGTCGCTGCGCAACGACGGCCGGATCTGGGTGCCCAAGCAGCGCGGCGACGACCGCCCGCCGCACCGGGTCCCCGAGGACGAGCGCGACTACTACCTGGAGCGCATCTACCCGTCCTTCGGCAACCTCGTGCCCCGCGACATCGCCTCCCGGGCCGCGAAGAAGGTGTGCGACGAGGGCCGCGGCGTCGGCCCCGGCGGCCAGGGCGTCTACCTCGACTTCGCCGACGCCATCAAGCGCCTCGGCCGCGGGGCCGTCGAGGAGAAGTACGGCAACCTCTTCGAGATGTACGAGCGGATCACCGCGGAGAACCCGTACGAGGTCCCGATGCGGATCTACCCGGCCATCCACTACACGATGGGCGGCCTGTGGGTCGACTACGACCTCCAGACCACGATCCCCGGCCTGTTCGCGATCGGCGAGGCCAACTTCTCGGACCACGGTGCCAACCGGCTCGGCGCCTCCGCGCTGATGCAGGGCCTCGCCGACGGCTACTTCGTCCTGCCGCCCTCGCTCAACGACTACCTCGCGCGCAACCCCTCGCTCCCCGCGGTCGACGACGCCCACCCCGAGGTCGCCGAGGCCGTCGCGGAGACCGAGGACCGGCTGCGGCTGCTGCTCGCCGTCGACGGCGACCGCACCCCGGACTCCTTCCACAAGGAGATCGGCGAACTCCTCTGGGACCAGTGCGGCATGGCCCGCACCGACGAGGGGCTGCGCAAGGCGCTCGACCGGATCCCGCAGATCCGGGAGGAGTTCTGGCGCCGGATCAAGGTCCCGGGCACCGGCGAGGAGCTCAACCAGGCCCTGGAGAAGGCGAATCGCGTCGTCGACTACCTGGAGCTCGCCGAACTCCTCTGCCTCGACGCCCTGCACCGCACGGAGTCCTGCGGCGGCCACTTCCGCGAGGAGTCCCAGACGGAGGGCGGCGAGGCGGCACGCAAGGACGACGCGTTCTCCTACGCCGCGGCCTGGGAGTACACGGGTACCGGCGAGGCGCCCGTCCTGCACAGGGAAGACCTCGTCTTCGAGTACGTACACCCCACCCAGCGGAGCTACGCATGAGGCTCACCCTGCGCGTCTGGCGGCAGCAGCACGCCGACGCAGAAGGCGCCATGGTCACCTACGAGATCGACGACATCACCGAGGACATGTCCTTCCTCGAAATGCTCGACTCGCTCAACGAGAAGCTCATCCTGGAGGGGGACCAGCCGGTCGCCTTCGACCACGACTGCCGCGAGGGCATCTGCGGCGCCTGCGGCGTCGTGATCAACGGCGACGCGCACGGGCCCGAGCGCACCACCACCTGCCAGCTGCACATGCGGCATTTCAAGGACGGCGACACCATCGACGTCGAGCCCTGGCGGGCGGGCGCGTTCCCGGTCGTCAAGGACCTCGTCGTGGACCGTTCCGCGTTCGACCGGATCATCGGATCGGGCGGCTACATCACCGCCCCGACCGGCGCGGCGCCCGAGGCCCACTCCACTCCCGTGCCGAAGCCGGCGGCGGACACGGCGTTCGAGCACGCCGAGTGCATCGGCTGCGGTGCCTGCGTGGCGGCCTGCCCGAACGGCTCGGCGATGCTGTTCACCTCGGCCAAGATCAACCACCTGAACACCCTGCCGCAGGGCGCGCCGGAGCGCGAGACGCGCGTCCTCGACATGGTGGCCCAGATGGACGACGAGGGCTTCGGCGGCTGCACCCTCACCGGCGAGTGCGCGACGGCCTGCCCCAAGGGCATCCCGCTGATGTCCATCACGTCGATGAACCGGGAGTGGCTGCGGGCCGGGGTGAAGGCGGCACGCTGAGGGGCCGCGGGCCCGGCCACCCGTTCGGAGCAGCCGGGCACCGGCCGGGCGTGCCGCCCCGGGCCCGGAGGCCGCGGGGTACGGATACCTCCCATCGGGCGGTTCGGTGCACCGGACGGCCCTGTCCGCTTCGCTCCGCACGCGATCATGACATCCACTGGACTCCATGCGGCCCCACTCGGGTGAGCCGTGCCCGCCTACCCGGCGGCTTCCGAAGGAGTCCGGATGAAGAACACCGCTGTGAGAGCGGCCGCCGTGGCGGCGGCAGCCCTCTTCGCGACGACGGCGACCGCCTGTTCGAGCAGCGGCTCGTCCTCGCACCACAAGGAGGACACGGCCGCGCACGTGAAGGCGGCGGCCGAGCAGGCGACCTCGTCGCCGTCGGCGTCCGCAGGCATGAAGGACGCGGCATCGAAGATCATGACGAGCGATGTGCCGGGGCTCGGCGAGATCCTCGTCGACAGCAAGGGCCACACGCTGTACCTGTTCGCCAAGGACACCACCGACAAGTCGACCTGCACCGGCGAGTGCGCCAAGGGCTGGCCGCCGGCCATCGTCACCGCGACCCCCAAGGCCGCGACGCCGGGCGATTCCGCGTCCCCGTCGGGAAGCGCGACCGGGAGCGCGTCGCCCACGGCGAGCGCCACCGGCTCCGCGTCCCCCTCCGAGACGGCCTCCGCGTCGCCCAGTTCCTCGGCCGGCGCGCTCAAGGCGGAGCTGTTCGGCACCACCAAGCGCGGCGACGGCACCCTCCAGGCCACGTACAACAAGCACCCGCTGTACTACTTCGCGGGTGACACCAAGCCCGGCCAGGTCAACGGCCAGGGCGTCACCGCCTTCGGTGCCAAGTGGTACGTCGTCGACCCGCAGGGCGAGCGCGTCACGGCGATGCCCGCCAAGAGCAGCGCCAGCCCGAGCGAGAGCGAGAGCGCGAGCCCCAGCGGCAGCCCCAGCGGCAGCGCCAGCCCCAGCGGCACCGCGACCGGCAGCGGCGGCAGCCAGTACTGACCGGCACGCCCGCACGCGGGCCGCATCCGGCAGGGCCCCGGACACCCCAGGTGTCCGGGGCCCTGCGCGCGGTGTCAGGCGGCGAGCCCGCGCAGCCGGGCGAGTCGGCGGTAGGAGTCGAGCAGCGCCGTCCGGTCGTAGGTGCTCGTGGTGACGAGGAACTCGTCGGCGCCGCTCCGCTTCAGCAGCCCGTCGAGCGCGGGTGCCACCTCCTCCTCGGTGCCGAAGAGGTGACCGGTCATCGCCTCGTCGAAGAGGGCGCGCTGGCGCTCCGTCATCGCGGCGGACTCGACCGCCGCGGCCGGCGCCAGGGGCGGGAAGCTGCCGCGGGTGCGCGAGTACGCGGCCGACCATGCCTCGGGCAGCAGGATCCTGCGGGCCTCCTCGGTGGTGGCGGCAAGCGCCACCGTGCCGGAGACCATCACATACGGCCGCTCGCCCCAGGCGGAGGGGCGGAACTCCGCGCGGTAGCCGTCGATCGCGCGCAGCATGGCGTCCTGTCCGCGCACCGCGGCGATCACCAGCGGCAGCCCGGCGCGGGCGGCGGTCCGAGCGCCCTCCCCGGTGGCCAGCACGAACGCCGGGATGCGCAGGCCCTCCGCGGGCCTCGCGTGTACCTGCGGATGGGCCCGCTGCCCGCCGGTGAACCAGCCGAGCAGTTCGTCGAGCTGCTCGGGGAAGCGGTCTGCGGCCTCCTTGCCCTGGCCGAGCGCGGCCCTGATGCCGTCGGTGAAGCCCACGGAGCGGCCGAGCCCCATGTCGATCCGGCCGGGGAAGAGGGACGCGAGCACCCCGAACTGCTCCGCGACCACGAGGGGCCGGTGGTTGGGCAGCATCACCCCGCCCGTGCCGACCCTGATGGCGCGGGTCGCCGCGGCCACCGCGGCCGCGAGCACCGTGGGCGCGGAGCCCGCGACACCGGGCACGCTGTGGTGCTCCGACACCCAGAACCTGTGGTAGCCGAGCGCCTCCGCGCGCCGCGCGAACTCCACGGTGTCCCGCAGCGCCTCGCCCGGCTCCCGCCCCTCCCGCGTCCGCGAGCGGTCGAGTACGGAGAAGGGGACCCTGCCGGGGTCCTGCGCTGCGCTGCTCATGGCTGCGTCAACGCGGCACGGTCCCGGGGGCTTCCTCGGCCCCTGCGAAACCCCGCCGAGCCCTGCGAAACCCCGCCGACCGGGCGCATCCGGGCACGCCGCGCGGGTGGCCGGAACAGGGGCCCAGGGGTGCGCGCCCTGCCGCGCTCCCGTGCTCTCCCCCCTCGTTCCATCAGGTAACTGTGATGTGCGTCATACGTGCCTGTGGTCCCGACCTGCCGTTCAGGGTGCTGTGCCCCTGATCGGCGGGGAGTGGGTGACCCCTGTGGTCCCTGTGGCCCTGCCGGAGCTATCTACCGGACATATGGAAGTCATATGGAGGAGATAGATTACTTGCATCGACCAACGTTCTGCGTCCGCACGCGCTGCGCGCCGGCACGTGTACGCGAAGGAGTAAAGGCATTGTGGGCATGAGCCGAACAACCGCAGCGGAACCCTCGCGGACCGGCCCCGGAGAGCACTACAAGTGGATCGCGCTCTCCAACACCACGCTCGGTGTGCTGATGGTGATGATCAACCAGTCGATCGTGCTGATCGCGCTGCCCGACATCTTCCGCGGCATCGACCTGAACCCGCTCGACCCGGGGAACACCAGCTATCTGCTGTGGATGCTGATGGGCTTCATGGTCGTCACGGCGGTCCTCGTGGTGACCTTCGGCAGGCTGGGCGACATGTTCGGCCGGGTCCGCATGTACAACATGGGCTTCGCCGTCTTCACCCTGTGTTCGATCGCCCTCTCGCTGACGTACTTCAACGGCAGCGCGGGCGCGCTCTGGCTCATCGGCTGGCGCATCGTCCAGGGGATCGGCGGCGCGCTGCTGTTCGCCAACTCGACGGCTATCCTCACCGACGCCTTCCCCACCCACCAGCGCGGCACCGCGCTCGGCATCAACTCCATCGCCGCCATCGCCGGCTCCTTCATCGGCCTGATCCTCGGCGGCGTGCTGGCGCCGGTGGACTGGAAGCTGATCTTCCTCGTCTCCGTGCCCTTCGGCATCTTCGGCACCGTCTGGGCGTACATCAAGCTGCACGACACCGGTGTCCGGGTGCACGCGAAGATGGACTGGTGGGGCAACATCACCTTCGGCGTCGGCCTGATCGCGGTGCTGGTCGGCATCACGTACGGCATCCAGCCCTACGGCTCCTCCACGATGGGCTGGGCCAACCCGCTGGTGCTCGCCGCTCTCATCGGCGGTGTAGTTGTCTTGGGCATCTTTGTGTGGATCGAGCGGACCGTCGAACAGCCGCTGTTCCGGCTCTCGCTGTTCCGGTTGCGCGCCTTCACCGCGGGCAACATCGGCAGCCTGATGATGGCGCTCGGCCGCGGCGGCCTCCAGTTCATGCTGATCATGTGGCTCCAGGGCATCTGGCTGCCACTGCACGGCTACAGCTTCGAGAAGACCCCGCTGTGGGCCGGCATCTACATGATCCCGCTGACCGTCGGCTTCCTGCTCTCCGCGCCCCTGTCCGGCTGGCTCTCCGACCGGGTCGGCGCCCGCATGTTCACCGTCGGCGGTGCCCTCGTCACCGGCGGCGGCTTCGTCGCCCTGATGGTCCTGCCGACCGACTTCAACTATTGGGTCTTCGCGGTCCTGCTGTTCGTCAACGGCCTCGGTTCCGGCCTGTTCGCCTCGCCCAACCGCGCCGAGATCATGAACGCGCTGCCCGCCGACGCCCGCGGCGTGGGCGCCGGCATGGGCGCCACCTTCCAGAACTCCGCGTCCGTGCTCTCCATCGGCATCTTCTTCAGCCTGATGATCGCGGGCCTCTCGCACACCCTGCCCTCCGCCATGCACGCGGGACTCGTCCACCAGGGCGTGCCGGAGAACATCGCCGGCGGGGTCTCCCACCTGCCGCCGATCGCCGTGCTGTTCGCGGCGTTCCTCGGCTACAACCCGTTCCAGCAGCTGCTCGGCCCCCAGCTCTCCAAGCTCCCGGACCACGGCGCCTCGATCACCAGCAAGGAGTTCTTCCCGCACCTGATCTCCGGGCCGTTCCACTCGGGCCTCGTCGTCGCCTTCTGGTTCGCCGTCGCCGCCTGCGCCGTCGCCGCGATCTCGTCCCTGCTCACCGGCAAGCCAGGCGGCAGCCACGGGATGGTCTCGCCGGAACCGCTCGGCGAGGAACTCGCCGCCGTCTCCGGCGAGGCGGGGCTCGCGATGACCGAGCTGGTCGTCCCCGAGGGCAAGCCGGTGGGCGGCGAGTCCACCGGCACGGGACAGGGCTCCGAGACCTGACGGCCTGACGGCCGAACGCCCGCGCGCCCGCCCGCCGACGCCAGGCCGGCGGGCGCGTCGCGTCCCTGCCGGCCCCGTCCGTTCAGCCGCCCCACATGCCGCCTCACCCGGACGGCCACGCCGAGTCCAGCCGGTCGCGGAAGAAACGAGGTGCCGGCTCCGCGCGTGCGGGCCCCGGCCGCCGTGCTCCCCACCGGTCCCGGAGACAGCCATGTCCGCCGTCGTCCCGGCTCCCCGTACCGCGGAGGCCGCACCCCGTACCGCCGCCGCCCCCGCGCCGGCGGACACCCGCTACCGCGTGGTCCTCGCCCGCGGCGCGGCCGACGTCCGCGCCGCGCAGCGGCTGCGCCACCAGGTCTTCGCAGGCGAACTCGGCGCCCTGCTCGACGTACCCGGGGCCCGCCCTCCCCGCCGTCGCTCCCGCGCCTGCCGTGTCCCCGGTGCCTCCCGTGCCTCCCGTGCCTCCGGTGGCTCTCGTGCGTCCCGCCGCACCCGTCCCTCCCGTGCCTCCCGTGCCGCCCGTCCGGCCGTCCGCGGCCAGGGCGCCGCGCCCGCGCCAGGGCGCCGCGGGGAGCGTGGGGACCGGGCCCCGGCCGGGCGGTCCGGCACGTCGAATACCTGACGTTTCCCTGACCGGGCCCCGGGCACTCTTGTGCGAGCGGAAACGAGTGGCTTTAGGTTGGAGCCGGAGCGGTGCGGGCCCGACCCGGGCCCAGGCCGCCACGGCCCTCGACAGGAGGAACCGGCCATGCCACCCGACACCATCGCGGATGGGCGCAGTGTGCTCACCGAGGAGGCAGCAGAGGCGCTGCTCGACGGCATCTGCTTCAAGACAGGGCCGCCCCGCACCGTAGGGGTGGAACTCGAATGGCTCGTCCACGACCAGAGCCGCCCCGAGGAGGGCGTCGCGGCGGAGCGCCGCGCCACCGCCCTCGACGGGTTGCGGACCCTGCCGCTGAAGTCGGCACTCACCTTCGAACCCGGCGGGCAGCTGGAGCTTAGCTCGCCGCCCGCCGCGTCGCTGACCGCGTGCATCGACACCGTCGCCGCCGACCTCGCCGCCGTCCGCACGCGCCTCGGCGCCCACGGCCTGGCGCTCGCCGGATACGGGCAGGACCCCTGGCACCACCCCGACCGGATGCTGCACGCTCCGCGCTACGACGCGATGGAGGCGTACTTCGACCAGTACGACGACACCGGGCGCGCCATGATGCGCACCACCGCGTCCGTGCAGGTCTGTCTCGACGCGGGGCACGAGGAGCCCGGCCCGCTCGGCCACGGCCGCCGCTGGCAGCTCGCGCACCTGCTCGGCGCCGTACTCGTCGCCGCCTTCGCCAACTCGCCCATGCGGCGCGGCCACCCCACCGGCTGGCGCTCCACCCGGCAGGCCGTGTGGACGAAGCTCGACCCGGCGCGCACCAGCGCCCCCGCAGCGGGCGGCGACCCGCGCGCCGGCTGGACGGCCCACGCCCTCGACGCGCCCGTGATGTGCGTCAGGGCCGAGCAGGGGCCCTGGGCGGTCCCCGACGGGCTCACGTTCCGGGAGTGGATCAGACACGGGCTGCCGCGCCCGCCCGACCGCACCGACCTCGAATACCACCTCACCACCCTCTTCCCCCCGGTCAGACCGCGCGGCCACCTGGAGCTGCGCATGATCGACGCCCAGCCCGGCGAGGACGGCTGGATCGTCCCGCTGGCCGTGACGACCGCCCTCTTCGACGACCCCGAGGCCGCGGAGACCGTCTACCGCGCGGTCAAGCCGCTCGCCGAGACGGCCGGGCCGCTGCCCGCCCCCGGCAACCTCCTGTGGCTCAACGCCGCACGGCACGGCCTGGCCGACCCCGAACTCCGCGCGACGGCCGCCGTCTGCTTCGAGACCGCCCTGGCCGCGCTGCCGCGCGTCGGCGCGGGACGGGCCGTCCAGGACGCCGTCGCCGACTTCACCGAGCGCTACGTCCTGCGCGGACGATGTCCCGCCGACGACCTGCGCGTCCCCGAACCCGAGAAGGACCCCAGGACATGACCGACCGCACCGCAGAGTCCCGCGCAGCCTCCGCCGCACCGGCCGAGCCCGCGGACGCCCCGGCCCCGCTGCTGATACCCGGCCAGGACGCCGAGGCCCTGCGCGACCACGCCGTCGCCACCCTCACCAGGGCACGCGCCCGCACGGCGCTGCTGACCTCCTGCGTCGACGAGGACGACCTCACCGCCCAGCACTCGCCCCTCATGTCGCCGCTCGTGTGGGACCTCGCCCACATCGGCAACCAGGAGGAGCAGTGGCTGCTGCGTACCGTCGGCGGCCACGACGCCGTGCGCCCCGACATCGACTCCATCTACGACGCCTTCGAGCACCCGCGCTCCGAGCGGCCCACACTGCCGCTGCTGCCGCCCGCCGAGGCCCGCGCCTACGCCGCCGACATCCGCGACCGGGTGCTCGACGTCATCGAACGCACCCCGCTGGACCCCGGAACGCCGCTGCTCAGCTCCGGCTTCGCCTACGGGATGATCGCCCAGCACGAACAGCAGCACGACGAGACCATGCTGATCACGCACCAGCTGCGCAAGGGCCCTGCCGCGCTGCACGCCCCCGAGCCGCCCGCCCCGGACGCCGGGGACGCGGCGCGGCTGCCCGCCGAGGTCCTCGTGCCCGCGGGACCCTTCGCCATGGGCACCTCCACGGAGCCCTGGGCGCTCGACAACGAACGCCCCGAGCACCAGCGTCTCGTGCCCGCCTTCCACCTCGACACCGTGCCCGTCACCAACGGCGCGTACAAGGCGTTCATCGAGGACGGCGGCTACGGGGACGAGCGCTGGTGGGCGCCTGCCGGGTGGGCACAGATCCGCGAACACGGCATCGCCGCGCCGCTGTTCTGGCGCCGCGACGGCAACGAGTGGCTGCGCCGCCGCTTCGGCACCGTGGAGCCCGTACCGGACGACGAGCCGGTGCTGCACGTCAGCTGGTACGAGGCCGACGCCTACGCCCGGTGGGCCGGCCGGCGCCTGCCCACCGAGGAGGAGTGGGAGAAGGCCGCGCGCCACGACCCCGCCACGGGCGCCTCCCGCCGCTACCCGTGGGGCGACGCGGAACCCGCGGCCGAGCACGCCAACCTCGGCCAGCGCCATCTGCGGCCCGCCCGCGCGGGCAGCTACCCCGCGGGCGCCTCGCCGCTCGGCGTACGCCAGCTCATCGGCGACGTCTGGGAGTGGACGTCCAGCGACTTCCTGCCCTACCCGGGCTTCACGGTCTTCCCGTACCCCGAGTACTCCAAGGTCTTCTTCGGCGGCGACCACAAGGTGCTGCGCGGCGGGTCCTTCGCGGTGGACGCCGTCGCCTGCCGCGGCACCTTCCGCAACTGGGACCTGCCGGTGCGCCGGCAGATCTTCTCCGGTTTCCGCACCGCGCGGGACGCCTGATGTGCCGCCACGTCGCGCTGCTCGGCCCGGCCGAGCCGCTCGCCGCCGCCCTCGTGGCGCCGCCGCACGCCCTGTACCAGCAGTCCTGGGCGCCGAGGCACCAGCGCCACGGCACGGTCAACGCGGACGGCTTCGGCGTCGGCTGGTACGCAGAGGGCGACCCCGTGCCCGCCCGCTACCGGCGCGCCGGGCCGATCTGGGCCGACCCCGGCTTCGCCGACCTGGCCCGCGTGGTGCGCGCGGGCGCGCTGCTCGCCGCCGTACGGGACGCCACGGTGCCGAGCGCCGACGGCGAGGCGGCCGCGGCGCCGTTCGCCGACGGGCCATGGCTGTTCAGCCACAACGGCGCCGTCACCGGCTGGCCGCACAGCCTCGCGCCGCTCGCCGCCGCACTGCCCGCGGACGAGGTGCTCTCGCTGGCGGCCAGAAACGACTCCGCGCTGGTCTGGGCGCTGATCCTGCACCGGCTGCGGGCCGGGGACACCCCGGGGCAGGCGCTCGCCGACGCCGTTTACGACGTGGCGGGCGCCGCTCCCGGCTCCCGTCTCAACCTCCTGCTGACCGACGGCGCCGCCGTCGCGGCCACCGCCTGGGGCGACACCCTCTGGTACCTGCACGACCAGGGCCGCCGGGCGGTGGTGGCCTCCGAGCCGTACGACGACGACCCCCGCTGGCAGGAGGTCCCCGACCGCACGCTGCTCGTGGCGACCCGCGCCGACGTCACGCTCACCCCCCTCAAGGAGCCCCCCTCGTGAGCCCCTACACCGTCACCCGCACCCTGCCCGAGGACGCCACCGGCGCCGCGCTCCGCGACGACGTGCGGCGCGGCCTCACCGCGACCCCCAAGTCCCTGCCGCCCAAGTGGTTCTACGACACGCGCGGCAGCGACCTGTTCGAGGAGATCACCCGGCTCCCCGAGTACTACCCGACCCGCGCGGAGCGGGAGATCCTGCTCGCCCGCGCGCCCGAGATCGCCCGGGTCACCGGCGCCCGGACCCTGGTCGAACTGGGCTCGGGCTCCTCGGAGAAGACCCGCCACCTGCTCGACGCCCTCAGCCGGGCCGGCGGCCTGCGCGACTACGTGACGGTCGACGTCAGCGAGAGCGCGCTGACCGGCGCCGCCGAGGCGCTCCTCGCGGACCGCCCCGAGCTGCGGGTGCACGCGCTGATCGCGGACTTCACCCGCGGCGTCGAACTCCCGCCCACCGAGGGCCCGAGGCTCGTCGCCTTCCTCGGCGGCACCGTCGGCAACCTGCTGCCCGCGGAGCGCGCCCGCTTCCTCGCCTCCGTGCGGGCCCTGCTCAGGCCCGGCGACACCCTGCTGCTCGGCACGGACCTCGTCAAGGACGAGGGCGTGCTGGTACGGGCGTACGACGACGCGGCGGGCGTGACCGCGGAGTTCAACAAGAACGTGCTCAGCGTGGTCGACCGCGAACTCGGCGCCGACTTCGACCCGGCCGACTTCGACCATGTCGCGCTCTGGGACCCCGCCCACGAGTGGATCGAGATGCGGCTGCGGGCCCGCCGCGGCCTCACCGTCAAGATCCCCGAACTCGACCTCGTCGCGCACTTCGCCCGCGGCGAGGAGCTGCGCACGGAGATCTCCGCCAAGTTCCGCAAGGAGGGCGTCGACGCCGAGCTGGACGCGGCCGGATTCGCGCCCACCCGCTGGTGGACGGACGAGGCCGGGCGCTTCGCGCTCTCGCTGGCCACGGCCGCCTGAGCCCGGGCGCCCGCGCCGGCCCCCGGCCGTGCGGCGGCGCGGGTCCCGCGTGGGTCCCGCGCCGCCGCGGCGCGTCAGCTCCAGCCGTACCGCTCCCGCAGCCGGTTCACCACCAGGTTGAACCGGCCCCTGTCCAGCGCGCACGCCTCGCGGCGCATCCCCGCGTCGTGCAGCCGCATCACCCGGTCGAGCGCCACCCACGAGTCGCGCCCCTCCCGGTCCCACGGGCCCTGGCCGACCGCCACCCAGTCCGCGTCGCCCTGGTGCCGCTTGCTCGACAGCTGCACCGCGAGCAGCGTGCCCGCCGCCTCGCGGGCCACCACGAGCACCGGGCGGTCCTTGCCGCGGCCGTCGTTCTCCTCGAACGGCACCCACGTCCACACGATCTCGCCGGGGTCCGGGTCCCCGTCATGCGCGGGGGAGTACTCGGTGCGTACCGCCCCCACCTCGCGGGGGTCGGCCTCGGTCGTCGCGGCCGGGCCGGTGCGGCCCGGCACGTCGCTGTCCTGGTGGTCGTGCACGTCGGAGTAGGGCGTCATGGGCACGACCGTAGAGCGTGCCGTCCGCGCCCCCGCCACCAGGTCCCGCACCGGGGGACGTTGACACCGCACGGCACGGGGCAGAGACTCGGGTGGCCGAACTGAACGAGTGTGCGCGATGCGCACAACGCCGGACGTGCCCCCGGCCGGGGGAGAGGGACGAGAGCCATGAGCCTGCGCGATGTCTATGTCGTCGACGCCGTCCGCACCCCCGTCGGCAGGTTCGGCGGCGCCCTCGCGGGCGTGCGCCCCGACGACCTGGCCGCGCACGTGCTCAGGGCCCTGGTGGAACGCACCCCCGCCCTCGACCCGGCGCGCATCGACGACGTCGTCCTCGGCGACGCCAACGGCGCGGGCGAGGACAACAGGAACGTCGCCAGGATGGCCGCCCTGCTCGCCGGGCTGCCCGTCACCGTGCCGGGCGTGACCGTCAACCGGCTCTGCGGCTCTGGACTCGAAGCCGTCATCCAGGCCGCGCGCGCCGTCGCGCTCGGCGACGCGTCCGTCGTCCTCGCGGGCGGAGTCGAGTCGATGTCCCGCGCGCCCTGGGTGGTGCAGAAGCCGGAACGCGCCTTCCCCGCGGGGCACCAGCAGCTCTGGTCCACCACCCTCGGCTGGCGGATGACCAACCCGGGCATGCCCGCCGAGTGGACCGTGGCGCTCGGCGAGAGCGCCGAGCAGATCGCCGACAAGCACGCCGTCAGCCGCGAGGCGCAGGACGCGTTCGCGCTCGACAGCCACCGCAAGGCCGCCAAGGCGTGGGCGGACGGGCTCTACGACGGCGAGGTCGTGCCCTGCCCCGGTACCGACCTGGCCCGCGACGAGTCCATCCGCGACGGCACGTCCCCCGAGGCACTCGCCAAGCTGAAGCCCTCCTTCCGCACGGACGGCACGGGCCGGGTCACCGCCGGCAACTCCTCGCCCCTCAACGACGGCGCTGCCGCCCTTCTCCTCGTCGACGAGGACGGGCTGCGCGCCACCGGCCGCGAACCGCTCGCCAGGATCGGCGCGTCCGCCGTCACCGGCATCGAGCCCAACCTGTTCGGCCTCGGGCCCGTGGAGGCCGTGCGCCGCGCGCTCGCCAGGTCCGGCCGCACCTTCGCCGATCTCACCACCTTCGAGCTCAACGAGGCGTTCGCCGCCCAGTCCCTCGGCTGCCTCGCCGAGTGGCCCGACCTCGACCCTGCGGTCGTCAACCCGCGCGGCGGCGCGATCGCCATCGGCCACCCCCTCGGCGCCTCCGGCGCCCGGATCGCGGGCTCCGTCGCCCACCAGCTCGCCGCCGCGGGCTCGGGCACCGGGCTCGCCGCCCTGTGCATCGGCGTCGGACAGGGCCTCGCCCTCGTCCTCGAACGCTGAAAGGGCACCCGGTGCGCACCACCGTCGGCATCATCGGCGCGGGCCCCGCGGGACTGCTGCTCGCCCGCACGCTGCACCTCGCGGGCGTCGACTGCGTCGTCCTGGAGAACCGCGACCGCGCCTACATCGAGGCACGCCAGCGCGCCGGGCTGCTCGAAGCGGGCACGGTCGAGGCGCTCCGCGCAGTCGGCGCCGCCGCCCGCCTCGACGCCGAGGGCCTCGAACACCGCGGCATCCAGCTGCGCTTCGACGGCGTCACGCACCGCCTCGACTTCCCCGCGCTGACCGGCCGCACCGTCACCGTCTACGCCCAGACGGAGATTGTGAAGGACCTCGTCGCCCTGCAACTCGCCGAGGGCCCGCCGCTGCTGTTCGGCGCGCGCGCCGAGGCCGTCGAGGGCGCGACGGGCGGCCGGCCGCTCATCCACTACCGGCACGAGGGCCGTGCCCGCACTCTGGAGTGCGACTGGGCCGTGGGCTGCGACGGCTTCCACGGCGTCGCCCGCGACGCCGTACCCCCCGCGCTGCGTACCGCCTACGCGCGCGACTACCCGTTCTCCTGGCTCGGCGTCCTCGCCGACGTCGCCCCCTCGAACGACGAACTCGTCTACGCACGCGGCGAACACGGCTTCGCGCTGCTCAGCATGCGCTCGCCCACCGTCTCCCGGCTCTACCTTCAGGTGCCCGTCGGCACCGACCCCGCCGACTGGCCCGACGAACGGATCTGGGACGAACTCGACGCGCGCCTCGCCGCGGGCGGCGAGCCCGGCCGGCGGCTCGCCCGCGGGCCCGTCACCGCCACGTCCGTCACCCCGATGCGCAGCTTCGTCTCCGAGCCGCTGCGCCACGGCCGGCTGCTGCTCGCGGGCGACGCCGCCCACATCGTGCCGCCCACCGGCGCCAAGGGGCTCAACCTCGCCGTCTCCGACGTGCGCCTCCTCGGCCGCGCCTTCGAGGCGCTGCACCGCACCGGCTCGACGGACCTGCTCGACGCCTACCCCAGGACCGCCCTGACCCGGGTCTGGCAGGCCACCCGCTTCTCTTACGACATGACCACGATGCTCCACACCCCGCCGGACCAGACCGCCTTCGACCGCCGCATCGAACTGGCCCGCCTGCACCGCATAGCCGCCTCACCCGCCGCCGCCACCGAACTCGCCGCCCACTACACCGGCCTCCCGCTGCCGTGAGCGACACGGTGCCCGAGAGCCCCGCCGCCCCTTCTACGACGAGCCGCCCCGGGCCTCCGGAACGGGGCGGCCCCGGCGTGACCCGGCTATCGCGGGCCGCGCGCGCGACGACCCGGCGTGCCGGCCCCGGATCCCGGGCCCTTGGCGGGTGGGAGAGGGCGGCCGCCGGGTCGTGGCGGTCTCGGGGCGCGCGGCGCGGGGCGCGCGGGGTGCGGGGCTCCGCTACTCGGCGCCCTGGGGGCTCTCCGTGCCGCCCTTCGCCTCGGCTTCGGCGATGGACTTGCGGACCTCGTCCATGTCCAGCGCCCTCGCCTGGCCGATGACGTCTTCGAGGGCCGCCTCGGGCAGCGCACCCGGCTGGGCGAACACGGCGACATTGTCCCGGACGATCATCAGCGTCGGAATCGAACGGATGTCGAAGGCGGCGGCCAGCTCCTGCTGGGCCTCCGTGTCCACCTTCGCGAAGACGAGGTCGTCGTGGCGCTCCGACGCCTTCTCGTAGACCGGTGCGAACTGGCGGCAGGGACCGCACCAGGAAGCCCAGAAGTCGATGAGAAGGAAGTCGTTCTCCGACACCGTCTGGTCGAAGTTCTCCTTCGTGAGTTCCATCGTGGCCATGAGCTGAATACCTCTTCCTGTTATCGGTTCAGCCGCTTCGGACAACGGCGTGCGCCCGGAGCGTATTCCTGGCGCCCCTTCCCATTGATCGTCTGGCCATGCCGACCGGGCCGCAGCAGACTGTGCCCATGACGGAAGCAACGGAGTACGACGTCGTCGTCGTGGGCGCGGGACCGGTCGGGGAGAACGTCGCGGACCGGGCGCGCGCCGCAGGACTGAGCGCGGCGATCGTGGAGAGCGAGCTGGTGGGCGGCGAGTGCTCGTACTGGGCCTGCATGCCGAGCAAGGCGCTGCTGCGGCCGGTGATCGCCCGCGCGGACGCGCGCAGGGTGCCCGGCCTTCGCGCGGCCGTGCAGGGCCCCCTCGACGTGCCCGCCGTGCTCGCCAACCGCGACGGCTTCACCTCGCACTGGAAGGACGACGGCCAGGTCTCCTGGGTCGAGGGCACCGGCACCGCGCTCTACCGCGGCCACGGCAGGCTCGCGGGCCCGAAGCAGGTCTCCGTCACCGCGAAGGACAGCGGCGAGGTCCTGCTCACCGCCCGCCACGCCGTCGCCCTGTGCACCGGCAGCCGCGCCGTCGTGCCCGGCCTGCCGGGCGCCGCCGAGGCCAGGCCGTGGACCAGCCGCGAGGCCACCAGCTCCCCGCACGTCCCGGGACGCCTCGTGATCGTGGGCGCCGGCGTCGTCGGCAGCGAGATGGCCACCGCCTACCAGGCGCTCGGCTCCCAGGTGACCCTCCTCATCCGCGGCGACCGCCCGCTGCCCGGCATGGAGCCCTTCGCGGGCGAGCTGGTCGCCGACGCGCTGACCGAGGCGGGTGCCGTCGTGCGGACGAACTCCTCGGCCGTCGCGGTGGAGCGCCCGGACGGCGAGGGACCCGTCACCGTGGTCCTCGAATCGGGGGAGCGCGTCGAGGGCGACGAGCTCCTCTTCGCCACGGGACGCGCCCCGCGCAGCGACGACCTCGGCCTCGACACCGTCGGCCTCACCCCCGGCGCGTGGCTCGACGTGGACGAGTCGCTGCGCGTGCGGGGCCACGACTGGCTCTACGCGGTCGGCGACGTCAACCACCGGGCCCTCCTGACCCACCAGGGCAAGTACCAGGCCAGGATCGCGGGCGCCGCGATCGCGGCCAGGGCCCAGGGCGTGCCGCTGCTGGAGACGGACCGCTGGGGGATGCACGCGGCGACCGCCGACCGCCTCGCGACCTCCCAGGTGGTCTTCACCGACCCTGAGGTCGGCTCGGTCGGCCTGACCCTTGCGCAGGCCGAGCAGGAGGGACTGCGGGTGCGCGCGGTCGACCAGGACATGGGCGCCGTCGCGGGCGCCGCGCTCTACGCCGAGGGCTACACCGGACGGGCCCGCATGGTCGTCGACCTCGACCGCGAGGTCCTCGTCGGCGTCACCTTCGCGGGTCCCGGCGCGGGGGAGATGATCCACTCGGCGAGCATCGCGGTGGCGGGCGAGGTGCCGGTGGAGCGCCTGTGGCACGCCGTGCCGGCGTATCCCACCATCAGCGAGGTGTGGCTCAGGCTCCTCGAAGCGTACCGGGGCTGAGCGCGGACGCGGGCGCCGGGATACCCGGGCCTGGGCTGGTGCTCCGTCCCACACCCGCCCGGCACCCGCCCTGACCTGCGGCGCGTCTAGGATGGACACTCCGTGTCCGCAGACGAACGAACTGGCGAAACCGTGCCCATCCCCAAGGCCGAACTCCACCTCCACATCGAAGGCACCCTGGAGCCGGAGCTCGCCTTCACCCTCGCCGCGCGCAACGGCCTCGCCCTGCCGTACGCCGACGCGGAGGAGCTGCGGGCGCGGTACCGCTTCCAGGACCTCCAGTCCTTCCTGGACCTGTACTACGAGCTGATGGCGGTGCTGCGTACCGAGGAGGACTTCACCGACCTCGCCGAGGCGTACCTCGCCCGTGCCGCGGCTCAGGGCGTGCGGCACGCGGAGATCTTCTTCGACCCGCAGGCGCACCTCGCGCGGGGCGTGCCGATGGGCACCGTCGTGGCCGGCCTCGCGCGCGCCCTCGACCGCGCGCCCGAGCGGCACGGCGTGACCACGCGGCTCATCCTGTGCTTCCTGCGCGACGCGTCGCCCGAGTCGGCCGCCGAGACGCTCGCGGCGGCCCGTCCTTACCTGGACCACATCACGGGCGTCGGCCTCGACTCGGCCGAGGCCGGCAACCCGCCCTCGCTGTTCAGGGCCGTGTACGAGGAGGCGGCGCGCCTCGGGCTGCGCCGGGTGGCGCACGCGGGGGAGGAGGGCCCGGCCGCGTACGTACGGGAGGCCCTCGACGTCCTCGGCGTCGAGCGGATCGACCACGGCCTGCGCAGCGTCGAGGACCCCGCCCTGGTCGAGCGGCTGGTGCGCGCCCGGGTTCCGCTGACGGTCTGCCCGCTGTCGAACGTGCGGCTGCGGGCCGTGGACGTGCTCTCCGCGCACCCGCTGCGGGCCATGCTGGAGGCAGGCCTCGTCGTGACGGTCAACTCCGACGACCCCGCGTACTTCGGCGGGTACGCCGAGGACAACCTGCGCGCCGCGGCCGACGCGCTGCGCCTCGGCGAGGACCAGGTGCGCCTGCTGGCCCGCAACTCCTTCGAGGCCTCCTTCCTGGACGACGCGGAGGACCTCCGCGCTGCGTACCTCGCCGAGGTGGAGGCGTACACCTTCTGACGGGTGCGGCGGGCCGGGCCGGGCCGCGTGATCCGGCCGCGGCCCGGCCTCCGGGTCAGCCGAAGAAGGAGATCAGGGCGTCCGCGTAGCCGTCCGGGTTCTCCTCGGCCACGTAGTGGCCGGTGTCCGCGACCTCGTGGTGGCGTGCGTCGGGCACGGTCGCGGCCAGGGCGCCGGCGACGGCCGCCGCGTTGCCCGCGGAGGCCAGGGCGAGCACCGGCATCCGGATGGCCGGGAACCGCGCGGCCTGCGCCATGTCCTCCCGGACCGTCCGGTACCAGCCCGCCGCGGCGCGGGCGGCGCCCGGCTGCTCGTACGCGGCCGCGTAGCGGTCGAGGCTCTCCGCGTCGATTGCTTCGGGGAAGCGTGCCAACTGCCGGGTGACATGCTCGATGACCAGCCGGTAGCGCCCGGCGAGCAGCTGCTCGGGCAGCCCGTCGGGCTGGTGCAGGGCGAACCACCAGGACGAGGGGCCGCCGGGACGCGGGACCAGCGGCATGGCGTCGACATAGGGTCCTGGGTGCACCCCCTCGCAGAGCACCACCTTGCGCGCCGCCTCCGGATGGTGCGCGGCGAAGGCGTGCGCGACCATCGCCCCGATGTCGTCCCCCGCCACCAGGGCGGCGCGGTGGCCGAGCGCGGTCAGCAGCTCGTGGACGTCGCGGGCCATGGTCTGCTTGTCGTACCCGCCGACCGGCTTGGCGGAGTCCCCCATGCCGCGCAGGTCCACGGCGATCACCCGGTAGCGCCGGGCGAGCCGCGGCAGCACCTTGTGGAACTGCCACCAGGTGCGCGGCCAGCCCGGCAGAAGCAGCAGGGGGGTGCCGGAGCCGCCGGTGACGTAGTGCAGCCGGGTGCCGTTGACGTCGGCCAGGCCCTCCTCGAACGCGGTGCCGTCGATCAGCACGGCCGTCCTTCTCCCGCTCCCGGTGCCGCGGCCACTCACTTGTCCTCGGGGAGCTGGGTGACGTGGTACTTCTCGAACCCGGACACGATGGCCTCGTAGCGCTCGGGCCCCCAGACGGGCGCCTCCTCGCCGGGGCGCGGCTCGTCTCCCGCGGTGACGAAGAAGTCCTCGAAGCCGCCGGGGGTGAAGAGGAAGACCATCCTGGCGGTGCGGTCCCCGGTGTTCTTGAAGCGGTGGCGGTTGCCGCGCGGGACGAAGACCAGGTCGCCGGTGCGCGCCGTGAACGTCTCGTCGCCGTTGAGGAATTCGAGCTCGCCGTCGAGAAGGTAGAACGTCTCGTCCTCGTCGCCGTGTGCGTGGGCGTCGGGGCCGCCGCCCGGTGGCACGGACGCCTCGATGAAGCCGAGGGACCCGCCGGTCTGCCCGGCGGTCAGCTTGATCGTGTACGTGTCGCCCACGCCCCAGCGCGGGATGCCCTCGAAGCTGCGGACCAGGACGGCGCCGCGCCGGGTCCAGCGGGGGTCGTCCCGGTCGGGGACGGGGATGGTGAAGGTCATGACGGGAGTCCTCTCCATGGACGCGGTGGGCCACAGGCCTCGCACAGAGGTAGCTAGCCAGCTGTTAGATAGCTAGTTAGATAATAGCCGGTGTTGGTAGGCTGGGCAACGGCCGCTCGGTCGGCTGTCGGAGCGCGGAAGTCGCGGCGGGTCGCACGCCGCGGCAGGGAGGAGTCGGTGATGGCGGCGGCGCGGGAGGCAGGGGCGGTCGTGGCGGACGGGGGCGGGGCGGCACTGTGTCCGTCCGACGGGCAGATCGCGCTGCTGAGGCAGTGGGACGGGATTCAGTCGGGGCTGCGGCGCCTGAGCGAGCGGGTGCTTGACGACGTGCAGCGCGCCACCGGTCTCGCCCCCTCGTCCTTCCAGGTCCTGTGGTTCCTGCTGACCGCACCGGAACAGACGGCGCAGATGAGCCAGTTGTCGCGGACCCTCGGCTTCACCACGGCGGGCACCACCAAGGTCGCCGACCGCCTCTGCGAGGCGGGGCTGATGGAGCGCCGCCCCCACGCGGCCGACCGGCGCGTCACCCTGGCCTGCCTGACCCCGGCGGGACGCGCCACGGCGACCAAGGCGTCGCTGACGCTCGCCGACGCGCTCCAGGAGCGCGTCCTCTCCCTCCTCGGCCCCGGTGGCCTCGAAGCCCTCGCCGCCTCCGTGGCCCGGGTCGACCCCGCGGTGGCGGGGGAGGCCGGCTGTGCGGCGCCGGGAGAGGGCGTCTGACCGTTCGGGTGTCTGATCGCCCGGGCTTCCCTTAGGTGTCCCTCGTGGCGGCGCGGCGGGCGCCGTGGCGTGGCGGCGCGCTTGCGTTTAACAAGTAGCTAGTTACTATCTATCTAGATACTTAACTCCCGGTGGGTGCTTCGTGCCCGCCGCGCGCCCCCGCACACCCGAAAGGTGCCGCCGCCATGCCCCAGGAGCACTCCGTTCCCGATGTCCTCCCCGTGGACGGGGCCTTTGCCCGCCCCGCGCCCGAGGCCGACCTGCAGTCCGCGGCCGAGGCGCTGCGGTCCAACGGCTTCACGGTGTCCCTGGCCGACACCCCCGCCGACGCGCGCGCCCTCGTCGCCGGTCTGCTCCCCACCGACAGGAGCGTGCTCACGGCCACCAGCGAGACGCTGCGGGAGAGCGGCATAGCCGAGGACGTGGACGCGTCCGGGCGGTTCAGGAGCGTCCGCGCCGCGCAGGCCGACTGGGACCTCGCGGCCCGCGCCGACGAGGTCCGGGTGACGCGCTCCGCGCCCGACGTGGTCGTCGGCAGTGTGCACGCCGTGACCCTCGACGGCACGCTCGTCGTCGCCTCCGCGTCCGGGTCCCAGCTCGCCCCCTACGCCTCGGGCGCGGCCAGGGCGGTGTTCGTCGTCGGCGCGCAGAAGGTGGTCGCCGACCTGCCGACCGCGCTGCGCCGCATCGAGACGTACTCCTATCCCAAGGAGGACCTGCGGGCCCAGAGCGCCTACGGCGCCCGCAGCGTGGTCGCCAAGGTGCTCGTCTACGGCCGGGAGGTCTTCCCCGGCCGCGCCACCGTGGTCCTCGTCCGCCAGGCAGTGGGGTTCTGAGCGCATGGTCCACGCAGTCGTGGCCACCGCCTGGGGCGGGGCCGAGGTCATCGAGGTCGTCGAGGTCCCCGCGGTGCCGCCGGGCCCGGGGGAGGTGGTCGTCGCCGTCCGGGCCACCGCCGTCAGCCCCTTCGACGTGAAGCGGGCAGCCGGCCTGATCGGGCGCGACCCGGCGGCGCTGCCGCTGCGGCTCGGCAACGAGCTGGCCGGCGTCGTCACCGCGGTGGGGCCCGACCCGACCGGGTTCGAGGGCGGCCGCCTCGCGGTGGGCGACGCGGTGCTCGGGCAGTGGCTCGACGGCGCCCAGGCCGAAGAGGTGACCGTCCCCGCGAACGCGCTGCTGCACAAGCCGCCCTCGCTCGGTTTCTCCGAGGCGGCCGCGCTGCTCGGCAGCGGCACGACGGCCGCGCACGCCCTGGCGGCGGTCGGCCTCGCCGAGGGCGACGTGCTCCTGGTGCACGGCGCCTCGGGCGCGGTCGGCGGCATGGTCGCGCAACTCGCCCGGCTGGGCGGGGCGTCCGTGATCGGCACGGCCTCGCCCGCCCGCCATGAGCGGCTGCGGGCCGCGGGGGTGACGCCTGTCGCCTACGGGCCGGGGCTGGCCGACCGGGTGCGCGCGCTCGCCCCCGGGGGAGTCGACGCGGCGGTCGACACCGCGGGCACCGACGAGGCCCTGTCCGTCTCGCTCGACCTGGTGGCCGCACCGCGGCGGATCGTCACCCTGGTCAACTACGGGGCCGCCGAGGCCGCCGGCGCCCAGTGGATCGGACCCGGAGGGGAGACCGAGCGCATACGGCCCGCCGCCCGCGAGGACCTGGTGCGCCGCGCCGCCGCCGGCGGGCTGGCTGTGCCCGTCGCGGCCTCGTTCCCGCTCGCGGAGGCCCCGGCCGCCTACGCGCTCCAGGCCGAGGGCCATGCCGGAGGGAAGATCCTGCTGCTGCCGTAGCGGCGGCGGACCCCGGCCCGGGAGTTGCGCTCCGCCGCTCCCGTACCGACAGCGCAAACCCCCGGCAGCGGCCGCCCCGGTACGGAACCGGACGCGGCCGCCCCTGAGCGCGCGGCCGCCCCGGGCTCAGGGCGCTCCGCCGCCCGCCTCCGCCCGCGCGGCGACGGGCGGCGGAGCGCTTGCCGCTCGGCCGCGGTGGCGGTCCATCTCGCGCCACTCAGGCCGCAGCCCGGCCAGGTTGGTGGTGAGGAAGTACACGACCCCGCCCACCAGCAGGACGGGCGCGAGGCCGAAGGCGCCCACCGCCGCGCCCGCGAGCAGCCCGCCCAGGGGGATGCCCGCCCAGGCGGTGGCGTTGCCCAGCGCGTTGACCCGGCCGAGCAGGCGGCGCGGCACCCGCTCGAACGAGATCGCGCCGATGATCGGGTTGAGGAACCCCGCCCCGAACCCGCCCACGGCGAACACCGCGAGCACCACCCACAGCGGCGCGCCGAACGCAAGCACCAGGAACCGGGGCGCCCCCGCGAGCAGGAAGCCGGCGAAGAACACCGGCCTGCGCCGCATCCGGGACGCGACCGCGGCGGCGATCAGGCTGCCCCCGATCGCAGCGCAGCTCCCCACGGCCGAGGTCAGGCCGATCACCGCGGGGCCGCCGCCCGAGTCGCGGGCCCACACCGGGACCAGCACGCCCGCGTAGGCGGCGTCCAGCAGGTTCGTCACGCCGACCATGACGATCACGGTCAGCAGCAGCGGCTCGCCCCGCAGGAAGGCGAACCCCTCGCCGAACCGCCGCCAGTAGCCCGACGGCGCCGGCTCCCCGGAGTGCAGCGGCTCCCCGGCCGCGGCGCGGCCCATGCCCCGGGGCAGCGCCACCGCCACGATCAGCGAACCGAGCGCGAAACAGCCCGCGTTGAGCAGCAGGGCCGTCAGCGGCCCGAGCAGCGCCACCACGGCGCCGCCGACCGCGGGTCCCACCGTGGAGGCCAGGCGCTCGTTGACCCCCGTGATCCCGGTGGCCCGCTCAAGCGGCACCCGGGCCCGGTCCGCGGCCTCCGGCACCATGATCTCCTTGGCCAGGTCGCCCGGACCCCGCGCTGCCCCGATCAGCGCCACCAGGGCGAGCAGCAGCGGCAGGCTGAGGGCGCCGCGCGCGTGCAGCAGCGGCACGACCACGGCGGCCGCCGCGCTCACCAGGTCGGTCGTCCAGGACACGACCCGCGGGCCCGCCCGGTCCACCAGAGGCCCGGTGAGCGCCTTCACCAGGACGTACGGCGCCATCTCGCAGAAGGCGACGAGGCCGGTGCGCGAGGCGCTCCCGGACGTGGCGAGGACGAACCAGGGCAGGGCGATCGCCGACACCCGGGTGCCCGTCAGGGAGACCAGCGTCGCCGTGAGCACACCGACCAGCGGGCGCAGGCTGCGCGGCCCGGAGGCCGCCGCGCCGGCCGCCGGTATGCCGCGTGCGGGGTCCGGCCTCACGGGGCGTCCTGCTCGGCGCGGGACAGCTCGGGCAGGACGAACGTGATCACCGAGACCCGCTCCGTACCGCCGGGCGCGTCGGCGCGGGAGCCGGGGGAGTCGCGCCGGTAGCGCTCGGTGACGGCGCGCAGCTCCTCCCCGAGGGCCACCGCCTCGGCCGCGGTGATCCGCAGCGGGCGGTCGCTCAGGTCGAGTGCGGTCCGCCGGGGCCCGGGCGCGGTCCCGGCCTCGTCGAGGGCGCGCTGCACGCGCAGCGTGTACGCGGCGGCCACCGACCGCAGATGGGCGAGCGCCGCCCCCGGCTCCCGCTCCGGCAGGTCGCCGCCCTCGGAGCGGGTCTCCTCGTGCACCGGGCGCCACCAGCGCTCGCGCGCGTTGCCGCGGCCGACGTCCTCCGTGCCGAACCCGGCGTCGGCGAGCCTGCGCAAGTGGTAGCTGGCCGTTCCGGAGTTGACGCGAAGGCGCACCGCGAGCCGGGTCGCCGTCGCCGGGCCGTATGTGCGCAGCAGCCGCACGAGCCGCACCCGGAGCGGGTGGGCGAGGGCGCGCAGGCCCTTCGCGTCGAGCACCGCGGTGGGGTGCGGGCCGCCCCCCGGGGACGGCGCGGTACGGGTGCGGCCTTCGCCGTCCTCAGGATCCATAAGGGCACCCTAGGTTCGCGGAGACTTCTTCGCGAAGAAGTCTCCGCGAACCTAGGGT
>NZ_BAABEP010000072.1:0-30116 GCF_039540215.1 Streptomyces tremellae
GGCGCGACGGCCCCCGCCGCGCGCCGGCGCGCCCGCGCGAGCTGGACGCGCAGATCGAGCAGCGCAACCGCGACCGGTACGCGCAGCGGCCCGAGAAGAAGACACCGAAGACCTTCCCGGGCGCCGAGCAGGAGGGCGAGCGGTTGCAGAAGGTGCTGGCCCGCGCGGGCATGGGCTCGCGGCGGGCGTGCGAGGAGCTGATCGAGCAGGCGCGTGTCGAGGTCAACGGCGAGATCGTGCTCGAACAGGGCATGCGGGTCGACCCCGCGCATGACGAGATCAAGGTCGACGGGCTGACCGTGGCGACCCAGTCGTACCTGTTCTTCGCGCTGAACAAGCCCGCGGGCGTGGTCTCCACCATGGAGGACCCGGACGGCCGCCAGTGCCTCGGCGACTACGTCACCAACCGCGAGACGCGCCTCTTCCACGTCGGGCGGCTCGACACCGAGACCGAGGGCATCATCCTGCTCACCAACCACGGCGAGCTGGCCCACCGCCTGACCCACCCCCGCTACGGCGTGAAGAAGACCTACCTCGCCGCGATCCAGGGGCCCCTGCCGCGCGACCTCGGCAAGCGGCTCAAGGACGGCATCCAGCTGGAGGACGGCTACGCGCGCGCCGACCACTTCAGGGTGGTGGAGAACACCGGCAAGAACTACCTCGTCGAGGTGACCCTGCACGAGGGCCGCAAGCACATCGTGCGCCGCATGCTGTCCGAGGCGGGCTTCCCCGTCGACCGCCTGGTGCGCACGGCCTTCGGGCCGATCCCGCTGGGCGACCAGAAGTCGGGGTGGCTGCGCCGCCTCACCAACACCGAGGTCGGGATGCTGATGCAGGAGGTCGACCTGTAGGCGCCCGGCCGCCCCGCACCGCGGGGCGCGCCGTCCGAGGGCCCGCGGCCGTCACGGCCGCGGGCCCTCGCGCGTTCCCGAGGGGGTCTCCCCGCCCCTTGCCAGACCCCGCCGTTCTTATTATAGTCAACTTGACCATTAAGGGGGGCGGCCGAAAGCCGCGCCACGCACGGTCGGCGGGTCCGGGCCCACGGGGGTGGACCGGACCCGCACCGGCCGCGGCGAGACCACCCCCACGACCCCGGGGCGGAGCCGGAGACCGGAGAGCACGGTGACCGAAACACCACCCGCACGCACCGCTGACCCGGCGCACAGCGCGCCCGAGGGCTACGACCCCGGCGCCTTCGAACCGTTCGCCGTCACGGTGGACCTCGCCGTCTTCACGGTGCGCGAAGCCCGCCTGCACGTGCTGCTCGTCCGGCGCGGCGAGCAGCCCTACCGCGACCGCTGGGCCCTCCCCGGGGGCTTCCTCCACCCCCGGGAGTCGGCGGAGGCCGCCGCGCGGCGCGAACTGGCAGAGGAGACCGGCCTCGCGCCCGAAGGGCCGTACGCACCGCTCCACCTCGAACAGCTGCGCACCTACAGCGACCCGGACCGCGACCCGCGGATGCGCGTCGTGTCCGTCGCGTACGCGGCGCTCGTACCGGGGCCGCTGCCCGAGCCGCGCGGCGGCGGCGACGCGGCACACGCACGCTGGACCGCGCTCGCCGAGGCCCGCGGACTCGCCTTCGACCACGACCGCATCCTCGCCGACGCCCACGACCGCGTCGGCGCCAAGCTCGAATACACCGGCCTCGCCACCGCGTTCTGCCCGCCCGAGTTCACCCTCGGCGAGCTCCAGCAGGTCTACGAGACCGTGTGGGGCGTCACCCTCGACCGGCCCAACTTCCGCCGCAAGGTCCTCGCCACACCCGGCCTCGTCACCCCGGCGCACGACGGCACGCGCAGGACCGGCGGACGCGGCAAGCCCGCCGTGCTCTACCGGGCGGGCGGCGCCGCCGTACTCCACCCACCGCTGCTGCGGCCCGAACGAAGGACCACACCATGACCCCGACAGGGACCCGCACCCGCGGGGCCGCCACCGCCGTGCTCACCGGCCTCGCGCTCGGCGACGCCCTCGGCTTCCCCACCGAGTTCGACGACGTGCCCGCCATCCTCGCCAAGACCGGGCCCTGGCGCGAGATGGAGCTGCCCGTCCCCGCCCTCGTCACCGACGACACCCAGATGACGCTCGCGCTCGGCGACGCGCTGCGCGCCACCCTCACCCACGGGCCGCTCGACCCGGACCGGCTCGCCCTCGAAGCGGGCGACGCCTTCGTCCGCTGGTACCACGACCCCGACAACAACCGCGCGCCCGGCGGCACCTGCCTCGCCGCGTGTGCCACGCTCGACGCCCTCGACCGGCCGCGCGAGCCGTGGCAGCGCGCCTCCCGCACCGGCTCCAAGGGATGCGGCGCGAACATGCGGGTCGCACCCGTCGCCCTCGTACCGGGCACCACCGCCGCGCAGCGGGCGGGCGCGGCGCAGGCGCAGGCCGCCCTCACCCACGGCCACCCCACCGCGCTCGCCGCCTCCGACCTCACCGCCCACGCCGTCCACCTGCTCGCCAGGGGCGCCGACCCCGCGGGCCTCGTCGGCAGGCTCCGCTCGTACGCCCTCGACCACCGCACCCGCTACCACCACGCCTGGCTCGGCGACCTCTGGTCCCTGGCGGGCGATCCCACCCCCGAGGCGTACACCGCCCGCGGCTTCGACGAGTGCCTCGCGGCGCTCGACCGGCTCAGGGCCGCCCTGGCCGACCCGTCTCCCGAGACCGACCCCTGCCTCGCCACCGGCGACGGCTGGATCGCCGAGGAGGCCCTGGCCACCGCCCTGCACTGCTTCCTGCTCTTTCCCGGCGACCCCCTCACCGCCCTGCGCAGGGCCGCCTGCACCCGCGGCGACTCCGACTCGATCGCCTGCCTCACGGGCGCCTTCGCCGGCGCGCACCTGGGCCCCGCCGCCTGGCCGGCCGACTGGAGCGACCGCCTCGAGTACCGCGCCCGGCTGCGGGACCTCGGCCGCCGCTGGGACGCCTGAACGGCCGCGACTCCATCAGGCGCCGCGCCGCGGGCCGTCTCGCAGGGCGGGCGCAAGGACCCGCCGTGTGCCCCGGACACTAGGCTGGACCAAGGAGACGATCACCAAGGAGCACGTTGTGGCGGTACGAGCGGTTCGTGGAGCGGTCCAGCTGGAGCAGGACGAGGCGAAGCACATGGGCGAGCAGGTGAAGCAGCTGCTCACCGCGATCCTGGAGCGCAACGCCCTCACCGCCGACGAACTCATCAGCATCTGGTTCACCGCCACCCCCGACCTCCACAGCGACTTCCCCGCCGCAGCCGCGCGCGACCTCGGCATCGTCGACGTCCCGCTGATCTGCGCCCAGGAACTCGACATCGCGGGCGCCATGCCCCGCGTCGTGCGGATCCTCGCCCACGTCGAGTCCGACCGCCCCAAGTCCGAGGTCTCCCACGTCTACCTGGGCGCCGCCGCGGCCCTGCGCAAGGACATCGCCCAGTGAGGACCGCCCTGGTCATCGGCACCGGGCTGATCGGCACCTCGATCGCGCTCGCGCTCAGCGCCCGCGGGGTCACGGTGCACCTCTCCGACCACGACCCCGGGACCGCGCGCACGGCCGCCGCGCTCGGCGCGGGCACCGAGGCGCCGCCCGAGGGTCCCGTCGACCTCGCCGTGATCGCCGTGCCGCCCGCCCATGTGGCGGCCACCGTGGCCCGCGCCGTGCGCGGCGGGCTGGCCCGCGGCTACCTCGACGTGGCGAGCGTCAAGGGCGGCCCCCGCCGGGAGCTTGAGGCGCTCGGCCTCGACCTCGACTCCTACCTCGGCACCCACCCCATGTCGGGCAAGGAGCGCTCGGGGCCGCTCGCCGCGACGGCCGACCTCTTCGAGGGCCGCCCCTGGGTCCTCACCCCCGGCCGGGGCACGGACACCGAGGTGCTCAACCTCGCCCTCGAACTGGTCTCGCTCTGCCGAGGGGTGCCGGTGGTGATGGACGCGGACGCGCACGACCGCGCGGTGGCCCTCGTCTCGCACACCCCCCAGCTGATGTCGTCCATGGTCGCCGCGCGGCTGCGGGACGCCGAGGAGTCCGCCGTGCGCCTGTGCGGGCAGGGCATCCGCGACGTCACCAGGATCGCCGCCTCCGACCCCGGCATGTGGATCGACATCCTCACCGCCAACCCCGGTCCGATCGCCGACGTGCTCTCCGGCATCGCGGGCGACCTCCAGGACACCGTGCAGGCCCTGCGCGCCCTCGAATCCTCCGACGAGGACAAGAGGCAGGGCGGTGTCCGACTCGTCGAGGACCTGCTGCGCCGCGGCAACGCGGGCCGCAGCAGGGTGCCGGGCAAGCACGGCGCCGCGCCCGCCGCGTACGAGGTCGTCGCCGTCTTCGTCACCGACCGCCCCGGCGAGCTGGCCCGCATCTTCGCCGACGCGGGCGAGGCCGGGGTCAACATCGAGGACGTGCGCATCGAACACGCCACCGGCCAGCAGGCCGGCCTCGCCGAGCTCACCGTCGAGCCCTCCGCCGCCCCCCTCCTCAGCGCGGCCCTGCGCGAGCGCGGCTGGTCGATCCGGCAGTAGCACGGGACCCGCGCCCCGGCCCGCGCGGCCCGGGGCCGGGGCGGAGGGCCAACGGGCCGAGCGCGTGCGCGGGCCGATCCGGGCAGTCGGTAACCTCTACGGGGAACGTGTTCGGGCCCGCGCCCCGCCGGGCGCGTTCCGGCCCGCAGCAGCGCGCCCCCGTAACCGCGTCAGCCAGGAAGGTGTCCGTCCCCGTGGAAACCGCCGCACAAGCCGCACCCGCCGCCCCCGCGACCGGTCCCGCGGTGATCGTCGCCATCGACGGCCCCTCGGGCACCGGCAAGTCGAGCACCTCGCGGGCCGTCGCCGCACGGCTCGGCATGAGCTTCCTGGACACCGGCGCGCAGTACCGCGCGATGACCTGGTGGATGACCGGCAACGGCGTCGACGTCTCCGACCCGTCGGCCGTCGCCGCTCTCGCGCGCAAGCCCGCCATCGTCTCAGGCACTGATCCGAAGGCCCCCACCATCACCGTCGACGGCGCCGACGCCTCGGGTCCGATCCGTACGCCCGAGGTCACCGCGAACGTCAGCGCGGTCAGCGCCGTGCCGGAGGTGCGCGAGGTCATCACGGGGCTCCAGCGCTCCATCGCCGCGTCCGCGCCCCACGGCATCGTCGTCGAGGGCCGCGACATCGGCACGACCGTCCTGCCCGACGCCGACGTGAAGATCTTCCTCACGGCCTCGGCCGAGGCCCGTGCCGCCCGCCGCAGCGGCGAGCTCGGCGCCACCACGGGCGCGGCCGTCGCCGCCACCAAGGAGGCCCTGATCCAGCGGGACGCGGCCGACTCGACCCGCAAGGCCTCCCCCCTCGCCAAGGCGGCAGACGCCACCGAGATCGACACGACGGACCTCACCCTGGCCCAGGTCATCGACCGCATCGTCGCGCTGGTCGAGGAGAAGCGGGCCGCCAAGTGAGCACGTCCGCAAGGCCCCGCGGGCGCCGCGCCGTGGCGTCGGAGCGCGGCGCCGCCTTCGGCAGGGGGCTCGGCATCGGCCTGATCAACGGCCTGTGGAACGCCAGGGTCCTCGGCTCCTGGCGGGTGCCCGCGCAGGGTCCGGTCATACTGGCCGTCAACCACTCCCACAACGTCGACGGGCCCCTGGTGATGGGCCTCGCGCCCCGGCCGGTGCACTTCCTGATCAAGAAGGAGGCGTTCGTCGGGCCGCTCGGCGCCTTCCTGCGCTCCATCGGCCAGCTGAGCGTGGACCGCCAGGCGGTCGACCGAGCCGCCATAATGGACGCGTTGGACGTGCTCGCCGACGGCAAGGCGCTCGGGATATTCCCCGAGGGCACCCGGGCGGGCGGCGACTTCGGGGCGCTGCGCGCCGGACTCACGTACTTCGCGGTCCGCTCCGGCGCGCCGGTGGTGCCCGTCGCGGTGCTGGGAAGCTCGGAGCGGCCCGGCCGGGTGGTACGGGCGCTGCCCCCGATACGCGGCCGGGTCGACGTCGTCTTCGGCGACCCCTTCCAGGTCTCCTCGGGCGGGCGCACCCGCGCCGCACTCGACGACGCGGCCGTGCACGTCCAGCAGCAGCTGACCGGCCACCTGAAGGCCGCGCGGCAGCTCACCGGCCGCTGAAACCGCGCCGGGCCCGCCCGTCCCCTCGCGTGGACGGGGCCGGGGCCGGGCACGGGGCCGCAGGCCGCACACGGGTGCGGCCCGCACCACCGGTGGCGCGCCCTCGCGCTGCCACCGATCACGACGGATGAACGAGGTACGCACTTCTCATGGACGACCAGACCACAGCCGGCTCGGGCGACGAGCACGGTGAGCTCGGCGACGCCGAGTACGCGGAGTTCATGGAGATCGCCGCGCAGGAGGGCTTCGACCCCGAGGACGTCGAGGGCGCCATCGACGAGGCCGGCCACGGCCCGCTGCCCGTCGTCGCCGTCGTGGGCCGCCCCAATGTCGGCAAGTCGACGCTCGTCAACCGCATCATCGGCCGCCGCGAGGCGGTCGTGGAGGACCGCCCCGGTGTCACCAGGGACCGGGTGACGTACGAGGCCGAATGGGCGGGGCGCCGCTTCAAGGTCGTCGACACCGGCGGCTGGGAGCAGGACGTGCTGGGCCTCGACGCCTCCGTCGCGGCCCAGGCCGAGTTCGCGATGGACGCGGCCGACGCGGCGGTCTTCGTGGTGGACGCCACGGTCGGCGCCACCGACACGGACGGCGCCGTCGTACGGCTGCTGCGCAAGGCGGGCAAGCCGGTCGTGCTCTGCGCCAACAAGGTCGACGGCCAGAGCGGCGAGGCCGACGCGGCGATGCTCTGGTCCCTCGGACTCGGCGAGCCGCACCCCGTCTCCGCGCTGCACGGGCGCGGCACGGGCGACATGCTCGACGCCGTGCTCGACGCGCTGCCCGACGCGCCCCGCGAGACCTTCGGTGCCGCGGTCGGCGGACCGCGCCGCATCGCGCTCGTCGGCCGCCCGAACGTCGGCAAGTCGTCCCTGCTGAACAAGCTCGCGGGGCAGGAGCGCGTGGTCGTCAGCGACATCGCGGGCACGACCCGCGACCCGGTCGACGAGCTCATCGAACTCGGCGGGACGACATGGAAGTTCATCGACACCGCGGGCATCCGCCGCCGGGTCCACATGCAGGAGGGCGCCGACTACTACGCGTCCCTGCGCACCGCGGCCGCCGTCGAGAAGGCGGAGGTCGCGATCGTCCTGATCGACACCAGCGAGTCCATCAGCGTCCAGGACCAGCGGATCATCACGATGGCCGTGGAGGCGGGCCGGGCCCTCGTCATCGCGTACAACAAGTGGGACACGCTGGACGAGGAGCGCCGCTACTACCTGGAGCGGGAGATCGAGACGGAGCTCGCGCAGGTCGGCTGGGCGCCGCGGGTCAACGTGTCGGCGCGCACAGGGCGCCACATGGAGAAGCTGGTCCCGGCGATCGAGACGGCCCTCGCGGGCTGGGAGACCCGGGTGCCGACCGGCAGGCTCAACGCCTTCCTCGGCGAACTCGTCGCGGGCCACCCGCACCCGATCAGGGGCGGCAAGCAGCCGCGCATCCTCTTCGGCACCCAGGCGGGCACGCGGCCGCCCAGGTTCGTACTGTTCGCTTCCGGGTTCATCGAGGCCGGCTACCGCAGGTTCGTGGAGCGCAGGCTCCGCGAGGAGTTCGGCTTCGAGGGGACCCCGATCCACATCTCGGTGCGGGTGCGGGAGAAGCGCGGCCGCAAGAAGTGACCGGCGGGGGTGTGGGGGAGGGCGGTGGTTTGGCCACCGCCCCCCCACACCCCCTCTGGATGTCCCCCTGCGGCTCAGGAGGAGCGGCGGGGCCCCGGCGGCAGCGCCGCGGCGGCGTGCCGCGCGGGCCGCGGGGGCTGCTGGGGGTCGCGCTGCCACTGCCCCTGGTGCACGGGGCGCTCCCCGTACCTGTTGAGCTGGCCAGGCCTGGGGACCGTACCGATCCCGAAGGCCGTGAAGCCGAGGTCCTCCTCGCCGCTGCGGTCGCCGGGCAGGGCTCTGAACGACCTCAGGTACTCGGAGTACAGCGCGTCGTAGATCGGCGTGGTGCTGTACCCGTCCACCAGGTCCTGCGCGGGGCGCATCGAGGGGAGATGGGCTCGGGTCGTTTCGTATGGCTGCACATACCGCCCAACGACCCCGGGACCGGTGGGATGCGGGCTGTCGTCCGTTATTGTCCGGGTTTTCGCCCGGCGGCGGCCGGAGACCGCCTCCGCGGCGCGCGGGCCCGCCGGGTGCGGCGCCGTCACGTGCCCGCCAGCGGCATCGCGGCCGCGACGAGGCGGCCGTCGGCCGCCGCCTTGTCGAGCGCGTCCCGCAGCAGGTCCTCGCGCGGCTGCTGGCCGATGGAGCCGACCGGTGCGGCGAACACCAGGACCGTGTTCGACTTGTTGGCCTCCGCCCGCCAGCCCTCGGTCACCTGGAGCGGCTGGTGCGCCTGCCACCACGCCACCTGGCCTCCGCCGTTCGGCCCCGGCTGGAGCACCGCGTGCAGCTGGCCCATGGCGAGCAGCACCGACCAGCCGGGGAGCGCCGGGGGCACCGACGACAGGTCGGCGACCGGCTGGAAGCCCTGCTCCACGAGGAGCTGGAGGAACTGGTCGGGGCCCGTGGTGCCGGGCCGCGCGATGGGCGCCGTGGGCTCCACGACCAGGGCGGGGTGCAGATCGCCCTCGATCAGCACGAGCCCGCTGGTGACCCCGAGGACCGCCTGCTCGCCGGGGGCCGGCGCGGCGGGCGCGGCGGGCGCGCCGCCCTCTGCGCCGGTGATGGACCGCACTGCTCCCTGGAGCTGGTCCTCCGCCACCTGCACCACCTGGGAGGGGATGCAGGAGGCGTGGGCGAAGGCGAGGACCGCGGTCTCCTCGCCGACGAACAGCACCGTGCTCGTCCGCTCCTGCTCCGAGTCGCCGGGGGTGCGGCAGGAGGTGCAGTCGTAGCTGCCCGGCGAGTTCTCGCCTGCGAGCAGCCGGTCGGCTTCTTCGTCGCCGATCTCGGCACGTACGTCTTCACTGACGTCGAGCATGCGCGGCACGGGTGGCTCCTCGAACTGGTACGTGGGGCCGGGCTGTTCCCGGCTCATACGAAGACAACGGGCGACCCGTCGCCGGGGTCACGCACGCGGCGCGCGCGAAATCGAATCTCCGGGGGAGCCGGCCCCCGGCGTGGGCGGCGGCGCGGGCGGCCGCGTCCTCGTGGGCGCGGGCCGGGGGCGGGGCGCCCGCTGCCGCACGGGGCGCGGGGGCCCTCGCGGGGCACCTGCCCACGCCTCTCCACGGCTGCTCCGCACGGTGTTCGAAAATCAGCGTTCCCTTGTTATCGGGTATTACCGGGTATTCACCGGGTCCCGGAAAAACATCATGGACACCCGTGCGGGAAGCCCTGGAATTCACCGCGGCGTCGGGTGCACGACATTCCGGGGAGTGCGCAGGACGGGAAGAACCACGTCTCTGTGATTACGGTCCGCGAGGCATCGGGATTCTGTGACAGAAGTGTGACTCCGGTGGGCCGAAAGGGGGGGGGCCGGGCGCGATCGCCGCCTTCCCTCCGGGGGGTACGGACACCTACGGTGAACCCATGGCACACACTTCAGGATCGCCGCAGGGCCAGGACGACGCCCCCGAGACCTATGTGGGCCTCGACGCGGGGGCCGCCGAGCGCAGGGCGCGTGAGCGGGGCTGGACCACCGTGCGCGCGCTGCCGCCCGGTTCCGTCGTGACGCTGGAGTTCCGCGAGGGCCGGCTGAACTTCGAGGTGGACGGGGGCACCGTGACCCGCTGCTGGCGCGGCTGACGCCCGTACGGATGTCGGCCGCCCCCGTACGCGCCCGGGAGCGCGGCCGGTACGCAGCACGAAAGGCGGCGCGCGCCGCGGATCTGTCCGCGCCGCGCGCCGCCTTCCTGCCCGCCGTGTGCGTACGCCGGGGTGCTCAGCCGCCCGTGACCTGCCGGGACTGCGGGGGTCTGCGGCCGCCCGCCGGGGTGATCGGGGAGTGGTCCGAGCGCACCGGGTGGTGCGTCCTCGACTGGGCGAGGGTCCCCGTCCCCGTGCCGCCCGAGGGGCACGCCGGGGGAGCGGCGGGCCCGCGGCCCGCGCCGACCGGCTTGCGCGGCTGCTCGTCCTCGTCCCCCGCGGCCGGACGCAGCGGTGGCTGCCCCGGGCGCACGCCGCCCGGGGCGCGTCGCGCCGCTCTGCGGTAGGCGCGCCAGCGGTCGCGGACGCCGAAGATCGCCAGCTCCGCGCGGCCGATCACCGGCTCGAACCAGGGCATGGCCAGCAGGATCAGCAGCCCGGCTGCCCAGCCGAGCAGCACGTCGCTGACCCAGTGCGTGCCGAGGTAGACCGTGGTCGCGCCGACACCGAGGGAGAGGGCGGACGAGCCGAGGGAGAGATAGCGGCGGGTCCGCGGGGTGGTGGCGAGGTAGGCGAGGATGCCCCAGGTCACGACCGCGTTCGCGGTGTGGCCCGAGGGGAATATGTCCCCGCCGGAGAAAAGCTCGGGCGAACCGATCTGCGTCGCGTAGTGCGGCCCCTGCCTGCCGAGCCCCAGCTTGACCGCGCCGACGGTGGCGTTCAGCAGGAGCAGGGAGGCGCCGAGGACGAGCAGCGGCCTGAGCGTGTGCTGCCGCCAGGACCGCCAGCCGAGCCAGGCGGCGATCATCACGGCGGTGGGACCGCGCTGCCCGAGGACCACGAAGTAGTCGAGGAACGCGTGCAGCCCGGGCCACTGCTGGTAGGGCCGGAAGAGCATCGTCTTCCAGTCCAGTGCCACCAGCCAGGAGTTGGTGAGCACGGCCGCGACGATGACGACGTAGAACGCCAACGTCGCCCCGAAGAGGGCCGTGCGGGTGGGGCTCATCCGCGGCGGCTCTATCTTCGGCGGCTCCGGCTCCCGGTCGAGGCGGGCAAAGATGTCGGTACGCACCTAATCGACGTTACAGCGAGTGAGTGTGTGTACAGGTCGCTCAGGTCTCTTTGTGATGACGATGTGATGTGGAGTATGTCTCAGATCACGGTTTATCCGGTGCGGTTCCCGAAATCCAGTTGATCTTGTTCTTATTTATTCTGCACGCAGCAGGCCTCCCCATACGCGCGCCGCTCGGAATTCGTTCACCGGGGGGCCGCTCGGAATTTCCCGGCCGCTCGGCTGCCGGAGGGCCGGTGGTGCGGGTGAGGCGAGCGGGGCCGCCGGGGCCCTCGGGGCCGCCCGGCGGCGGCCCGCTGTGGACGCCCGGCCACCCGGGCCCGTAACCTCACCGGGCCGTGACCAGCACGGCCGGTTTCCAGGTGCCGCCGGAGGTAAGCCCATGTCCCAGCCGTCCGCCGCGAAACGCCCGCCGTTCGACCCGGGCGACCCGATCGGTATCGACGACCTGCTCGGACCCGAGGACCTGGCCGTCCGCGACACCGTGCGGGCCTGGTCGGCCGACCGGATCCTGCCGGAGGTGGCCGACTGGTACGAGCGCGGCGAACTGCCCGGCGTACGGGAGCTGGCCCGTGAGCTCGGCGGCCTCGGCGCCCTCGGCATGCACCTGGAGGGGTACGGCTGCGCGGGGGCGAGCGCCGTGCAGTACGGCCTCGCGTGCCTGGAGTTCGAGGCCGCGGACTCCGGCATCCGCTCGCTCGTCTCCGTGCAGGGCTCGCTCGCGATGTACGCGATCCACCGCTTCGGGTCCGAGGAGCAGAAAGAGCGCTGGCTGCCGCCGATGGCGGCGGGCGAGACGATCGGCTGCTTCGGCCTCACGGAGCCCGACCACGGCTCCGACCCGGCCGGGATGCGCACCCGGGCCAGGCGCGACGGGGGTGACTGGGTACTCGAAGGGCGCAAGATGTGGATCACCAACGGCAGCGTGGCCGGCGTCGCCGTCGTCTGGGCCGCCACCGACGAGGGGGTGCGGGGCTTCCTGGTGCCGGCGGACACGCCGGGCTTCTCCGCGCCGGAGATCAGGCACAAGTGGTCGCTGCGCGCCTCGGTCACCAGCGAACTCGTGCTCGACGGCGTACGGCTGCCCGCCGACGCGGCGCTGCCCGGGGTACAGGGTCTCGGCGCCCCGCTGAGCTGTCTGAACCAGGCGCGGTACGGGATCGTGTGGGGCGCCATGGGCGCGGCGCGCGCCTGCTTCGAGGCGGCCCTCGGCTACGCGCGCGAGCGCGAGCAGTTCGGCAGGCCCATCGGCGGCTTCCAGCTCACCCAGGCCAAGCTCGCCGACATGGCGCTCGAACTGCACAAGGGCATCCTGCTCGCGCACCACCTCGGGCGGCGGATGGACGCGGGGACCCTCAGGCCCGAGCAGGTCAGTTTCGGCAAGCTGAACAACGTCCGCGAGGCGATCGGGATCTGCCGCACCGCACGGACGATCCTCGGCGCCAACGGGATCTCCCTCGAATACCCGGTGATGCGCCACGCCACGAATCTGGAGTCCGTGCTCACCTACGAAGGGACGGTGGAGATGCACCAGTTGGTGCTGGGCAAGGCGCTCACCGGTCTCGACGCCTTCCGCTGACGCGCGCCGCGGGCGGGCCCGCGTCCTCGCGGTGCTCCGGTGTGCCGCGGTGCCGGTGAGCGGCCCTGCTCAGCTCTGGTTGAAGAAGCCGTCCTGGGCGCGGCTGCCGCCGTCGCCCGAGACGATCTCGGTGTGGGCGGGGGTCAGGAGGAAGACACGGTTGGCCACGCGGTCGATCGAGCCGCGCAGGCCGAAGATCAGCCCCGCGGCGAAGTCCACCACCCGCTTCGCGTCCGCGGGCTCCATCGCCGTCAGGTTGACGATGACGGGGACGCCGTCGCGGAACAGCTCGCCGATCGCCCGCGCGTCCCGGAAGCTGTCGGGGGAGACGGTGGCGATCCTGCGGTCGTGGTCCTCGGCGGCCGCCACGGGGGCCTGGAGGCGGAGGTCGGTCTTCCAGGCGTCGCCGCTTCCGGTCTCGACACCTTCGGAGTACTCGTCGTCGTAGTACCGCTCGTCATTGTCCTCGACGAGGCCCAGCCAGGCGCTCGCCTTGCGCACCGATCCCATGGACGCCTCCTTTCACCGCGGTCACTTGTGGTTCCGCATCCCCTCTATGGTCGTCCATCATGCGGATTCCGCGCCAAGGGGACAGCCGCCGTGCAGTTGATTCGTGACGCTACTGGCACACAGGATATGGCGGTTCGTCAGCGTTCTTCCCCGACGCGGCGGATGTATGAGCACGAAATATGAATTTCCGGCCGGACGGGTGATGTATCAGGCGTACACATGAGCGATCCGTCGATACGATGCGATCCGCACGCCGGCCCGCGCGGGACAGGGGCCGGTACACGGACTCACGGGGGAGACGGTCGTGTTCGGAATCATCAGACCCTGCGCCCACCGGCTCGCGGGCGACCTCAGGGCCGAGTGGCTGGCACATCTGTGCGGACTCTGCCTGGCGCTCCGCGCCGGCCACGGCCAGCTGGCGCGGGCGGCCACCCACTACGACGGCCTGATCGTCTCGGTCCTGACGGAGGCACAGGCGCCGCGCCCGCCGGAGGCCCGCCGCACGGCGGGTCCTTGCCCGCTGCGCGGCATGCGCACCGCCGCGGTCGCGCGGGGCGAGGGCCCGCGGCTCGCCGCCGCCGTCTCGCTCGTCCTCGCGTCGGCGAAGATACGGGACCACGCCGACGACGGCGACGGCGCGCTGCGCCGCCGCCCGGTCACCGCGGTGGCGCGCAGGGCCGCGGCGAGCTGGGTTCTCGCGGGCGCGCGGACCGGCGCGGAACTCGGCTTCGACACGGACGTGCTCGTCGGGGCCGCGGCCCGGCAGGCGGAGGTCGAGGCGGCAGCGGGGACCGGGGTCCCCGCGCTGCTCGCGGTCACGGAGCCCACCGAGACGGCGACGGCCGCCGCGTTCGCGCACACCGCGGTGCTCGCCGGGCGGCCTGGCAACCGGGCGCCGCTCGCCGAGGCGGGCAGGCTGTTCGGGCGCCTCGCCCACCTCCTCGACGCGGTGGAGGACCAGGCGGCCGACGCGGCGGCGGGCGCCTGGAACCCGCTCACCGCGACCCGCACCCCGCGCGCGGAGGCCCGCAGGCTCGCGGACGACGCGGTGTGCGGCATCCGACTGGCCCTGCGGGACGCCGAGTTCGCGGACAGCCGCCTCGTACACGCCCTGCTCGCGCACGAGCCGGGGGTGGCGGTGGACCGCGCGTTCGGCGCGGCCGGCTGCGCGCACCGCGCGGCCGTGGCGGGGCCGGAAGCGCCGCACGACCCGAGGACCCCGTATGCCCCGGACGCCCCCGAGGGCCCCGGGGGACCGCGCCCGTCCGGCAGGCGCGGGATGCTCGCGGGCTGCGCGGTGCTCACGGGGCTGTGCTGCACCTGCCGTGCCTGCTGCGCCGAGGAGTTCGAGGGGCCCTGGTCGGGTCGCAGGCGCGAGGGCCTCTGCCGCAACGAGGACTGCTCGGACTGCGACTGCTCAGGGTGCGGCGACTGCTGCCAGTGCTGCCAGTGCTGTTCCGACTGCGACTGCTGTGACGGGTGCGACTGCTGCGACTGCGGCTGCTGACCGGTCGGGAAGAGGGTCTGGCGGGGGCAGCCGCCGGGGCGTGGTGCGGCGCCCCGACCGGTCGGGGCGAGGGGGAGAAGCGGCAGAACGGCGGCCGGGAGGCCCGCGCGCGCCTGCGGCGGACGGCGGGGCCGGGAAAAGTCCTCGGGCGCGGGCGTGCGGGTCGCGGGACCTCACAGGCCCGTGACCGGAGCGTCGGACCGCGGAACCGGAATGGTATGGACCGCATCCGGGGAGCCGCCCTCAGGACCGGACGCGGCACACCTCAGGTCCCCGCGGACGCGGAGGGCACAGCGCGATTTCCGCCATGGTCGGCACGCGGGACCCGAACCCGCCGCGGCCATCAGGGCGTTCGCGAACCGGAATCCCGGCCGGCCGGGCCGGGCGTGCGCCGCGCCGCGCGCCGTGTGGTCCGCGACACAGCAAGTTCACAGACGAGACCGCCTGCGGGGGGTTGTGTGCTACTCGCGAGTTTCGCCATAGTGGGCGGCCACATCCTTCCGCGCCGGGGCACCCCACATGCTCCCGGCGCGGTCCCCACAGGAGGTTCATAGATGAAGAACGGTCAGCGCCGCCGCATAGCCAGCAAGCGCGCGGCGGTCGCGGGAGGCGCCGCGATAGCCCTGGTGATGACGGGCATCACGTTTCAGAGTGCGAACGCCAGCGAGGGAACGCCCGGTTACACGGTGAAGGCGCTCACCCCGGTGGCGGCCGGAAAGCTCTCGTCGTCCCTCAGCAAGGACCTCGGCTCGCGGGACACGGCGGGCTCGTACTACGACACGAAGACCAAGGCGCTCGTCGTCAACGTCCTCAACGGCGACGCCGCGGACACCGTGCGGCAGGCGGGCGGTCGCGCCAAGGTCGTCACGAACTCGCTGAGCGACCTGCACGCCGCGGCGAAGACGGTGTCCGGCACGGCGTCGTCCGTCGCGGGCACGGCCTGGGCGATCGACCCGAGGACCAACAAGGTGGTCGTCACGGCCGACCGCACCGTCACCGGCAGCGCGCTCGCCAGACTGACGGACGCGGTCAAGGACCTCGGCGGCAAGGCGGAGCTGAAGCGTTCCGCCGGGGAGTTCAAGCCGTTCATCGCGGGCGGCGACGCGATCGAGGGGTCGGGCGGCCGCTGCTCGCTCGGCTTCAACGTGGTCAAGGACGGTGAGCCGTACTTCCTGACGGCGGGTCACTGCACCAGCGAGATCACCGACTGGACGGACGGGCAGGGCAACGAGCTCGGCTCCAACGCCGGCTCCGAGTTCCCCGGCCACGACTACGGGCTCGTGAAGTACGCGTCCCCCGACACCCCCCACCCGAGCGAGGTCGACCTGTACGACGGGTCCACCCAGAAGATCACCGGCGCCGGTGACGCGACGGTCGGGATGGAGGTGTCGCGCAGCGGCTCGACCACCCACGTCCACGACGGCACGGTGACCGGGCTCGACGCCACCGTCAACTACGGCAACGGCGACGTCGTCAACGGTCTGATCCAGACCGACGTCTGCGCGGAGCCGGGCGACAGCGGCGGCTCGCTGTTCTCGGGCAGCACCGCGATCGGGCTGACGTCGGGCGGCAGCGGCGACTGCACCTCCGGCGGGGAGACGTTCTTCCAGCCGGTGCCCGCGGCGCTCTCGGCCTTCGGCGCCGAGATCGGCTGAACCGGTCGCGCACACGCCCCGCAGGCACAGCAGGACGAACAGCGGGGCAAAGAGCGGGACGGACAGCGTGACACGGTAAGGACACGACCCGGGGGCCGGGTCGGGGACGCGGATCCCCGGCCCGGCCCCCGGCCGTGCTCCCGTCGGCGGCCGGCGCGGGCGGCGGTGGGCGCGCCGGGGAGATGTCCCGATTCTGTAACCGGGGGTCGGAGAAGCCTGATGTGCACTTAATCTGCTTTTCCGCCGGGCGTGTTCGAGACGCCCGGAGTACCCGTGGGGGGTCCCTGATGTTCCGTGTCCGTACCCTGTCCGCCGCCGCTGCGGTCTCCGTGGCCGCGGGGGTGGCGCTGCTGCCCGCGCAGGCGCAGGCGGCCGCAGGCTCCGTGCACCTGTACAGGATCTACTACGACAGCCCGGGCGCGGACCACGGCTCGAACGCCAGCCTCAACGCCGAGTACGTGCAGATCCGCAACACCACGTCCGCGTCGGTCAGCCTCAAGGGCTGGACGCTGACCGACGCGTCGCGCCACACGTACACCTTCGGCGCGTACACGCTCGGCAAGGGCAAGACGGTCACCGTGCACACCGGCAAGGGCACCAACACGGCGGCCAACCGGTACCAGGGCCGCTCCGCCTACGTCTGGAACAACGACAAGGACACGGCGACGCTGAAGAAGTCCACCGGGGCCAAGGTGGACACCTGCTCCTACAACTCCACCCGGGTCGACTCCGTCATGTGCTGACCCGGCGCGCGCTTCCCGCGCCACGGCCCCCGCGTCACGGCGCCGCCGAGGGCCGGGGCGCGGGGGGCTCCGCAGCCCTGCGGCGCCCGCCGCGCAGGCCCGCCGCCGCCAGGCTCACCACGATGCCGCCGAGCGCCCACGCGGAGAGCACGAGCAGCGGGCCGGTCACCGCGTTGCCCCGGAAGTACGCGATCGAGCGGGCCGTCCAGGTGCTCGCGCCCACCGGCAGCGCCGGGCCGATAGCCCGCCAGAAGTCCGGCAGCAGCGGCAGCGGGAAGGCGCCGCCCGCGCTCGGGTTGCCACCGATGACGACCACCAGGATCGCGACGCCGATGCCGATCACCCCGAAGATCGTCTGGAAGGCCAGCGTCGCCGCGCCCACCGCGAAGACCGTCAGGGCGCCGAGGCCCCACAGCGCCCAGACGCTGCCCGGCAGCGCCCCCAGGACCGGGCCCGTGATCACCGCGCCGAGCAGGCCGCCCGCGATCGCGTAGAGCGCGGTCGTCGCGAGCCGGATCAGCGCCCGCGCGCGGTTCGCGGGGCGGGCGCCCGCGCTGACCGCGAGGATCGCGGCGCACAGGTAGCCGCCCACGCACCAGCCGACGACCAGGTAGAACGACGAGAGCCCTTCCGCGTCCCGCGGCGAGGCGGGGGCCACGTCCACGGGCCGCAGGGTGCGCTGCTGCCGCTGTTCGGCCTGGCCGAAGACGTTCAGCAGCGCGTTGGTCTCCGCCGTTCCCTGTCCCGAGGCGACCAGCAGGGTGTCGGTGGACCCGCGCGGGTCGACGAGCAGTGCCGCGTCGACGTCCCGGTTGAGCAGCTGCCGCCGCGCCGCCGCCTCGTCGGGCAGCACCCGGGGCGAGAGCGGGCCGCCGGGGAGCTGCCGCAGCCGTGCCGCCGCCTGGTCCGCGGCGCCGCCGGGCGCCACCACCGCGACCTTCACGTCCGTCGGCTCCGGGTGGTGCAGCGCGCCCACGTACGACGCGATGAACAGCAGCTGGAGCGCGAGCGTGCCGAACACCAGCAGCGCGGCCCTGGGGGTGACGGCCGTCCTGACCTCGTCCATGAACGCCATGTCTCCACCGTGGGCCCGCTCCCGCCCCACGCCCAGGTGGGGAGGGCTGAATGGCTGGTCGGGCGGTGGCCTGGCCCCTCCGTGGGCACCCTTCCACATCGTTCGCACGAGCGTTCGAAACTGGTTATGGTGGGACGCGTGGGGGTGGTGACACGAGGGTCAGGGAGGTGGAGGTGGAAGCGTCGGTGTTCACGCATCTGCACACCGCCTCCGGGTTCTCCCTGCGCTACGGCGCGTCCCACCCGGCGGCGCTGGCCGGGAGCGCCGCGGAGCGCGGCCTCGACGCGCTCGCCCTGACCGACCGCGACACCCTCGCGGGCGCCGTCAGGTTCGCCAAGGCGTGCGAGGCGGCGGGGGTGCGCCCGCTGTTCGGCGCGGACCTCGCGGTGGCGCCGGTGGGCGCGGGCGGGCGGCCCGAGGGGGCCGGCGAGGCCGCGGCGCGCCGGCGCGCGGGGCCGGTGCGCGGCGGTGCCTTTGTCGACGAGTCGGCACCCCGCGCCGTCTTCCTCGCCCGCGACGGCGCGGCCGGCTGGGCCGACCTGTGCCGTCTTGTCTCCACCGCGCACGCCTCCGGGGGCGCGTCCCCCCAGCTCGGCTGGGAGGACAACCACGGCGACGCCCTCACCGTGCTCCTCGGTCCGGACTCCGAGGTCGGCCGCGCCCTCGCCGCGGGCCGGCCCGACCGCGCGGCCGGACTGCTCGCGCCCTGGCGGGAGGCGTACGGCGGCCAGCTGCGCCTCGAGGTCGTGCACCACGGCCGCACCGGTACGGGCCCCGGCTCGCTGCGCCACGCCGCCCGCACCCTCGGCTTCGCCGTCGAGCAGGGCGTGCCCGCCGTGCTCGGCAACGCCGTGCGGTACGCGGACCCCGGCTCAGGCCCGGTCGCCGACGTGCTCGACGCGGCCCGCCGCCTCGTCCCCGTCGACCCGCGCAAGGGGCTCGACACGGGCGAGCGCTGGCTGAAGGGCGCGGCGGAGATGGCGCGTACCGCCCTGCGGGTGGCCGAGGCCGCGGGGCTCGGGCGCGACACCGCGGTGCGGCTGCTCGAACTGACCGAGCGCACCGCCGACGCCTGCCGCGTCGACCCGGCGGACGACATCGGTGTGATCGACATGGCCCGGGGGTTCGGCGCGCACAACGTGCACTTCCCCGAGCCCCGCCTGGTCGGCGCCGAGCGCAGGACCGCCGCCAGGGTGCTGCGCTCGCGCGCCGCCGCGGGGATGGTCGCGCGCGGCTACGACCTGCGGCCCGACCACCGCGACTACTGGCGGCGGCTGGACGCGGAGCTGCGCACGATCGACGCGTTCGGCTTCGCCTCGTACTTCCTCACCGTCGCCGGGGTGTGCGACGACATCAGGGGGATGGGCATCCGGGTCGCGGCGCGCGGCTCGGGCGCCGGTTCGCTCGTCAACCACCTGCTGGGGATGGCCCCCGCCGACCCGGTCGAGCACGGCCTGCTGATGGAGCGGTTCCTCTCCACCCGCCGCCCCGGCCTGCCCGACATCGACATCGACGTGGAGTCCGCGCGCCGCCTTGAGGTCTACCGCGCGATCCTCGGCCGCTTCGGGCCCCGCAGGGTCGCCGCCGTCGCCATGCCGGAGACGTACCGGGTGCGGCACGCCGTGCGGGACGTCGGCGCCGCGCTCTCGATGGACCCGGCCGAGATCGACCGGATCGCCAAGGCGTTCCCGCACATCCGGGCGAGGGACGCGCGGGCCGCGCTCGCAGAGCTGCCCGAGCTGGCGGGCCTCGCACAGGAGCAGAAACGTTACGGCAGGTTCTGGGAGCTGGTGGAGGCGCTGGACGCGCTGCCCCGGGGCGTCGCCATGCACCCCTGCGGCGTGCTGCTCTCCGACGCCTCGCTGCTGCGCCGCACCCCGGTCGTGCCGACCAGCGGCGAGAACTTCCCGATGTCCCAGTTCGACAAGGAGGACGTCGAGGACCTCGGCCTGCTCAAGCTGGACGTGCTCGGCGTGCGGATGCAGTCGGCGATGGCCCACGCCGTCGCCGAGATCCGCCGCGCCACCGGCGAGGAGGTCGACCTCGACGATCCCGCGCAGGTGCCGGAGGGCGACCCGGAGACCTACCGGCTGATCCGCTCGGCCGAGACGCTCGGCTGTTTCCAGATCGAGTCGCCCGGCCAGCGCGACCTGGTCGGCAGGCTCCAGCCGGCCACCTTCCACGACCTGGTCGTGGACATCTCGCTGTTCCGTCCGGGGCCCGTCGCCGCCGACATGGTGCGGCCCTTCATCGAGGCGCGGCACGGCAGGGCGCCCGTGCGCTACCCGCACGACGACCTGCGGGGCGCGCTGGAGGAGACCTACGGCGTCGTCGTCTTCCACGAGCAGATCATCAGGATGCTCGACATCATGACCGGCTGCGGCCTTGAGGAGGCCGACCGGGTGCGGCGCGGCCTCTCGGACCCCGGCTCGCAGGGCACGATCCGCGCCTGGTTCGAACGGACCACCGCCGCGCGGGGGTACGGCCCCGAGACCGTCGCGCGCGCCTGGGGGATCGTCGAGGCGTTCGGCTCGTACGGCTTCTGCAAGGCGCACGCGGTCGCGTTCGCGGTGCCGACGTACCAGTCGGCATGGCTGAAGGCGCACCATCCCGCGGCCTTCTACGCGGGGCTGCTCACCCACGACCCCGGGATGTACCCGAAGCGGCTGCTGCTCGCGGACGCGCGGCGGCGCGGGGTGCCGCTGCTGCCGCTCGACGTGAACAGGTCCGCGGTCACCCATCGAATCGAACTGGTGTCCGAGAAGGGGCCCGTGGCGGGGCGCTGGGGCCTGCGGCTCGCGCTCAGCGACGTGCACGGCATCAGCGAGGCGGAGAGCGAGCGCGTCGAGGCGGGGCAGCCGTACACCTCGCTGCTCGACTTCTGGCAGCGTGCGCGCCCCGGCCGGCCGGTGGCCGAACGGCTCGCGCAGGTCGGCGCGTTGGACGCGTTCGGCGCCAACAGGCGCGACCTGCTGCTGCACCTTTCCGAACTGGGCGCGGCCCAGCGCGGCAGGGGTGTCCGCAGGGGCGGGGCCGGCGCGCAGCTGCCGCTGGGGGAGGGGCACAGGACCGCGGCGGTCGGCCTGCCCGACCTGGACGACACGGAGCGGCTCAGCGCCGAGCTCGGCGTGCTGTCCATGGACGCGTCCAGGAACCTGATGGACGACCACCACGCCTTCCTCACCGAGCTCGGGGTGTGCGGCGCGAAGCGGCTGCGCGACGTGCCGCACGGCACGACGGTGCTGGTCGCGGGCGCCAAGGTGGCCACCCAGACACCGCCGATCCGCTCCGGCAGGCGGGTCGTCTTCACCACGCTCGACGACGGTACGGGCCTGGTGGACCTGGCCTTCTTCGACGATTCGCACGAGGCGTGCGCCCATACCGTCTTCCACTCCTGGCTGCTGCTGGTGCGCGGGGTGGTGCAGCGGCGCGGGCAGCGCAGCCTGAGCGTGGTGGGCGCGCGCGCCTGGAACCTCGCGGAGCTCGCGGAACTCCGCGAGCGCGAGGGCCTCGAAGCGGTCGCGGCGGCGCTGGCCGCGGGCGGTGGCGCCCGGGGCGCAGGGGACGTGGGGAGCGGCGAGGGGCCGGGCGGCCCGCCCGACGGCCGGGGCACCCCGGGCGGCGACCGCCGCATCCACCTCCCCACCGGCTACCGGATGAACCCCTGGGCCGACCTCCGCCCGGCGGGCGAAGGCCCTGGCACGGGAAGGAAGCTGTGGCATTCGAGCCCCGGGAGCGCCGGATGATCATCTGCGTACGGCTGCGCGACGGCGCGGCACTGCCCGACCTGCTGGGCGTGGCCCGCGGCATCAGTCCGGTGGTCCAGGCGCTGCCGCCGGACACCGCGCTGGTCGACGTCGCGGGCGCCGAGCGGTACTTCGGCCAGGACGCGGCCCATCTCGCCTCGGTGCTGCGGGTGCGCGCGCTCGCGTACGCGGGCGCCGACTGCGCACTCGGCGTCGCCGCCACCCCGCTGCTCGCCCGCATGGCCGCGCGCCTGGCCGCCCATGGCGAGACGGTCGCGGTGGCGGACGGCGCGCGCGGCGCCGCCGCGTTCCTCGCGCCCCGCCCGGTCGGCGCGCTGCCGGGCGTCGGCGCCGCGACGGCCCGCACCCCGCGCGGCTACGGCCTCGACACCGTGGGCAAGGCGGCGGCCGTCCCGCTCGCCACCCTCCAGCGGCTCCTCGGCGTACGGGCGGGGCGCGAGGTGTACGAGAAGGCGCACGGCATCGACCGCACGGCCGTGGTCCCGGACGCGGGCGCCACCGTGCTCGCGGCGGAACGCGCCTTCGCCCGCGACGAGCTGGACCACGGCGCCCACCGCGGCGCCCTGCTGTCCGCGGCCGGGGAACTGGGCGCGGGGCTGCGCGACCGCGGCCAGGCGTGCCGCGCGCTGACCCTGGTGGTGCGCTACGCGGACGGCTCGGCCACCCCGCGCACCAGGACCCTCCCCGAGGCGACCGCCCACACCCCCGCGCTCACCGCCGCCGCGTACCGGATGCACGAACGGCTCGGCCTCCAGCGCGCCCGGGTACGCGCCCTCTCGCTGCGCGCCGAGGCCCTCGTCCCCGCCGAACGCGCCACCCGCCAGCTCACCTTCGACCCCACCGACGAGCGCGCCCGCCGCCTGGAGGAGACCGCGGACCGCGTACGCGCCCGCTTCGGCCCCACAGCCATCCGCCCGGGCACCCTGGCGGCGTGAGCGCCGGCGTGCCCCCGTTGTCAGTGGGGTCCGCCACCATCGGGGCATGACCATCATCGACTGGGACGCCGAGGCCGACACCTTCGACCGGGAGCCCGATCATGGGTTGCGCGACCCGGCGGTGCGGGCCGCCTGGGCCGCGAAGCTCCCCGCATGGCTGCCCGCCGCGCCCGCCGACGTGCTCGACCTCGGCTGCGGCACCGGCTCGCTCGCGCTGCTCGCCGCCGAGCGCGGGCACCGCGTCACCGCCGTCGACCTGTCGCCGCGCATGGCAGGGCGTGCGCGGGCCAAACTCGCGGGCACCGGCGCGCGGGTCCTGGTCGGGGACGCCGCCGCGCCACCGGTCCCCGCAGGCGCGTTCGACGTGGTGCTGGTGAGACACCTGTTGTGGGCGATGCCCGACCCCGAGGCCGCGCTGCGCCGCTGGGCCGCGCTGCTGCGGCCGGGCGGCCGGCTGGTCCTCGTGGAGGGCGTCTGGCGCGGCGCGGGCCTGCCGCACGAACGCGTCGTCGCGGCCCTCGGTCCGTTGGTGGAGCGGGTACAGCACTTCCCGCTCTCCGCCGAGACCGCGCTGTGGGGTCGCGCGGTGGACGACGAGCGCTACGCGGTGCTCGGCGGCGCGGCCTCCACCGGACGGCACCGCGCGGTCGTCGACGTCCACCTCTTCCTGCGCAGGGACGGCGACGTGCTCCTCGCCCGCAGGGCCGGCACCGGCTACGCCGACGGCCTGCTGCACGCGCCCTCGGGACATGTGGAGGACGGTGAGGACGTGCGCGCGGCCGTGCTGCGCGAGACGTACGAGGAGACAGGGCTGCGCCTCGCGCCCGAGGACGTCCGGGTCGCGCTCGTCATGCAGCACCGGGGGCCCGGCGGGCAGCCGCGCATCGGCTGGTTCTTCGAGGCGGACCTGCCGGCGGGCGCCGAGCCGTACAACCGGGAGCCGGACAAGTGCGCGGGCCTGTCCTGGCATCCGCTCGCCGCGGCGGAGGCCCTGCCCGAGGGGCTCGTGGCCTACTGCGCGGACGCGCTCGACGCGTACCGCGCGGGGAAGCGGTTCGTCGTGCACGGGCACGAGGACGGCGACAGCATCGCCCGCACCCCCGGCAGCCCCGTGCGCGCCGTGGCCCTCAGGCCCAGCGGACGGGGGTGAGCACCAGGTAAGGCGGCGCGGCGAGCCGGGCCTTGACCGCCGCCGCGGCGTCCTGCGGGTCGCCGGGGCCGAGTTCGCGTACGAGAAGCGCCATGGTGGCAGACCGTACGCGCGCGGCGGCGGGCCGCGCGGCATTTCCCGGCGGCCGGGCGCGCGGGGGAGAATCGGGGCGTGACGCTGCAGATCGAGATCGACCCCGAGAGCGGGCCCGCACCCTACGAGCAGGTGCGGTCCCAGATCGCGGACCGGGCCAGGGACGGGTCCCTGCCGGTCGGCTACCGGCTGCCCACCGTGCGCGGCCTCGCCGCGGACCTCGGGCTCGCCGCCAACACCGTGGCGAAGGCGTACCGCGCGCTGGAGGCGGACGGGGTGATCGAGACGCGCGGCCGCAACGGCACGTTCGTCGCGGCCGCCGGGGACGCGGCCGCGCACGAGACCGCACGCGCCGCCGCCGCCTTCGCCGAGCGCGCCCGCCGCCTGGGCCTCACCGAGGACGAGGCCCGCGTGGCCGCGACCGACGCCCTGCGCGCGGCCTACGGGCGGGAGGCGTAGTACCGGACCGCCGCCCGCGCGCAGGCCGTGAGCCCGCACGCCCTGCCCGCGCGGGACCGGGCGCACTGCTCGCGCGCGTCCCGGCGCGCCGCTAGCCCGCGCCCGCTTGCGCCGCCCGCGCACGCTGCGGCCGTGCACCCCCCCCCGGCCGCGCCGGCCGGCCACGCCCCGGCCTACATCCTCCCGGTGGCCCTGCGGGCCGCCGCGCGGGTTCTGCGGGTCAGGGCGTACGCCTTGGTCAGGGCGCGGTCGGCGGCGTAGCTCCCGGCGATGCCCTCTCCCTCCACCAGCCGGGCGAACTGCTCGGTGGTCGTCGTCCTGCGTACCGTCAGGCGGGCCAGGGCGTACGGGCCCTGGCCCCGGCGGGCCAGGGCGTTGCGCACCGCGAGCGACTGGGCGAAGCCCGCCTCCCGGACGGCGCGCCGCACCCGCCGGTCCGCATAGCCGAAGGGGTACGCGAAGGAGGCAGGCGGGGTTCCCGTCTCCCGTGCCGTGATGTCGCGGCAGCGCTCGACCTCGTCCCGCAGGGGCGCCTCGGCCAGCTGGTCGAGCTGCGGGTGGGTGTGGCTGTGCCCGCCGATCTCGACGCCCGCGGCGGCGAGTTCCCGCACCTGGCCCCAGTCGAGCATCGTGTCGGGGGCACCGCGCGCCCCGGGGGTGCCGCGCAGCCAGCCCGTCGTCACGAACAGCGTCGCGGCGAAGCCACGCGCGGCCAGGACGGGCAGGGCGTGCCGGTGCACGCCCGCGTACCCGTCGTCGAAGGTGATCAGCACCGGGCGGGGCGGCAGCGCGCCGCCCCGCCGCCACGCCTCGCCGAGCGCCGCCGCGGTGAGCGGCGTCCTGCCCCGCTCGTGCAGCACCGCCATCTGCTCGGCGAACGCCCCGGGCGCGACGGAGAGGGCACGCGCCGCGGGGGACGGCTCGTGCGCCACCGCGTGGTACATCAGGACCGGCACGGCCGCCTCCCGCGGCCCCCGGCCCGTCACGCCGCCCCCGCCCCGCCGCCGGGCACGGCGGCGGCCCGCTCCCGGGGGCCGGCCGGCCCGTGGGAGAAGGCCGCCGTGCCGCCTCTGGAGCGGGCCAGGCCCACGGCGTAACCGCACGCCGTCGTCAGCACGCCGACGAGGATCGCCGCCGCCCGGCCCACCCCGCCCGGCCGCCCGCGCGCCGCGTCGCACAGGCCCCTCGCCACCCCGGCGGGCAGCGCGCGGGTCACGTAACGGCGCTCGGACTCAAGGCCCTTGGCGGCGCCGACGCTGCGCGCCACCAGCGCCTTGGACAGGCCCTCCGCGTACGCGCGCGCCCTGAAGTACGCGAACCGCTCCCGCGCGGGCGGCACCTTGTGGTGGATGACCGAGCGGTCGTCGATGAGGATCGCCGCGCCGGGCACGGCGCGCGCCAGGCGGATGCACAGCTCGGTCTCCTCGCAGCCGAGGGGCCGTCTGCCGCCGTCGCGGCCGATGCCGGTGGCGAACCCGCCGGCCGCGTCGAACGCCGTGCGCCGGAACGACGCGTTGCCGCCGAGCACGTTGCGCACCCGCACACGCCCCTCGGGCAGGCCCCGGTACGTGGCGCCCACCACCCAGTCGAACTCCTCGGGGAACCAGGCGGGCCGCCGCCCCGACGCCCAGACGGGCAGCGTGCGGCCGCCGACCGCGATGACCCGCTCGTCGTCGTACGCGGCGTCGAAGTGCCGCAGCCAGTCGGGTTCCGCGACGGCGTCGTCGTCGAGGAACGCGACGATCTCCCCGCGCGCCGCCGCCACACCGGTGTTGCGCCCCGACGACAGGCCGCGCGGCCCGGCGTTGGTGAGCACCCGCACCCCCTCGGCCGCGGCGAACACCGCCGCGAGCCGCGCCCGCAGCGCCTCGTCGTGGTCCACCACGACCAGCGTCTCCAACGGTGCGAGCGACTGCCCGCGCGACGAGTCGACCGCGGCGAGGATGTCGCTCCAGCGCTCCTCGGTGTAGACGCAGATCACCACCGAGTACGCCCGCACGTCCCCGCTCACGGCGCCTCCCCGCCGAGCACCTTCTCGCCGAGTACCTCCCCGCCGAGCGGCGCCCGGCCGAGGGGGGTACGGCCGGCGGGGGCGCCGCCGAACGCGCCGGGGCGCCCGGTCCAGCGGCGGCCCGAGCGCGGTACCCCCTTCTCCTTCACGATGACCCCGAGCACGCGCAGGCCGTCCCTGACGGCGCGCAGGTTGGAGACGCCGTGGATGCGCCCGTACTCGTGGCTCGGTATCTCCTGCACCTTCAGGCCCGCCTTGACGACCCGTATGTTCATCAGGGTCTCGACCTCGAAGCCGGTGCAGTCCAGGGTGACGGCGTCGAGGCAGTGGCGCCAGAACGCGTTGTAGCCGTAGCAGAGGTCGGTGTACCGCGCCCCGAACTTGGCGTTGACCGCCGCGCACAGGACGCGGTTGCCGAGTCTTCGTACCAGGGTCATGTCGTCCGTGCCGCCGCCGTTGGCGAAGCGGGACCCCTTGGCGAAGTCGGCGCCCGAGACGAGTGCGGAGACATAGCTGACGATCTCCTGGCCGTCGGCGGAGCCGTCCGCGTCGACCATCACGATGATGTCGCCCGTACAGGCCGCGAAGCCGCTGATCAGGGCGTCGCCCTTGCCCTTGCCCCGCTGCCGTACGACCGTGACGCCCGGCCACAGCCGCTCGGCCACCGCCACGGTGTCGTCGGTGGAGTCGCCGTCGACGAGGACGACCTCGTGAATCCAGCCGGGAAGTGTCTTGAACACATACGGAAGGTTCTCCGCCTCGTTCATCGCCGGAATGACCACGCTGACCGGTGGCGCGATCGCGAGATGGGACGAGATCGGCCGGTACTCCCCGGCGCCCCTGTGAGGCTGTGCCGACCCGTCGAGGTCCGTGACCACCGGGCGCAGAATGGAGCTCACGATGCAATTCCCTCTCGTCCGGCGGGCCGCCCGTCCCCGGGCGGTCCGGCTGGGTTTCCGGTTCGAAAGGGGGGCTCTCGGGCCGGGCAGGCGGCAGCGGACTCCGCGCACCCTGCTGAGTTGGTCCAACTGGCCGCGCGCAGCCGCGACTCGGCGCCGTCCGCGCAGGCGCGACGCCTGTCGCGGACACCGGGTGCGGCACCCCCCTACCGCGCTCCGCCTCGGTCCCTCCGGCCTTTCGAGCCCTCCCCTTTTGCCGGTATGCGTCAAGGACCGATGCGGGTGATGTACGACGATATTGACGAAAGGGACTGTAGGGCAAGACCGGGTAACGGGCCTTGCCTTTCGGTGTATTGGCCCTTCCCCGCCGGGTGTTTGCACGTCGCGTTCCGTCCCACTGGTTTTCTTCCGCCCCAGTGGTCGCCGGAAGTCGCCGGCGGTTTTCCCGAAGGTGTTTTCGCGGGCCCCTTTCCGTGCTCGTTGTGCGCCCCGTGCGCGCGCCCCGTGCTCGCCGTGCACGGGTGCCGTGTGCGCCGTGCTCGCCGTACGCGCGTGCCATGTGCCCCGTACGTGGCGTGTCCGTGCGCGGGCGCGTTGGGCGACAGGTCGGCGAACCGACATATCGCTGTCATGGCCACTTCCGATGGAGGGGGTCCGCTGGTACGACAGTTGACGGCCGCACACCGCTGAGTGGCGGTCAGAACTGTTAGGGGAGGTTCCATGAAACTGTCCCGTTCCATCTCGCTCTCCTCCGGCGCACCCTCCGCCGCGGCCCCCGGCCGGGCGCCGCGCCCCCGCCGGCGCAGACTCGGCGCCCTCGTGTCCGCGCTCGCAGCGGGCCTCGCGCTCTCCCTCTCCACGGCCGCGGCGGCGCAGGCCGCGCCCGCCGCGGGCACCGACTACGTCGCGCTCGGGGACTCGTACTCCTCGGGTCTCGGCTCGGGCAGCTACGACAGCGCGAGCGGCGACTGCAAGCGCAGCTCGGCCGGCTATCCCGCCCTGTGGGCCGCCGCCCACGCCCCCGCCACCTTCAACTTCGTCGCCTGCTCGGGCGCTCGAACGGGTGATGTCGAGTCCAGTCAGCTCACGGCCCTCAGCTCCGCGACCGACCTGGTCTCGATCACCATCGGCGGCAACGACGCCGGATTCTCCGACGTCATGACGACATGTGTCCTCAAGTCGGAGGCCACCTGCCTCAGCGGCATCGCCACCGCCAACAGCTATATCGACAACACGCTCCCCGGCGCACTGGACACCCTCTACGGCGACATCCGCGCCAAGGCCCCGAACGCACACGTCGTCGTCCTCGGCTACCCGCGCTTCTACGCGCTCAACGGCTCCTGCGTCGTGGGCCTCAGCGAGGCGAAGCGCTCCGCGATCAACAACGCCGCCGACCACATCAACTCCGTCACCGCCAAGCGCGCCGCGGACCACGGCTTCACCTTCGCCGACGTCACCCAGGCGTTCACCGGGCACGAGATCTGCGCCGCGGGCACCGTCTGGCTGCACAGCGTGAACGTCCTGGACATCGAGGAGTCGTACCACCCCACGGCCGCCGGCCAGTCCGGCGGCTACCTGCCGGTCTTCACCGCCGCCGCGTCCTGACCCCCGCCCCGTCCGGTGGCCCGCGAGGCCCCGGGCGGGGCGCTCCGGCGGCGCCCGGCAGGCGTGACGGAGACCGTTCCGGGGGAAGATAGGAGGGGCGGTTCTCGCGCGTAACGGAATGAACCGGACATCTGGCAAGGGAGTTGGCGGGCGAAGTGTCCAACTCGCCCTGAAATATTCGGAACAGCGCAACACTTACGAGTGCGGTTGATCCCGGGGGCGGGGATACCCGGGTGTCGTGGCGTAGCGATAGGGTTAATCTGCCCGGGGCCGGGCCCAGTCGTACGGGTGGGGAGTGAGATGAAGCAGATAACGGCGCACAGCAGGGCGCGAGTCCCTGCGATCACGTGCGGGACGAGCGCGACCAGTTCGCGTCTCGACCGCCACCTCGCGGTGCTCGGCGGTCCCGTCGTGTCCCAGAGTGAGGCGGCTGAGGCGACGCTGCTGATGCGGGAACTCACCACGCGCGACCACACGCGCACCCCTCAGCGCAGGAGTGCCAGGGTCTCGTTGTTCGCTCCGCTGCGCCGGCTGCGGCGCTCCCTGTTCGGCAACCGCGACTGAGCGTTCGCGCCTGTCCGGGCCCGCCGCCCCGGAACGGCAGGACAGGCGTATCCGTCCGGGCCGCCGCGTCCCCGCGCGGCCGGACGGCCGCCGTGCCCACCCGTGCGGCGCCCGTAGCCGCGTCCCGCGACGCCCGCCCGCGCCCCGTACGCTCCCGTGCCGTGCCCGAGCCCGTGCCTCCCCGCCCCGCACGCGCTCGCGCACGGCGCGCGACGGTCGCGACGGTCCGGTCGACCGTCTGACGACGCCCCCGCTCGCGCACGGCCGCCACGGCCCGCCGCCGCCCGACGGGCGTTCGCGCCCGCCAAGCGCCGCACCGTACGGTGAGGACCGCCCAGGAAGGACGGTGACCGGTCCCGTCCCGCGCACGGCAGCCGACGGCCCGCACGTGCGTGCACCGCAGCCGACGATCCGCCTCCCGGCACGTGCGGCAGACGGTCCCCTTCCGGCGTGCCGCAGTCGACGACCGGCTTCGAGCGCGCGGCGGTCGGCGATCGGCCTCCCCGCGCACGGGCGCCGGGCGGTGACTCCGGCGCCCGGCCGCACGGTTCGGCCCCGCGGCCGTCACAGCAGCGCGAACTGCCCCTCGGGGCCCTCCTCGTGGTGGTCGAGCACCGATGCGGGCCTCCTCGCGGCCGGGGGCACGGGCAGGACGCCCGCGGCGGGCA